>JANYHG010000063.1 GCA_025359165.1 Hyphomicrobiaceae bacterium
GCCGAGTTATGGTTGAATTTCCGATACTTAAGGCTTCATAAGTGCGCGATTTGAAAAGCGAGGTCGCTGCTTTGGCTTTCGAAATTTACAACGGCTACGGAGCTTCTCTCAACGGCCTGGAAATTGGAACTCACGTCGACCGCGACAACCAACTGATGCGCACGCCACCTGTCGACAGGAAAAGACCAGACCATGGTCCGATCAGGTCTTGGACCTCTGGCATCAACTGCAAGGCACCATTGACTGTTGCGATTATATCGAAAATGAAATGAATTGATCTGCGAATATGCAGGGGAATTGCTCTTTGATTATCGCATATTTTAATGGTACAGCGAGAGGTAGAAATAATGTATCTCCCATTTTCAGCATCCAAGGCCAGACAGCGCGAAGCGCAAAATGCGCGCAACAATCGCGCGGAAATCGTCAAGGCATTGTCACTCGGGCAGATCACGAAGCGAGATCTGTTGCGTTGGGGCATTTACACGACGGGTGGATTGCTGGTCGCCAAGAACGGTTTGAGCCCGTACGCACGGAGCGCGTTTGCTGCCGGCCCCACTGGCGCACCTCGCAGCCCGCTATTCGGTGCCAAGAAATTTACGCAGCCCATGCATCGATTGAATTATCGTGCCCCGACGCCTATGACCGACTCCGTGGTGAACGGCGAAACGCGTTGCGATTTTCCGGCGTTCATGAATGAGCACAGTGCGCGGCGGCTTTCCTATCACGATGACTATTCGAATTACAAAGGCGCTGGTCCGAACCCCTACGTAAACCCGCTTACCAAACGCGGGCCGTGTGAAGGTCGCCCACCGACCGAGATGTTTGCTCATCAACGATGGGAAGAGTTCTGCCCTCATACTGGTTACGTGTCGTCGCTGAGCCGCGTGCAGTCCGGCACCCGCTTTTACACCGATCCGAAACTGACAATTCAGAATATGCCCGACCAGAAGCCAGACAGCGTCTGGACCTATGGGCCGGGACAAGGCACGCCTGCCAAAGGAACCGGTGCCTCGGCCGAGCACGGCACCGGCGTCATGCCACCGCAACTGTTGAAGGTGCGATACGGCGAGCCGATCCTGCATCGCATTTACAACAACCTATCTACCGAACGCAGCGACAACGGCGGCTTTGGCCGGAACGAATCGCAATTGCACTTCCACAATATGCACAACGGTGCCGAAAGTGACGGCGCAAGCAACGTTCACCATTTCCCGGGTACGTTCTACGACTATCGCTACAGCCTCACGCTTGCGCGCCGTGACAAGATCAACACATCCGCCACCAACATCTTCGCCTCCGGTCCAACCGATGACGGTGGTCTGATCAATGTGGCAGGCGACTTCCGCGAAACCGTCGGTACAATGTGGGCGCACGATCATCGCTTCTTCTTCACGGCCGAGAATGTCTACAAGGGCAATCTCATGATGATCAACGTGATGAGCGGTAAAGATCGCGGCTACGAGGGCGACACTAAAAACCTGACCAAAGATGCTAATACGGTCAACTTGCGTCTGCCGAGCGGTCGGCAGAAGACCTGGGGTAACACCGATTTCGACGTCAACCTCATCATTTCGGATGGGGCAACCGACACGCAGGGACAATATTTCTTCGACATTTTCACCACCGATGGTTTTGTCGGCGATCTGCCTCTCGTGAACATGGCGTACGCGCCGTACATGGAAGTGTTGCCGCGCAAGTACCGGTTCCGCACGCTCAACGCCTGCATGTCTCGTTTCATTCAGTTGGCGATCGCCGACTCGAAAGGTCGCGCCGTGCCGTTCCAGTTCATCGCCAACGACGGAAACCTGGTCGTCAATCCGATCACGCTCACGCAGCTCGATCAGCAAGGCATTGCCGAACGCTACGACATCGTCGTCGACTTCTCGCGCTTCAGCGTTGGCGACACCGCGATGCTCGTCAACGTGCTGCAACAGACCGATGGCCGCAAGCCTGACGGCGCCCTCACGCTGGCCGATGCTCTCGCGGGCAAGTCCCCGGATCCGGTCACCGGCGGCATCCTGCAATTCCGCATCGTCAGTCAGATGCAGAGCACCGACAACCCGGCGGTCACGCTCTATGCTACCGACAAGGACGAGAGCGTGGTGCCGACCGTGTTGACGGAGCAAATTCCGATCGTCCAACCGGTCCGGACGCGTGTCGTCGAATTCGGCCGCGGCAACGGCGACAGCCGCGCCGGCGGGAACGGTGCGTGCACACCTGATTGCTCCGAGGTCGTGCAAGGCTTCCCGTGGATCATCAAGGTCAACGGTCAAGCCTCGCATTCGATGAACGCCAACCGCATTTCGATGCTCATTCCAAAGCCCGGCGAGGTCGAGCACTGGACCTATGTCAACGGCGGCGGCGGCTGGGATCATCCGATCCATCTGCATTTCGAAGAAGGCGTGACCATGAACCGTGGTGGCGCATCAATTCCGGCGACAGAAAAGAACGTTCGAAAAGACGTCTGGCGTTTGCGCCCTTCGGGACAAGTTCAGTTCCAGGTGCAATTCGGCGAATACGGCGGTTCGTACGTGAACCACTGCCACAACACCGTGCACGAAGACTTCGCCATGCTGATGAGAATTCAGCTGCTGGGCGGCGAACGAACAGTCATCACCAAAACGCCCAACCCGACGCCGGACGGCGTGTTCTTTACCGATCCAGAAGTGCTGCCGGAAGCCGATCCCGCCAATGCACGGTTCTTCAATCAACAAACTGGTGGCGGTGGCGGGCCGACGTCGACAACGTCCCCGGTGTCGACGGGTAGCGTTAGCGGTGGCGGTGGCGGTGGAACAGCACGTCCACCATCGGGTGGCGGTCGCCTCCGGTGACATCGTAACTTCTCTCTCACTTGCGGCTTGGGCGTTTAGACAAGCGTTCAAGCCGTCACTTCAAGAGTATTTCTTATTGGGCGCACCATGCTTCGTATCGCACATTTTCTTCGATTGAATGCTTTTCTCCTCGCTCTAGGCCTCGCAGCGGCTGCGTGCGGTCAGGCGCTCGCCGGCGACGAATTCTCGAGCGCGCCGCAATCGTCGCGGTGGGGCAAGGATTATCTGCCCAACGTCGAAGTCCAGGATCAGGACGGCAAGACGTTCCACTTCTTCGACGACCTCATCAAGGACAAGCTCGTCGTCATCAACTTCATCTACACGAGTTGCACCGACATCTGTCCGCTGACCACAGCGCGGCTCGCACAAGTGCAGGAAAGACTGGGTGATGTCGTAGGTCGTGATATATTCATGTACTCGATAACGATCGACCCCGAGCACGACACGCCCGCCGCACTCAAGCAGCATGCCGACGCCTTTCGGGTAGGACCTGGCTGGAAATTCTTGACGGGCAAGCCGGACGACATCGCAGCAATCCGTTACAAATTGGGCGAGAGAAGCCGCATCGCCGCCGAGCATCGTCATGAAATGCTTCTCGGCAACGCCGCGACAGGCAATTGGTCTCGCGATTCGGCGTTTGGAGATCTCGAACGCGTCGCATTTAACATACGCTCGCTCGATCCCAATTGGCGGGACGAAAAGCGTATCGCACAGAAGATGAATGCCGGCTACCAAGAGGTAGTGGTCAGCGACAATCAGGGCGAAGCCCTGTTCACCAAGGCTTGCGCCGGCTGCCACACGGTCGGACGGGGTGATCGCGTGGGACCTGACTTGCTGGGCGTATCCACCCGCCGGGACCGCAACTGGCTCGCGCATTTCATTTCGGAACCCGACAAGATGCGCGCGGAAAAAGATCCGATCGCGACCTCGCTGGCGAGCAAATACAAGGGCGTGAGAATGCCCAATCTGCAAATATCTCAAAACGATGCAAATGATTTGATTACATACATCGACGTTCAAACATATGCCTTCGCGATTTCAAATACACCGGCAGCGCAACAGCATAAAAGTACGCACGACCACAGTACACACAGCCACGTGCATAAACATTGATGATCTAAGATCGCTCAGGCAATCGGCACGAGACCCGGCGTTTATATCTGTATCATCCTGCTGTAGCGGTTGGCCCGGGAAGCAGGCGAAGCTTATGTTGTTGGCTAGGCGCTCCGTTTCCTGGGCGCGCAACGACAATCGTCACGCCATCCGACGCGATTGCGCTAAGCCGCCACCCCTGCAGCTGATCGCCGACGACGAGCCACTGGCCCGGCGCATCGGCGCCACTTCTGATCAAGGCGCGAAACTGGTTAGGGCCGGTTTGCATAACTCCGACGAGTTGCAGTTGATCGACTGGCGGGGGCGGCGCATCCGGGATGACAGTGGGCGCAACGACTGGCTTGGCAATTTCGATAGGCCGGCGATCGGGATGAAACAGTGGTCGGGCACTCGACTGCGGAAATTCAGCTAATGTGCGCGGAGCGACAATCGCCAGCTTGTCGGTTGCGGAAACCTTCTCTTGAGCGGCGGCTGTATAGCCTGCAGTCAGCTGTGCCACTTCAATCTGCATCGAATAAACCACCCAAACGAAATAGGCGGACGCGCAAACGCCAATGAACAACATTGCCCTCAGATACGGCATCCTATCAGCCACTTTTGATCGCGCTTTGGGTTTTGCATTTTTTTTCATTTTTGCCGGCCTTCTACGCCGAAAACATCAAACCGAATGTCGAGTGTGCCACGCAGCTCTTCGTTGCCAACCCAAGTTCCGGTCAATGGCGAGACCTGCAAGGCGTCGACAATCAGCACTCGCCGATGTTCTTCGATTGCAATCAGGATCCGACGGAGGCTCTCGATCGTCGCAACCAAGTTCATCTGGACGCCTAACATCCGCAGCTCATTGCGCTCGCGGGCCGGTAGGTTGCGGATACTCCGCGGCTTGACGCCATTCGCAGAGATGATCTCGGCCAGAAGCGATTGCAAGTTGGCCATACGGATCGACTCGCTTTCGCCGTCGAGAAACAAGCCTTTTCCGTGCGCCGTGGTGGTGGCGCTGTCGAACTCACGCGCGGCGGTCTCATCACGGCCAATGGCGCTGAGACGACCGAGCGTCAAACGCTCCTGCTCTATTCTGTCTTGGAGATCGGTGACTTTCGTGTGGACCGGTACGATCGTCAAAAGGCAAACGGCGGTGATTGCAAGAGCAAGCAAAGCGAGGGCCAGCAGCTGTCGAATGGGCTTGGCGAGATTGTATAAACTCATCGGCTGACCTCCGGCGCAGTCTCGAGGTTCGTCGCGGCTTTTCTGATCTGCACCCTGATGCTGAAACGATCCTTATCTTCGCGCGGGTCGAAGGTCAGTGGGGCGGTTGGTGTAGCGTTCACGAACATGGTCGAACGCTCCAAGATCGGCACCAGAGTTGCGGCTGCCTTGGCGAAACCCGAAATGTCTACCGTTGCACCATCGATCTTGAGATCCGTGACCCAGGCGCTATCCGGCAATAACCGCGTCAGCTCCTCAATGACGGATAATTTTGTAACCGTGTCGGCTCGCAACCGATAAAAATTGGATATCTCGGTAAACGCGGATTGGGACTTGGCGAGCGCTTCACGTACCGTTTTGGCCTTTATTTTCTGGCGTTCCGTCTGGCTTTGTATCTCCAGCAACGCCGCCTCGTGCTTCTGGATCAAAAGGAATGTACCGAGGCCTAAAAGCCCGCCAATTGCCGCCACCATCACCCAAACGCTTCGGTTCGTGGCGCTGGCTGATTTGCCCACGCTTTCGCGATCCAAAAAGTTTATCGGCATCGCCCGTTCGGCGTCGGCATCCCAACAGTCGATACGTTCGACCTCCAGGCCGGCGCCATCGATTGCCGCCCGCAAGGGGTCGACAGCTCGACGCTTCACTACAAGCTGGCGGACCCACACTTTGCCGGCGCTGGCTGGCGTCGTCTCCAAGACATGAGCCAGATAGACGTCGGTGATCTTGAACGGCATCGTGCGTTCAAAATCTAGCGTCAGGAGAGTTCGAAAATCGTTCGCGGCACCGATCGGCAGTTCCGAGCGCCGAACGAAATAGGCGCTGGCGGGCAGCCGGAGACTGACGCCCGTCGCCGCGCCGGCGCGGGCCAAGTCGGCCAAACTCGCGAGAACTTCGTGTTGCGGTCGCATCGCCAACTGTCGCGCCGCCGGAGACAGGTCCGGCGAGGATCGAAGGTCGAAAAGCCCGAGTCCATCGGAACCTGCACAGACGAGATACCGCCCGGCCGATGCTGCTGATTTACGCCGCGATGCACCCGATACAATACCAACGAGTTCACCTCCCCACCAACTGAGGAAGCGATTGACGCCAGACCAGGTTGGTGTGGACGCGGAACGCACGTTAGTTAAAACTTTCCTGCTACGGCCCTGCCGACCCACAGTGTCGATTAAATTTATGAAGGATTCTGTTTCGACTTCGCGATGTGTTAAAAGGCATCGGAGTATATTGCAACGTACCGGACCGACGTCGACCTCCACTATTAAGTATATTTGCTAATGAAGGGTACCATGCTTCAGCCCGACCAAACAAAAACTCGTGCTGTCGATCCACGAAGTGACGCATTTGTTACGTCCTTCGGCTCTTTCCTGCTGGACGGCAAAATACTCGACGAGTTGGCCGTACGGCGCGCGCAACGTGCCGTCAGCCAGTCCGGCGAGCGTTTCGACGTCGTGCTGATCCGGCTTGGTCTGCTTTCCGACAGCCTACTCGCCAAGGCGTTCGCCGAATTTTATGGTCTGCGCCTGGCGTCGCCGGATGACTTCCCGGAGACCGCGTTACTTGCTGACATTGTGCCATTCTCATTCCTCAAGGCAAATCGCCTGCTGCCCATCGAGGAGACGGCAGAACGTCTTGACGTTGCAGTCGCTAATCCATTCAATCTCGATGCGATTGCAGCATTGGCGTTCATGATCGAACGGCCGGTCGATTTCCGAATTGCCGCCGAAGGCGATATCGACAGCGCCATTACGCGCCTCTACGGTGCCGGTGTCATCAAATCGGAGGCGGTGGACCGGCCGGAGGCCAGTGGTCGCGAAACAGCCATCGAGGACGATGTTCGCCGTCTTGAAGATATGGCCAGCGAGGCGCCGGTAATCCGGCTCGTGCACGACCTGATCGTCAGAGGCGTCGATCAGCAAGCGTCGGATATTCACATCGAGCCGCGTGAAGATAGCGTGCGCGTGCGATTCCGCATCGATGGCGCGCTTCATCTGGTCGAAACACTCGGGCTTGCACTCAGAGCCGCGATCGGCTCGCGTATCAAGATCATGGCGCGGTTGAATATCGCCGAGAGACGCTTGCCACAGGACGGTCGCATCAAAGTCAACGTGCGAGGACGGGAAGTCGACCTCCGCGTATCCACAATGCCGACGTTGTGGGGTGAAAGTCTGGTTTTGCGCATCCTTGACCGGGCGAGCGTCGAGCTCGACTTTTTGAAACTTGGTTTTTCGGGTTCATCGCATCAAAAATTTTCCGGCTTACTGGCTGAGCCTAACGGTATCATCCTGGTCACGGGTCCGACAGGCAGCGGGAAGACAACGACCCTCTACACCGCGCTCAAGGGTCTGAACTCGGTGCAGCGAAAGATTTTCACAGTCGAAGATCCGATCGAATACCAATTACCCGGCATCAATCAGATCCAGGTTCACCCCAAGATCGGGCTTACTTTCGCGACTTCACTTCGTTCGATTTTGCGACAGGATCCAGATATCATTATGGTGGGCGAAATGCGCGACCTGGAAACAGCGCAAGTCGCTATTCAAGCATCGCTGACAGGCCACCTCGTGTTGTCGACGGTGCATACGAACAGTGCAGCAGCGACAATTACGCGCCTCCTCGATATGGGCGTCGAAAAGTACCTGCTGGCCTCATGTCTGAAGGGCGTGGTTGCGCAACGTCTCGTCCGCCGATTGTGCGAGGCGTGCGCTAAACCAGTCACCGACACCAAGGCAGCACTCGGCTTTGCGCAAGCAGCTGGGATCGACATCGAGACAGCGCTCGGGGGGGAAGCGCCGCGCTTGCGTAAAGCTGTCGGATGTCCCGCGTGCAGGCAGACCGGTTTCGCTGGCCGCACGACAATATTCGAGATACTCAGCATATCGCACAACGTTCGAAGTGCGATCTTGGCATCGAGCCCGGAACGGACTCTGGAGGTCGCAGGCGTCGCAGACGGCATGCATACGCTGCTTCAGAACGGCCTGACGAAAGCTCTATGCGGCGAAACTACTCCTGAAGAAGTGCTGCGTGTAACCAGGTTCGAGGAATGCCAAGATACGTTTACAGATCCTACGATCAACGCGGCGTCCTGAAGCAAGGTTCGCTCGACACACAGTCGCGCGAAGCCGCTCTCGAGGCGTTGCATCGTCAAGGCCATTTCGCTCTCGAAGTCAGAGAGGGCGAGGCTGCGTCCGATGATAAAAAATGGTGGGAACGCGAGGTTTTCGGCAGCGGGCATCTGTCGCTGACTGATCTGAGCCTGTTCACGCATGAACTCGCATCGCTCGTCAAAGCCGATCTGCCGCTCGACGAAGCGCTTCGTATCGTCAGCCTGCAACCGTTGATGTCCACCAAGATTCGCAAGGTGACACGGAGGCTCCTCGACAGCATCAGGGAGGGCAATTCGCTGTCGGGAGCGCTTGCAGCGAGCGGGACGGATTTTCCTGAATACTATTGGCGCCTCATTCAAGCGGGAGAGGCGAGTGGTTCGGTTGGAGAAGTTCTCGACGATATTTCGGCATTTCTAGACCGCTCGAGCGAGATGCGCGGCCAGATCGGATCGGCACTTGTTTATCCAATGATCCTGCTGGCGGCCGCTGGCGGCGCAGTCGCCATCATCATGACTGTGCTATTGCCCACGCTATTGCCGCTGTTCAAGGATGCCGGGGCGACGCTGCCGCCGACGTTGAAATTGATGGTCGACGTGCAAGCGTGGTGCGCCGGGAATTGGCCCATTATCATCGTTGCCGTCGTAGGATGCCTGGTGGCCGCCATTGCGGCGAGCCAAAGTCAATCTCTAAAACAGAGCGTCCATCGCGCCCTGTTACGCCTTCCAATCATCGGGCACGTCATCGCCAATCGAGAAACAGCACGTTTTTGTCGAACATTGGCGACGCTCACTCGAAATGGCGTGCCGTTGCTCGATGCTGTCCGACTGTCGGGTAGCGTGCTTCGGAACAGCGCGTTCCTGGTTGCGGTTGCCGATGTGGGCGAAACGCTGAAGGCCGGCTCTTCGCTGGCATCGCCCCTTACTCAGTCCGGGTTGTTCTCGGAGCTTTCGCTGCGCCTGATCGCCATCGGCGAGCAAACGGGACAGCTCGATGTCATGCTCATGCGCGTCGCAGTTATATATGAGGCAATGCTTCAACGACAACTCAGCCGACTGACGGGCTTGATCACTCCCGTCCTGACTTTGATCATCGGCGGCTTGGTGGGCGGATTGATCCTCTCGGTCATGAACGCCATCCTCAGTGTCAACGACCTGGCATTCAAATGACGACGTCGCGCATCACCGAACGACGGGCGAGAGGCGAAAACGGCTTTACGCTGCTCGAATTACTGATCACTTTGGCAGTTTTCGCCGGGGTGACGCTGATGGCATTGCCACGGTTTGGCGGCTCGAAATCGCGCATTTCATTGCATAGCCTCGGCATCCAGTTGGGGTCGGAATTCCGCGCGACGCGTTCGGCTGCGCTATGGAGCAATGTGGAAAAAAGGGTTTCGATCAGCCGTGATGGCCGCTGGTTCTGGTCTGATGCGCGTGCAAATCGTCGACATATTCCCGAGGAGATCGAGGTGCGAATTTCTGGTGCGGGCTTCGCGACAAGCGACGAACACACGCACACTCTCAGGTTTCTGCCTGATGGCAGCAGCGGACTGGGGCGTGTTCTACTCCGGGAGGGGAAACAGTCGGTCGTGATTACGATCGATAGCACGACAGGCGCGACCGAAATGGCGTGGATCAACTGACGATGTCTGATCGATGTGCGGGGTTCACACTTATAGAAACGCTGGTCGCTCTGGTGATTTTCGCAGCTGTGTTCGCTGCGCTCACGGCCAATTTGTCAGGCGGTAGCCGCGGACTGCGTCTGGCTCAAATGGACCAACGCGCTCTCATGTTGGCCAAAACAAAATTGGCGGCTGCGGGTGTCGAAGGACGGCTTGAAGATGGCCAACAAGAGCTCGGCGATGAAGACGGCTTTTCCTGGCGCGTCAACGTTCAACGCGCGGCAAATACTGAAGACTCTAAAGATCGCCAATTGAAAGCATTTTGGGTCTTGGTCGACGTCAGTTGGCAAGACGGCACTTTGCGGAGGATCCGAACAACAGAACTTAAGGGCCTTAAATTGAGTGCCGCTCCGTGAGCCCTGGTCAAGAACATACAGAATGCAGTGACGCTGGCTTCACGCTTATCGAAGTGCTGATTTCGATCGTACTGCTTGCTCTTATTCTGGTGTCCACCCAGACAGCCCTACGATTTGGACAACGGTCGTGGGAGTCTGCCGACGATATCGGTCATGACGAGCGAGATACCGCTGCGATCAGATACATCGAACAACTCCTCGCGCAAACGGCACCGCTTTACGAGCGAGAGGCCGACGGTCGCAATCGCGTCGCTTTTCAGGGCACCAAAAACGCGATCCGTTTCATCGCGCCGTCCAGTGTCGGCGGGGATGGTGGCGGACTTTACAGGTTCGAAATATCAGCGGAGTCGCGGGCGGAAGGCGGTCAAAGTCTGGTTTTGAGTTCAGTTCTCTACCAGCCGCTCGAACCAAGTGGCGTTGCCGACCGACGCGTCCTGATTCCAGAATTCGAAAACTTCAGCCTCCGCTATCTGGGTCGAACGAAGCCGAACGGTGAGCCGACGTGGGTGGCTGACTGGAGTAGAAACGATGTACTCCCAAATCTGGTCGAAGTCCGTTTTGTGACGCGGCACCGCAGTTGGGTGAAGCCGTCCGTTCTACAGGTCGAACTCCGGCTCCGACCGCCGTGATGGCGGTCGGGTTACACACGCGCATCCGATCTCAGTTCGATACATCCTGGTCTTCACCCACCCCCCCTGGGGCATTGTCGCGACCGAGGGTAAAAATCTCCGGCTGTCCGTTTTTTCCAGGAAACCGGTATTGATATGGACGGCCCCAGGGGTCAATCAAACCATCGGCGCTTCTCAGATAGGGTCCCTTCCATCGCGTCGTGCCAGGAGGTTGCTGCATCAACGCGCCCAATCCGACCTGGGCAGGCGGATAAGTCGAATTGTCCAATGCATAAAGCTCGAGTGCGGTAGCGACCGCAGAAATCTGTGCCCTCGCGGTGTCGGTTCGCGCCTTACCAAGGTAGCGCAGAACTTGCGGCCCAGCGATCGTCGCAAGCAAAGCGATGATACCGAGAACGACGAGCAATTCCAGGAGCGTAAATCCCGCATCAGACACGCAATGGCACCCATGTCTGCAGGCTGTGCGCGATAAGCGATTGCCACACAAACGATGGGCTTTGCTTTTTGGCTTAGGGATCATAACGGCCTCCAGAAATCAACGCATGGGCCCATCATAGATGATGCAATCAGTCCATCGGACCGTACAGCCATACAATCCAGATACCGAACGCAAGAAAAGGGCCAAACGGTATTCGCGTCGACAATGTTGCCTGCTTGCCGAATAGCGCGGCCAAAAGAACCGCGCTCAGGGCAGCACCAGCGGCAAGCAGTAGAACGGCGGGAAGACCAGCGAGACCGACCCACGCGCCGGCACCTGCAAAAAGCTTGGCGTCACCCAATCCCAAACCCGGCCGGTGACGCAGGCGTTCGTAAACCTCGGCGACAGCGAACAGAACAGCATAACCAAGAACGGCCGCAATCGACCGCTCCAACGCGTCATCGTTTCGAATTGCAACACTGAACGTCAAGCCGGCAAGAACGAGCGGAAGCGTCAGCAGGTCGGGCAGGCGATGATGATAAAGATCGATGGTACTCAACGCCACAAGTGCAGACATCAGCACAAGAGAAGCTACTAAGATGCCCCGCGACGGCGCGCTATCGAACAGTGCGGGTGCCGCAAGAGCGAGATAAAAAGCGATAAATGCGCAGGCGGCAATCGTCGTTCGGGGCGACGGGAAGCCCATTATTTCGGTTGAGTACCACCTAGACAGCACACTTCGTCCTTTCAAAACCTCAGGTTTTCACAATCCCGGTATCACCTTCTTCAGTGTCACGTGTCCGCAAAATAAATATTATTTCAAGTTCGCTGTTGCAGTGTCCAATTCTCCGGATACACTCACACACATTTTACGGAGGTGCGCGTGCGGGGCCAATGTTGGTGAAATTTATAGTTGATGGCTCTTCTCTACCCCCGTCGAAGGGTCGCCACCGCGCGATCACCGTACGCCTCGAAGATGACTTTCTAGCCCCGACTTCTAACTTGTCCGCTCCCGCCTGGCAGCCATGACCTGGACACGTCGCGCTCGTGAACGTTGGAGCGCGTTGACGCTTGCGATGCAGTTCGCGATCGCAACCTCAATCGTCGTCAGTGCCTTTATGGCGCTCCTTGCGACTTGGGTCAGCTCGAGAATCGAAGACGGTGTCGTCGAGAACACGGCGATCACGACAGCCCTCTACATGGAAAGTCTGCTCACACCGGTTTTGCAACCATTGGCAAACGAAGCTAACTTATCGCCCCACGCGCAGACCTCGCTCAATCGCATTCTAACTGAAACCCCGCTGGGTCGCGAAATCGTCACCATCAAGATCTGGGCTGCACCGTCACGCAGACCATCACTGACGCGAGTAGTTCTTTACAGCAACGCTCCTGAGTTTTCAGGCAAAACGTTCCCACAGTCCCTGTCCTTCAAACGGGCAGCCAGTGGCCGGGTCGTCAAGTCTTTCAGCACCGGCGACCAAGATGAAAACGCCTCCGAGGCGCGACAGGGTCCACAACTGCTTGAGATATACACGCCGATCTATGAGCACGGTACGCGACGCGTCATCGCCATCGCCCAATTCTATCAGAAGACGGAGACGCTTCAGGCGAGCATCCGCGCCGCGCGACAGCAGACGGTCCTCGTGGTGGGCGGCGCTACAATCACGATGCTCGCGATTTTGTTCGCGATTGTACATCAAGGCAGCCGTACCATCACAACGCAACGGGCGTCCCTGGAGCAGCGTGTCGACGAGCTGTTCGGCGCGCTCAACCACAACGAAGAATTGAGACAAAACCTCATTCATGCAACTCGCCGGACAGGCGAAACAAATGAACGCCTGTTGCGACGCGTTGGTGCGGAGTTGCACGACGGGCCGGCGCAACTCGTCGGACTAACGCTCTTGCGCTTCGATGCCATTCATCCAGCCGACACAACGCTTAGCGTAGCAGAGAAGACCAATGTTTTCGAGATTTTGCGCGCGGCGCTGGTTGACGCCATCGATGAGATCCGCAACATTTCAGCAGACATCGCGCCGCCACACCTCGGCGACATGAAATTGGCAACGGCCCTCGAATTGGCCGTTCGCAATCACGAGAAGCGAACCGGCACACAGGTGGAACGCAATTTTGGTAAACTTCCCGATACCATTCCATCGATTGTTAAAATAAGTTTATATAGATTTACTCAAGAGGGGCTGAATAACGCTTTCAAGCATGCGGGAGGTGTCGGCCAGAAAGTTGATGCAGCATTTCGAGAGGGTGTCATATGTGTCGAGGTATGCGATGGGGGGGCGGGCATTGATGCGGCAGACGTCGACCGCTCGAATGGCCTGGGACTTGCAGGCCTTCGAGATCGAATTGAAGCTCTCGATGGAAAACTGGAATTCAATTCAGTATTAGGCTCTGGGACGAAGTTGATCGCGAAATTTAATTTAGTTAGGGGAAGTGAGCCAGATGGCTAGCCGTATCCGCGTTGTCGTCGTCGATGATCATCCGCTATTGCGCGACGGGGTCATCTTTGTGCTCAAGAATTCCAAACTTTTCGATGTGGTGGGTGAGGGCCGATGCTTGGCCGACGCGGTTGAGCAAGCGCAGAAAACCATTCCGGACATCATATTTCTGGATGTCAGCATGCCGGGCGGCGGTATCGTTGCGGCGGCGCATATCACCGCCACCAATCCGGCGATTCGCTGCGTCATGCTTACGGTCTCGGAGCAGGAGGAAGATGTCGCGGCTTCGCTCAAAGCTGGTGCCCGCGGCTACATCCTGAAGGGTACAAGCGGTCCGGAGTTAGTTCGGATAGCGCAATCTATACATGAGGGCGAGAGCTACGTTACGCCGGGATTGGCGGCTCGGTTACTTGCACAAGTGCAGCAAGCAGTAATTCATCAACCTGCAAAAGACGCTAACTCCGATCTGACTTATCGCGAGGAACAGGTATTAGACCATGTCAGCCGCGGCCTCACGAATAAGGAAATAGCGAATTCGCTTTCACTGAGCGAGAAGACGGTCAAGCACTATATGACTAATATCATGCAGAAGCTCAATGTCCGCAATCGCGTGGAAGCGGTTTTGACCTCACGCCCGAAGGTCATCAACTAGTTAAGTCTGCCGAGCCGTCTTAATAGCTGACGAGAAGCGCTGCGACTGCGTGCCGTGGCCTTCGGTATCGCTTTCAAGAACCCCTTCCATTGCCGTTAACCTAACCGCCGATCGCAAACGCGGTCGTCCCCGGCGCATCGCAAACGGTTGCGGTTTCAGTGCAGTGTAAAAGGCAACCTGCACCGTCATAGCAAACGTGAATCAACCCGGACCAAAGTCTGATGTGGGCGGACCATGGTCCGATTTATTATTAGCTTTCGTTGGCCCATTCTTACCTCCCTTGGTCACTTTTGAAATGCTAGTGAAACGACCATTATATTGACTGAGGTTTTTCTGCCTTTCCTGACGTGCGAGGTTTGTATGCTGGAAACTGACATTGCGTCGTGGAGTATGATGCATTCAAATTTGCGGCGAGCTGTATCGGTGCGGTTCCGTTCGCTCGCTTGGCTTTTAATTTCCTTCGCGATGTCGGCGGCAGGATCGACAGCGTTTGCCAAAGGTCCCGGTCCGATTCTCCCCCCGGGCGCAGCAATTCCAACTCCATCGACGAGTAATGCGATCCCGGTCCCACTGCCACCGTTGCTCCCTGTGCCGCAAGTTGCACGAACGACCCATGGCTTCGCCATTACTGGTTTTATTCAACAGGCAGCGGTCAGCGACGGCAGTTCAGGAGCGCCGCCGTCTGACTGCCCGAGACTTCCGGCCAATCAACAGGGCGGCTTTGTAGTTGTGAACGGCGTCACGATCGTCATTCCGTGCAACACAATTCTACAGATGCCTGCGGCAACGTTCACGTGGGCGGAGGTTTTTGATAAAGCCCGGTTCCCGGTTTTCCTAACACTCGCGCCCTCGAACAATTCCGGCTTGAACAATTCGGGGCAGCAATCGCACCGCCAGGGATTCAAGTATCCATCCAATGAAGTCACGATTTCGGGGAATATCGTCAACGGTATCTACGTTGCAGGCTTGGTTTATATATCGCAAGAGAAGCTGAACCTCGGGCAAGGAATCATAACCGGCTTCGAATACGAGAATGGTGTCGTCATCGTCGACGGACGCGCCCGCTTGCAACTGAACGATCCGCCGGTTGGTGCACCGGTTCGAGGTGGACGCTTCGGCGCTGGCATTTCCGCAGATGAAAGGTTCAGCGTCGACAATCAGAACCCGACGATCAAGGCAACGTCGGGGTATCCGATGTGCGTTCCGCGCATCGATCCGGCGCTCGCGGACGACCCACGTTGCCCCAAACGCAATCGCCCGCTGGTTGCTTCTGGCTGTCGCAATTTCGGGGCCGCGGGTGTCGTACTGCCGCTTGGACGCGAGTTGGGGCGACCGACGGGAACATTTTGCAGCGCGTTTGTAATGAAAGCTCCACCAGGGACGGCTCCGTCCGCTACACTCCGCGCCACCGATATCGCTGCGCCAACTGAGGCCGACGCTCGCGAGCAAGCACCGTTCCAGATTGGCGACTTCATCAGTTATTCGGGAACCGTGCTGCTAGGCGAAGGCGGTGGCCCGATGGGTACGGATACGATTTCAATTCATACGATAGAAGCGAATGTCGGTATCTTCACGCAGCCGGGTACGCTGCCGGTCTATCTGGCACTTGGCGAGTTTGCGGTCAGTGCGGATGCGCCGCTGACGATCAACGGTGTGCCGCAAGAGGCACCAAACCGCATCGTGGTCGGCGGCGTGGTGACCGATGTGCTCTCGATCGTCGATATTTATCTCGTCGATCTCGATCCAACCACAGGCAAGGAGAGCCAACGGTGGATCACTCCAGCGTCGATGACGGGCGGCGTCGGTGGGTTCGGCGCGACAGGGGTGTATATCGACGGCGGGATTACGACGCAGCGCGACGGACCACAGCCCGGCCGCGTCCGGCTGCGCGCAACACGCGCCAATCCAGGTATTCTTGTTTCGCCCACCCGCTACCTGCGGATGGTAGCGCGATCGCTGTGCGACCCCTCCAACATCAATGCCGACGCGCCGCTTGTCGGCGCGGTAACCCCGACCAGGGTTCCATGTTTACGACGCGCGCCCGCTGCAAATGGCCTTTTCTCCGGACAATATCTTGCGCCCAATTTCAATTTTATATTTCCAGAAAATGTGGTTGCCGGTGACCCGATCGTACCGAACAACTTCTGGGCTTTGGGCTTCCTGGTCAATGGCGAAGGGCCGGGCACGGGACCGCTCATCCCATCACCCTGGTAAGAGGTGGGAGATGGTTTCGGACCGCAATCCCGGAACCAGACGCACTCACCGCAGGCGTTATGAAATAGACCACCATTGATCAACGCCGGTTGCGACAAGTCTTGGCGTCCGATACCGATATGCTCTAACTGGAGTCATCTGGCTGGAGATCAATCGATGCCGACAAAGCCCGTCACAGAGCTGGATCGACCACGGCTCATCCAGCTGAACACTCGCGACAATGTTGCGATCGTGGCCAACGATTTCGGCTTGCCTGGTGGGACCGTTATCGACGGTGGCCTCACATTGCGGACTTTCGTGCCCCAGGGTCACAAAGTTGCGCTCGTCGACATTGCTGCGGGTGCGCCAATTACTCGGTATGGCGAGACGATCGGCACGGCAAAGATCGACATTATCGGTGGCACATGGGTCGAAGAGGCGCTCGTCGTCATGCCGGATGCGCCGGCAATGGGCAACTTACCGATGCCAGCGGCCACGCTGGCCCGTATCGAGCCGCTGACGGGCTGGACTTTCGAAGGCTATCGCAACGTTGATGGATCTGTCGGGACCAAGAATATTCTGGCCATTTCGACGAGCGTGCAGTGCGTTGCGGGTACGCTCGACTACGCAATCGAACGCATCCGTCGGGAATTGATGCCGCACTACCCCAACGTCGATGGCGTCCTCGGCATCACGCACAGCTATGGCTGCGGCGTCGCCATTGATGCGCCCGGCGCTGCGGTACCGATCCGCACACTGCAGAACCTCGCCAGGAACCCTAATTTCGGCGGGCAGGTGATGGTCGTCGGCCTCGGTTGCGAGAAGTTGGCACCGGAGCGTCTGGTGCCAGAGCGCGCCGACGGACACAGCGGCAAACCTGCGGTGCGCGATATTCTGCGTCTGCAGGACGAGGCTTTTTCGGGTTTCGGCCCGATGGTCGACGGCATTATCGAGATGGCACGTGATCGCTTGGAGATCCTGAACCGACGCCGCCGCGAGACATGCCCGGCTTCGGATCTGGTCGTCGGTACGCAATGCGGTGGCAGCGACGCGTTCTCGGGCGTAACCGCCAATCCGGCGCTCGGGTTTGCATCCGATCTTCTCGTTCGGGCGGGTGCCACCGTCATGTTCTCAGAAGTAACGGAAGTTCGCGACGCCATTCACTTGCTCACCCGCCGCGCCGTCGACGCCGACGTAGCAAAAGCGCTGATCCGCGAGATGGCGTGGTACGATGCTTACCTCGATCGCGGTGGTGCCGATCGCAGTGCCAACACGACGCCCGGCAACAAGAAGGGCGGCCTATCGAACATCGTCGAGAAAGCGCTCGGCTCGATCGTCAAATCCGGCTCGAGCCCCATTGCCGGTGTGCTGTCGCCAGGCGAGCGCGCCAATCAAAAAGGCTTGATTTTCGCCGCCACGCCGGCCAGCGATTTCATCTGCGGAACGCTGCAATTGGCATCGGGGATGACGCTACAGGTTTTCACGACGGGGCGCGGGACACCATACGGCTTGGCTGCCGCCCCTGTGATCAAAGTCGCTACGCGCACGGCGCTTGCCGAACGCTGGCACGATCTGATCGACTTCGACGCTGGACGCATCGCGACAGGTCATGCCTCCATCGAGGAAGCGGGCTGGGATCTGTTCAGGTTAATCCTCGACGTCGCCAGCGGACGCAAGAAAACGTGGGCTGATCACTGGGGCCTGCACAATGCGATGACGTTGTTCAATCCCGGCCCAGTGACGTAACGCGCGGCACAAAATCAGGTCGGCTTCGTCAAACGATAGTGACCTACCTGCACAGTGCCGCGTTCGAAGCCGACCTGGCAGTAGACCAAGTAGTAATCCCACAGACGTTTAAATTGCTCGTCGAACCCGAGCTGTTGAATCTTGGGCCAGGCTGCGTGGAAATTCTCACGCCACATTGCCAACGTCCGCGCATATGATTCGCCGAAAAGCAACAGCGGCTCGAACGAGAGTGACGCTGCGTTTGCGTGGTTCTGCATCGCGGTTTCCGTCGGCAACATGCCGCCGGGAAAAACGTAGCGTTGAATGAAATCCGGATTGCGTCGGTAGTTTGCATAGAGGTCGCCGCGGATGGTGATCGCTTGAATGACCGCAATCCCACCGGGCTTCAGTCGATCGGCAACGACATTGAAGTATTCCGACCAGTTTTTCTCGCCAACCGCTTCGATCATTTCTATCGATACGACGCGATCATATTGCCCTAGAGTATCACGATAATCCTGCATCCTGATATCGACGAGGTTAGACAATCCTGCTGCAGACAGGCGTGACAGACACGCGTCGTACTGTTCGCGAGAGATCGTAATGCCATCGACCGAAGCGCCGCGCCCCGCAGCAGCCTCGGCAAAGCCACCCCAACCGCAGCCTATTTCAAGCACACGGTGGCCGGGTTCAAGCTGAAGTCCTTCGATAACGGCGTCATACTTTGCACGCTGCCCTTGCTCAAGCGTCGTGAAAGGTGTCGGAATGATAGCGCTCGAATAAGTGAGGCCATCATCGAGCCAGAGCCTATAGAAAGCATTCCCGAGATCATAATGCGCTGCGATATTGCGCTTACTGCCCGAGCGCGTGTTGACGCGTAATCGATGATAAGTGCGATCGAACCAGCCCGACTCGACAAACTCGGCGGAAGATTTCGCCAGCGGCTGCTCGTTGTCGGAGAAAAAATTGAATACTGCCGACAGGTCGTCTGCCACGACGTCACCTGCAATAACGCTCTCGGCGAAGCCAAGCGGACCGCGCCGTGCCATTTTCCAAAGCACACCGTAATTTTTCAGTATGAGGCGTGGTGCATACTCGTGGTGACCGGTGCCAAACGTAGCTTGCTGCCCCGATGGCAGTTCGATCACCAGCGCGCCGACGCACGCGGACCCGAGGCGCGTGGCGAGCAAACGAAGCACCACGCCGTCAATAAATCGACCTGCAAATAACCTGGCATCTGTCGACGGTGATGACAGATGTTGCGCCGAGGCCGGATCTTTCACCTGCATTGTCATGCATCTTTTTCCACTGATGGGGCTACGGAGTAGGAAAAGCGTGGCGAGGTATGACGCGCCACAAGCGGCACACCCTTCAGCCAGAGACGCAGCGCTTCGAAGTGGATGCCGCCGATAACTTTGGCGATCATCAAAGGGTGACGTGCGGCCAAGCGGGCAATGTTTTTATCCGTCAGCGACAACCTTCGACCGTCGAACGAGGTCTTGAGCGTCAGACCCTCGGCACCAGTGAAATCGACACCGATAAGAACGCGCTCGGACGGCGGAAGAATGCGAAAGCCATAACGTCCGTTTCGACTGGTAAACGGCGAAACATACATTTCCTTGCTGCATGTTTGCTGAACTACGTCAGAAACGCCGCCGCTTACGGGGATTATATAACTTTTGCGCTCGCCGAAGGTGTTACTGACTTCATATATCACAACAGCGAGTTGTCCGTGAGCGTCGTGACAGAAATACACGCTTAACGGATTGAAAACGAACCCTAGAATGCGCGGATAGCACAGTAACTCGATGCGGGCGCCAGCCGATCCGAAGCCCGCGTCCAGCAACAGTGACCTGACATGAGACCCGACAGCGATGCCGTCGCCTGCGCCATGATCGCGGTCGAAGAATCCAAGCAGGTTGAAGCGGTTTCTGGAAAAAAATCTCAGAGAGCCATGCAGACGATCAATCGCGTCGACATCGAGGAGAAGCGAGAAGACTTGATACGAAAATGTGTGTCGCACGGGCCGCAAACGCGTGTGTACGACGCGCCCCTCGTAAGCCGCCGACGAATATGGGGATGGCGACACGCCGCTCATTGTGCAAAAGCCGGAATGGGCGCGCGCACTGAATGCGATGCGTGAATATTGATTCGCCCGTTGGCGTCGACTACCCGCCAGGGACGGCCGGGACTGCCTATATCTTCCGCCACGGCCAGACCAGCTTGCAAACCATCCTCATGAAATCCATAGCCGAAATAGCTGCCGCAAAACCACGTTCGCCGGCGCCCTTGCAATTGCCAGAGTTCACGTTGGGCCGCAGCCGCAGCCATATTGAACATCGGGTGACGGTAGTCGAAACTTGCAATTACAGATGGCGCAGCCAGGGCCCGGCGCGGATTTATGGTTACAAATAGATTTTGCTCCGTTTTCAACGGTTGCAGCTTATTCATCCAGTACGTGAGTGAAAGCGGCTCGCTCCGGGTTTTTGTGCCGAGGTAATTCCAGCTCGACCACAAACGCTTCCGCCGTGGCATCTGCGCCGCGTCAGTGTGGAGAACGGCACGGTTGGCCGTATATGAAAACGCCTGCAGCATCGCCCGCTCGCGTTCGTCTGGATCGGCGAGCAACGCGAGCGCATCGTCGGCGTGGGTCGCGACCACGCAACCATCGAAGTGTTCGCTACCATTCACATGTTTGACGATCACACCGTGAGATGCTCGGGCGATCGACGTCACTGGAGACCGCTGCTCGATCCGCACATTCATCGTCGCCGTCATGCGCTGAACGTAACTGCGACTTCCGCCGACGACCGTCCGCCATTGCGGTCGGTTGACAACCTGCAACAGACCATGATTGTCAAAAAAGCGGACGAACGACACGACCGGAAACCGCAAGACGTCCTCGGAAGGCGTCGACCAGATTGCAGCTGCCATCGGCAGAATGTGGCGGTCTATGAACGCCTCGGAATAGTTCTTCGAAATCAAATAATCGCCGAGTGTCTGTCCGATGGCCGCCGCATCAGCCAATACCGTGCGCGATTCGTTAAAGAAACGTCTGATGTCGGCGATCATGCGCCAATGGCCGGGATCGGCAATGTTGGAAAATTGCCCGAATAATCCTGCAATCCCGTTGCCGGAGTATTCGTATTCACCATCGGCCAATGAAACCGAGAAACCCATGTCGGTCGAAGCCGTCGGCACGTCGAGATGATCGAATAGTGCTATCAGATTGGGATAGCTCGCAGTGTTGTAGACGATGAAGCCGGTATCCACGGCAACGCGACCCTCAGGGGCCGTGACATCAACCGTGTTGGAATGACCGCCTAATCTGCTTTCGCATTCAAAAAGCGTTACTGCGTGGTTCTTCGACAAAAGCCATGCGGCGGCTAGTCCTGAAATTCCGCTACCAACGACCGCGATCGATTGTAAGCGTGTCATGTGGAACTTGGCCCAAACTTTGACGGGGATCACACGGGTTTCTTGTGTTTAGACTAACGCCGCTCACCAAGCGGTAGATCACCTCCGCGAGACGTGATCCAATCGTCGCCGAGCAGCGTTCGTCTGCGATGATCGAATACTTTGCATGGTCCGACCCGACTTGCGTCAAGATGGCGGCAATCGCCACATCGGGGACCACATCGAGACGTGGCAGGCCGGGACTTACAGTGTCGGAAGGCGTGGTTGATATCCGAATGCAAGACCGAAGGCAGCATTTTGCCGACCTGATAGTTGCAGTGGCGCGTCAGGATAAGGCCGCGTTTGCGGAGTTGTTCACGTATTTTGCCCCGCGCATCAAGACCATGATGTTGAAAGTCGGGGCGACCGAGCAGCGGGCCGAAGATGTTGCACAGGACGCCATGTTACTGGTGTGGCGCAAAGCTCCGTTGTTCGATGCGACGCGCGCAGGGCCGTCAGCGTGGATATTTACGATAGCAAAAAATGCACGCATCGATGCGTTGAGGCGTGAACGGCGCAGCGATCGCATGGCCTCTGAGCTCGGCCGGCAGCCGGAGCCAGATACAACGCTGTCCGACGCAGATCTGATTACAGCCGAGTCTGAGCAACTTACGCGTCGGTGCCTGTCGCGTTTGAGTCCTGAGCAGCAACGTGTCGTGGCGTTGTCGTTCTTCGAAGACAAGGCCCACCCCGAAATAGCAGAGGCCTTGGGCATTCCGCTGGGCACAGTAAAATCGCGACTGCGGCTAGCACTGAAACATCTCAAAACCATGCTCGAAGACACGCAATGACAATCACACAGCATCCGACAGACGAAACACTCGCATTGTTCGCCGCAGGGCTGCTCGACGACGGCCGCAGCATGGTGGTCGCGGCGCATGTTGGCATGTGCGCGGAGTGCCGCCGCTGGGAGGGGCGCCTTCGAACACTCGGTGGAATTTTACTCGCCGATGCCGAGCCATCGAAGCTTAGTGAACGTGCGCTCCACAATGCATTGGCGATGCTGGTGACGGACGACGGGATTACGCGGCTCTCGACTGCAAATCCTGAACTTCCGTCGCGGAGCCACCCATCACTGCAGACTTACAAGCACGGCAGCTGGAGGTGGATGGGACCGGGCGTCAGGTGGCGATCGATCAGTGCGCCGGACGACGCAGCTGCTCGCGTTTTTTTGCTTAAAGCAGCGCCGGGAACACGGATGCCCCACCATACCCACACTGGCACTGAGCTGACCTTGGTTCTGTCCGGAGCGTTTTCGCATGTCGGCGGACGCTACGGGCCGGGCGACCTTGACGAAGCAGACGGCAGCATCGAACACCAACCCATTGTCGAAATGGGCGAGGATTGCATCTGTCTGGTGGCCATGCAGGGAAATTTACAGCTTCTCGGGCTGGTCGGTCGTGTACTGCAGCCGTTCGTCCGGTTGTGAGTTGAGCATATGACGTTACGCCTTTTGCTTGAAGCAGTTGTCATGCAATGGCTTGCGCTTGCGGCACTGATGCTTGGTGCATGGACTGCGTGGTACCGAACGAAAAAGTCTGGCTGGATCGACACGGGTTGGACGTTGGCTGTCGGACTTGTAGGAATACCCTCGGCGTTGTTGTCGTTCGGCCCGGACGAAAGCACAAGCCGCCGTTGGATCGTCGCGGTTCTGGTCGCCTGCTGGTCGCTACGTCTTGGTTGGCATCTTGCAATACGTACGGCGCGAGGCACAGATGACCCACGATATGCGGCGCTGATCAAAGACTGGGGCGCGCAAGCCCCAGTGCAGATGTTACGTTTCGCAGAAATTCAGGCGCTGGCCGCGATCCCGCTCGTCGTCACTATTCTCGTCGCAGCCCACATTCCGGTGCCCGAGCTGACGCTTCTGGACGGACTGGGCGCAGCTACTTTAGTATTTTCGATTGCGGGAGAGGCGTTAGCCGACCAGCAACTCAAAAAGTTCAACGCCGAGATGAAAGAAAAGGTGTGCGATCGCGGGCTTTGGGCGTGGTCGCGGCATCCGAACTATTTCTTTCAGTGGCTCGGTTGGTTGTCATATCCCGTGATCGCGCTCGCATCGGTGCCGACGTTCGCGTTGGCGATACTCACGCTGTCGGCCGCGCTTTGGATGTATTGGCTGCTGGTCCATGTCTCAGGCATTCCGCCTCTCGAGCGACACATGGCCAAGTCGCGCGGCGCGCTTTTTCGCGCCTATCAGCAGCGCACAAATTCATTTTTTCCAGGTCCAAGACGCCGCGCGGCGCGTTGAGACCCGAGAGCATGTCAATTGCTTCTGATCCAGCTACTCCAAGGAAGTTCCGATGAAATATCTGATGCCATATGTCGCCTCGTTGATTTTCTTCGTCGGGATCGATCTCGTTTGGCTCGGCTATATCGCCAGGAATACTTACCGAGCGGAAATGGGTTCACTGATGACCGACAATTTCAACGTTTGGGCGGCAGGAGCTTTCTACTTGTTGTATCCAGTCGGGATGGTGCTGTTCGCGGTAGCGCCATCGTTGGAAACCGGAACCTGGAAGGATGCGATGTTGTGGGGTGCCCTATTGGGATTCTTTGCGTACGCGACCTACGACCTGAGTAATCTAGCCGTGTTGAAGGGATGGCCAGTTCGCCTGACTTTCATCGACTTGACATGGGGTACGTGCTTGACGGGCGTTGTGGCTGCGCTGGCGCATATTGCCACGCGATTGGTCCGATAGGCGCTTTCACGCTGTAAGATTACGTCCCGCGCCTAGATGCCGTCTAGTGGCACTTTGAAGAAGCGTTTGCCACTCGTATCCGGTGGAGGCAGATGACCAGCGCGCATATTCACTTGCAGTGACGGCAAGATCAGCCGCGGCATCGCCAATGTTTTGTCGCGCGCTTCACGCATCGCGACGAAATCGTCTTCCGTGACGCCATCTCGAACATGCAGATTGTGCGCGCGCTCGTCGGCGACGGTCGTTTCCCATTTTATCGCGCGACCGTTAGGCCCGTAGTCGTGGCACATGAAGAGTCGCATCGCAGGCGGGAGCGTGAGCAGCTTCCTGATGGATCGAAAAAGCGTGCGTGCGTCTCCGCCAGGAAAATCGGCACGGGCGGTGCCTCCGTCCGGCATGAACATGGTGTCGCCGATGAACGCCGCGTCACCAATGATATGCGTCGTGCACGCAGGCGTGTGACCGGGAGTGTGCATCACGAGCGCCTTCAGCGTACCGATGGTGTAACTCTCGCCGTCCTTGAACAATCGATCAAACTGACTGCCGTCACGACGAAATTCAGTGCCTTCGTTGAAGACTTTGCCGAAGACATCCTGCACGACCGTAATGTGTTCACCGATACCGATGCGGCCGCCGAGCTTGCCCTGGATGTACGGTGCCCCGGACAGGTGATCGGCGTGCGCATGAGTTTCGATCAGCCATTCGAGCGACAATCCGTTCGCCCGTACGTAATCGATCAAGCGATCGGCGGAACGGTAACAGATCCGGCCGGCCGCAAAATCGATGTCCATAACGGAGTCAATGATGGCGCATGCTTGCGAGCGCGGATCGGTAACGACATAGCTGATCGTGTTCGTGTCGGCGTCGAAAAAACCGGTAACCTCAGGTATAACGCCGATGTCGATCAGTTGGCTGATGTCGGCGATGCCGGGCGCTGCTGCATGTTCGGTCATGGCAATACTCCCTGTGCAGTCGATCATCTCACGTCGCGCCTTCGCCCGGCGACGGCAGACTGCGCGCCGTCGTGATCCGAACGGCCAGCAAGCCCGCCACCAATCCTGCGAGAAATAGCAATGGTCCACGGCCGCCTATCGTGAGGATTGGAAGGAGGCCGCCCGGACAAAAACCCGACAGTCCCCAGCCCATGCCGAACACGGCCGAGCCTGCGACGAGCGGAAATGTTATGGGTGTGATGCGGGGCAATTCAAACGAGCTTAGCAGTATCGGTTGTTTTCGGCGCAACACCAACCAATAGCCGAACGAATTGACGAGGACGCCGCCCGCCATGACGAAGGCCAAGCTCGGATCCCAGGAACCCGCGACGTCAAAAAAGTTGAGCACCTTGGCCGGGTTACTCATCCCGGAGATCAGAATGCCCAAACCGAACAGGAGGCCAAGTGCGAATGCTGCGATGACCGGCATGATCAGCCTCCCAAGACGAGAACGTGGCGCATCACAAAAACGGTAGCGGCGGCCGTCGCCATAAACGTCAGAACGGCAGCGAGAGATCGCGGTGAGCGCCGTGCGAGGCCGCAGATGCCGTGGCCACTCGGGCATCCGGCCCCGTAGGAAACACCGATACCTACGATGACACCCGAAACGAGCAGCATGAGCGGCGACCCGGCAACGTCGATCGCCACTCCCCGCCCGGTCAGCGCAAAATAGAGCAGCGGCGCAGCGATCAATCCAGCGACGAAAGCTGCGCGCCATTGCCACTCCCTCGCGAGCGGCGGCAGCAACCCGGAGAGTATCCCAGTGATGCCGGCTATCCGCCCGTGCAGAAGCATCAGCAGCGTTGCCGCAAGGCCGATCAAGGCACCGCCAAACAACGATTGCACGGGTGTAAACGTGGTGATCATCGAACTTTCTCGGAGCAGCAAGTACCGCAATGTGACCTTCAGTGATTACAGTGTCCGCAACGAACTGCGAACCTTACTTCGTCTGCGAATAGCTTAGGCCTTTTCGCCCGACTGCGCGGCCATCAGATAGTTCACGTCAGTGTCTGACGACAACGACCAAGCCTCTTGAAACGGATTATACGCCATTCCACGCGTCTCCAGTGGCTGCAGGCCGGAGCCACGCAAGTGCGCGGCTAGTTCGTCCGGAGTCACGAACCGGTTCCATTGATGGGTACCGACGGGCAGCCAACGCAGGACATATTCGGCACCGACGATGGCCAGTGCATACGACTTCAAGGTGCGATTGATGGTGGATACGATCAGCAGTCCGCCGGGACGCACCAGCGACGACGCCACTTGAAGAAAAGCCCTGATGTCCGGAACATGCTCCACGACTTCCAGACACACGACGACGTCGAACGTGTCAGCCGCAGCGGCCAGCGTCTCGGCCCGCTCCGCACGATAGTCGACGGACAGACCGTGTCCTTCGGCATGGAGGCGCGCCGCCGCGATTGTATCGGGCGCGGGGTCAATTGCCGTGACGGCCGCCCCCAGCCGCGCCAACGGCTCGGCGATCAATCCGCCACCGCACCCGATATCCAGGATGCGTAAGCCGTCAAGCACCCGTAGCTGTGACGTTTTCCGGGCAGGCAAGCGCTGTGCAATCGTATCTCGGATGAACTGCAGCCGCGCGGGTCCGATTTGATGCAGCGGCCGAAAGTTACCGTGCGGATCCCACCATTGCTGCGCCAACGCATTGAAACGGGCCACTTCGGCGGTGTCGAGGGTCGCAGATGGAGCGTGCTGGTTCATCCATGCAATGTAGCAGTTTTTGACCGATGCGGCGATGTGCTATCGACGCCGCGTCAGCTGAAAAGCGCGGATACCGCACGAACCCAAGGAGGTCGGTTGGCGAGCGCGCGTTTCGCTTCGTAATTCTGAAGCACTCGGTTCATTACAGCTACCGAGACAGCTATGGCGACGAAGTTTGCAGCCATCGATAGCGCCATCAACAGGTTCGCGACTTGCAAGGCGATTGCGCAGTAAACGTGCAACACGAACGCCAGCATCGAATTGCGACCGAAGCGCTGGATCATATCTGCGCCGGGCATGCCCCGCCACGTCGCGGCGAAGCGAACCACAGAGAATGCGATGACCGCGATCAGCGGCAGGTGGTAAAGGAGGCCATAAAGATTGAGCGGGTGGGTCGATAAAGTTCCGGGCGACAGAAACTTGAGGTGCACCCAAGCCATGCTCGCGCACATTAAAACCAAAGCTGCGATCAGATACCTGCCGGCATCCGCAGTGTGGAGCATCCCATTGGTGCGACACCGACTGCCGACGATGCAGCCGACGACAAAATATAATTGGAACATCACGAACGGAAAGATCGCCGGTGCACCGTAGCTGAGCACGTAAGGGTCGACGTGCCCGATCGCGAAAAGCGCACAACTCGCCGCCATCAGGGGCAGTTCGAAACCTGTGGCGATCGCATAAAGTATCACGGGAGCAATGACGAAGAGCGGCAAGAAAGTCGGCAGGATGTGCAAGAGGCCAATCTGATTATACAGCAGCAGTGAACGACCGAAGAATTGTATGAATGTGGTACCGTCCGCCGCTCCGTAGAGGCCGGCCGCATAGATCGCGACGCCCGCCGTTGAAACGAGCACGACCTGGACTGCGAATATCTTTGCAGCACGCACCAGCAAGTCCTGCGACAACTTCAACGGTCGGGCCGTAAATTCGACGACGCGCCAGCCCACCATGAAGCCCGCAAGCAGAACGAACAGCGCCATTGCTGTTTCCGTGTAGGTAATCGCGAGTTCAATAGCTTTCGGAAAGTATCTGGCGAAGTGCGCGGCCAGCATCTCGATGATTGTGATGCCGCGAAGCAAATCAATCGTATCTAATCGCGAAGTTGCGCTTTTGCTCACTGGTAGCGGCCGCGCATAATCGGACGAGATTTGGCAATACCTCTCGGCGGCGCACCAGCCACCGCCGCGCCGCCGACCGCCTGCGCAGGAAGTGACTTCGCCACCATCTCCGTGCCGGCCTTTGTCAAAGTCTTCCAACGGTTGGTCGGCTGCGGCAGTGCCAGATGCGTATTTGTTGCATAATAGAACAGGCGATTGATACCAATCAGATTTGCCAGCACCATGACGTATAATATTTCGTAGAATACAGCATTGATGCAAATCACCAAAAAAGACGTTTGCATCGCCAGCGCGATGTTTTCCACGTAATCTGGCGAGAACCCGACGCCCAGAACTTTGCCAACCGCTCCTGCCTCCCGATTGACCCGACGCACAGCATTGCTCGATCGGAAGAAATCGAAAATCAGAAACAGCATCGCCAGCACGCCCAACGTGCCGTACTCACTGAGCACGGTCATGGGAGTAGAGTGCAGAGCGCGCCCCCACAAACTGCCGGTGGTGTACCCATGCTCGATGGCTTCACCGGGAGGGACGACCTTAAACACCGCAATCCCGAAGTTTCCAGGGCCGACGCCAGCGATCGGATTGAGCATGAAAACGCGCGCCGCCCAGGTCCATAAAATCTTGCGATCGGCACCGGTCCCCTTGTGAGTGCCCTCGGAGAAGATGGTCCCCATGGAGTCTGCGTAGCGACCGACGAGGCCTGGTGCAGAAGCCGAGCCCAAGATCGCCAAAGCTGCGACGATGAGCAAGATTTTGGATTTTTGTCGGGAGCGGAAAAACATGAGCAGACAGGCAGCTATCAGCGACAGGAATACGCCGCGACCAAACGATGTCACCACACCGACAAGGCTGAGCACGCACGACAGGATCGCCAGTTTGTCCTTGGTGGCTTGATAATAATAAGCGGAATAAACGAAGCCGATCGCCATCAGCGGTCCGAACGCATCGCGATTATCGTACTGGGTGTGCCAATATACGATCTTTCGAAAACCCGGATCTCCGGCACCGAGCGGCTCGTAGTACAGGCTCGCCAAGCCCCAGAGCCCAAAATAGAGCAGATGCAGAAAATAGAGTCTGACGACGACTGCGGCGCGCTCCAGCGACGTACAGTACGCAAAGGTTATCAGCGCCAACAGAAAGGGTTGGTAGAGCGTGCGGACAATGGAGAGCGAGCGCCCCGCATCGCCGAAAATCGCGCCCATGACCACGCCCAGAAGGGCCAAACCCATAAAGATCGTGAATGCAGGATATCCGCGCCAGTCGCGCTTTTTACCGAAATACATGACAACTTCAGCATAAAGCAGAAGCTCAAGCATCCAGGTCACTGCATTGAGGCCGGGCGCGTAATGCTGGATCAACCGGTGCGGCTGGAAAAGATATAAAACCCAGAGCAGGATGACGATGCGATACTGCAATACGTCGGGTTGCGACGGTGGAGCTTTCGGTGCCGTTTGAGTTGAGGTAAACGTCATTGCGGCTTGCAGGACCTGTATGCATCGCAGCCGCATTGCAAAATCGCACGGCGACGTCGCTTCCCTAGCAAATCCTACGCCAATCCCACAAGCCATCGGCTTGCAACGCCCAAGCGAAAAACCGCTTCGGTTAACGGGCGGTCAGTTTATGGCACCGATGACCAAAGTCGGATCTCAGCGCACTCGGCTGATCGTTTCCGCCAATCCGGGACAACCACCGAGCGTTAGTGCGTGACCATAAAGGCGCCGCGCGACATCAATGTTCTTTTCGGCACCGAGACCGAATTCATACGTTCGCGCCAGGAAACACGTTGCGATGGGATCGCCCAGCGATGCTGCGACCTGCCAAACCGCACGTGCCTTACTGTAGTCGGTGCCACCGACATCTGCGGTCGCCAACATCGATCCGAGTTGTGTCAGCGCCCACGTCAATGACTGATCAGGCAATGCCCACTGTAGCGCGTGCTTTAACCAATACGCGGCCTCCTGTCGGTCGTGGCCACCGGACTGATGCAAAAAGTGCTCGGCCAGCGTCAATGAGTCGAATTGCGTCATGCCGACCGAATCCCGACCGAGCGGCGAGATGCGATCAATCGTCAGTACCGCAACAAGTCCGTCCCAAAGCGTTCCTGGAACGGCACTCGCGCTGGTGGCCGACGTTGGCGGAACCCGGTGATCGATGAGCGAGTGGGTGGAAATCCGCGAAACCTGCGGGGCGGAGGCCAAGCCTGACGTCCGTTCGGACATCCACAATCCCTGCAAACAAAGTGTCGCGATAATCCCAGCGGCGAAAGCCGTCAGCGTAGATCCTGTTGTCATGAGGCGGAGCGGCCCGAAAGATGCCCTGGTGTTTGACGCGCCAGGTACCTTTTTCCAGATGGCCGCAACGAGCGAGCCGAGTTGCATGCAAACATGATGCTGACGCCAGCGTTGCGACCGGTCGCAACGTGGTGTCAAAGGGACGAGCATGCCCCTGCGAATGGGAATGTCAGTCACAATCTTTTCCTTGGTACGACCTTATCGACCGCCGAAACTCCCGGCATCGATGTGGGGGAACCAGCTGCGTTCAAATTTTACAAATCAAATGATTCGTTGTTAAAATACATTATCCGGGCAGTTGATTACAAGATTTATTTCAAGAGTCATTTTCGCAAACTCGCTTCAATCGCGCGTCAAACCCCGCAGGCGAGCCACCTGTCGACATCGGTCAAAGCGCGAGCGCTCATAGCCCGCTTCTTGGCGAAGCCTCGCTCTTTTCCTTTGATGCGATTGCCTGCGGCATCGCGTGCGGGTGCCTCCATATCCGGAAACAAGCCGAAGTTAACGTTCATGGGCTGAAACGACCGTGCACCGCGAAGTGCTTCGGTTTCGGCGGCGCTTTCGGCGACCAGGTGCCCTCCCGTAATGTGGCCGAGGAGCGCGCCGAAGGCGGTCGTCGCAGGCGGTTGCGTCACTGAATTTCCCAAACGCTCAGCGGCTGCGAATCTACCCGCCAGCAAGCCGATGGCGGCGCTCTCGACGTAGCCTTCGCAGCCTGTGATCTGTCCCGCAAAACGCAAGCGCGGCTGCACCTTCAACCGAAGTCGCTGATCGAGCAGTTTCGGCGAATTGAGATAAGTATTGCGATGGAGCCCGCCCAGCCGAGCGAACTCGGCGTTTTCGAGACCTGGAATCATGCGGAATACGCGCGACTGCTCGCCGTGCTTAAGTTTGGTCTGGAAGCCGACCATATTCCACAGCGTGCCGAGCGCATTGTCTTGCCGCAGCTGGACAACCGCATGGGGCCAACGACCGGTGCGGGGATCGTCGAGCCCGACGGGCTTCATCGGCCCGAACCGCAGCGTGTCGCGGCCGCGTTCGGCCATGACTTCGACAGGCAGGCAGCCATCAAAATAGGGAGTGTTCGCCTCCCACTCTTTGAAAACGGTTTTATCGCCGGCCAGCAGAGCGTCGATAAAAGCTTCGTATTGTTGTTTATCCATGGGGCAATTGATGTAGTCCGCCGCCGTGCCCGACGGCCCGACTTTGTCGTAGCGAGACTGTTTCCACGCCGTCGTCATGTCGATGCTGTCGTGATGAATAACGGGCGCTATCGCATCGAAGAATGCCAGTGATGTCTCGCCGGTCAACGATAGGATTGCCTCGGAAAGGGCGGGTGAGGTCAAGGGTCCGGTGGCGATGATCACGCTGTCCCAATCTGCGGGTGGCAAGCTGCCAACCTCGCGCCGGTCGATGGTGATCAGAGGCTGCGCCTCGAGAGCGGCCGTTACTGATTTTGAGAAGCCGTCGCGATCCACGGCCAGCGCACCGCCGGCGGGCAACTTGTTGGCATCGCCCATGGTCATGATCAAGGAGTTCGCCCGGCGCATCTCTTCGTGCAGCAAGCCGACCGCATTGTTGGCTGCATCATCTGAGCGAAACGAATTGGAGCAGACGAGTTCGGCCAAGCCATCGGTCTTGTGCGCGTCGGTCATGCGCTCCGGTCGCATTTCATGCAAAACCGCGGGCACTCCAGCGCGTGCAATTTGCCACGCAGCCTCCGAGCCAGCGAGCCCGCCACCGACGACATGTATGGGAGCGTGAGACGATGCAGTCATGAGGTCAAAGCCGATAAGAGCAAATAGAAACAAACTTTCTGGCCAGCCCCGAACGCAATAGCTCCGAATCATCGGCAGTGCTAGCAGCAACGCATGCACCTTCCCGTCAAAGTTCTGTCTGTCGTCATCGGTCTTGCGCTCGCGCTAGCGGGATGCACGCATGACGGGTTTGGATCGGTTGACGGCCACTTCGCGACGTTCAAAGTACCGCCACCGCACGCCACCACGGTCACCGTCTGTCACGCCTATGGTTGTCAACGACAGACGAAGTTCAAGTTCACCGAAACCGACATCGCGCAACTCGCAGCGATCATGACCCAGTGGCGAACACCGGCCGATACAGCAGAAGACGAGCGGCGCGGCGTTGCTTACGCTATCGGCTGGATGGAGACGCGGGTGGGCGATGTCATAGGCACGAAAGCCGACCGACCGGGCATGGATTTCGAAGGCAACGGCGATCCGACGCAACAAGATTGCGTCGACGAATCGACAAATACGACAAGCTATATGACCGTGCTGGCGACAGCCGGCCTCCTGAAGCATCATGTCGTGGGTGTTCCTTTCGCCAAGGACAACTACCTCCACGGCGCGGCTGGTTGGACGCACTGGACCGCCATCCTGATCGAAAAGCCTGGCAATCAGCGATGGGCCGTCGACAGCTGGATCTACGCCAACGGCGAAAATCCGGCGATCGTCAAGGCCGAGCAATGGTACATCGCGACACTCGACCGACTGCCGGCCGCGACGCATTAACCTTGGAACCAAGGTGCTCGGCGACGACCAAAAAGTAACTACAGAAACGATCCATCCTCGGACGCGGCGCGTTTAGGGGTTAAAGATGTAGAAGCTTCACGACTGCGTGATAACAACGTGCCAACTTCCAGAGTATGGATCTTGAACGAAGTGCCAGCTTGTCGCAGTGCACAAAATGCACTACTTCTGCCTCTGCTGGAGCGTTGTCCCCCGATTACAGGGCTGTTGGACAGGCCATCTAGCCGAGCTGTCGACGACGACGGGTTACCGGTGTCAGGCGCGCCGGGATCAACCCAAGCGGGTCAGTTCGTGCAATGATAGCTTGATCTCGATATCAATAATCGTGAGATCAGGTCTCCGCGAGTTGAGCGCGCTGCCCAGGCAAGCTGCGTTGCATTTGCGGTTCGATGGCCACATTTTCCGGCGCGCAGACGAAACGCGCGCCGCTGACAGTTCAGAAGAAGGATTAGCGCATATGAACGCAATCGACAAAGCTGGCGGCAAATTCGCCAATCTATCGTGTGGCGACAAGCAAACGACCATGCCGGTCCGGTCCGGTACTATTGGTCCAGACGTGATGGACATCGGCAAGGTATATGCGAACACCGGCATGTTCACTTACGACCCGGGTTTTACGTCGACAGCCAACTGCTCGTCCAAGATCACCTATATCGACGGTGATGAGGGCGTTCTGCTCTATCGCGGATATCCGATCGAGCAATTGGCCAAGCAGTCGAGCCACTTGGAAGCCTGCTATCTCTTGCTGCATGGCGAGTTGCCGACGGCCGCGCAGTTCGAGGAATTCCGCAGCATCGTCACGCGCCACACGATGGTGCACGAACAGATGACGCGCTTCTTCACCGGCTTCCGCCGCGACGCGCATCCGATGGCGATCATGTGCGGCTCGGTTGGCGCGCTCAGCGCCTTCTATCACGACAGCACCGACATCCACGATCCCAAGCAGCGCATGATCGCGTCGCACCGGTTGATCGCCAAGATGCCGACGCTGGCCGCCATGGCGTTCAAGTATTCGGTCGGGCAGCCGTTCATCTACCCCCGCAACGATCTCGATTACGCGTCGAACTTCATGCAGATGTGCTTTGCCGTACCGTGCGAGCCCTATCACGTGAACCCGGTGCTGGCACGCGCGCTCGACCGCATCTTCATCCTTCACGCAGATCACGAACAGAATGCGTCAACATCGACGGTGCGGCTTGCGGGTTCGTCTGGTGCCAACCCGTTCGCGTGTATCGCGGCCGGCATCGCCTGCCTGTGGGGCCCTGCGCATGGCGGTGCCAATGAAGCGGCGCTCAAGATGCTGGAAGAAATCGGCGACGTGAAGAACATCAAAGGGTTCGTGGCGCGCGCTAAGGACAAGAACTCGGGTCAACGGTTGATGGGCTTCGGCCATCGCGTTTACAAGAATTACGATCCACGCGCAAAAGTGATGCAGGAGACCTGCTACGAGGTGCTGAAGACGCTCGGAATCAAAGATCCGTTGCTGGACGTGGCGATGGAACTGGAGCAGATCGCGCTGCACGACGAGTATTTCATTGAGAAGAAGTTGTATCCGAACGTCGACTTCTACTCCGGCATCGTGCTGCGCGCGCTCGGCTTCCCGACGTCCATGTTCACCGTATTGTTCGCGGTGGCGCGTACGGCCGGCTGGATCGCCCAGTGGAAAGAAATGGTCGAGGATCCCGAGCAGAAAATTGGTCGTCCGCGCCAGTTGTATGTCGGCGCGCCCAAGCGGGAATACACTGACGTTGCAATGCGGGTTTAAAAAGCGCTTACCGATCGGCAGTCGCACTCGAGATACCGTCAGAACCAGTTCTGACGGTATCTTTCCATTCCGCAGCCATAGAACAAAAAACCGCATCCTCTCGGATGCGGTTCATAAAGTGATTTGCAACGAATTGGCTGCTACCCCATGCGGGCGCGACCTTGGTCGGCACTGGCTGCAAGTGTCGCCATGCCGCGACCGAAAGCGTTGAGCGATGCGATGATGGCCTGCCAATGATCCGGACTGCGATCGGCCTGGCTCAGTTCTGCCATATGCCGACGCAGCAAATCACGTTGGGCGGATTGATAGGCCTGCAATCGACCGTCCGCGTGATCTTCGTTGAGCTGGACTTCCATCGTCTGCACAATGTTACCGTAAGCTTGACCGGGCATCAGCACCATCAGCGCAGTCATGTGTTTCAGCGTGTCAGCAAGCGTATTGAGACGCATCGCTGCATCGGCGGGGCCCGCGAGCAGGCCCTCGAACGAACCGCGCGCTGCTTCGATGCTGTCTTCCAACCCGGTCTTCGCCTGCTGCAACGCAGAGCGGATCTGGTCATCGTAGCGCATCACATTGCCCAGCGCGATTTCCAGCGCCGGCACGTCGATCGTCGGGCTCTGGTCGCGCACGTAGGCAATCTGCTCGGGGTGCAGTGTCAGCATTTCTCGGGCAAAATGCTCGCACAGCTCGCGGTCAAATTCGCTTGCGCGGATTTCCGAGACCGGATCGATATCCTGCGCCGACCGCCGCTGGGGCCGCGCAGCATCAAAAGCGCCTTCGTCTGCGGGCACGTTGGTGTTGGACGCGCGATCCGGATCAACGCCAAAGTCGCGACCACTTCCAGCGACGCGATTGTCGGGAAGGTTTTTGCGTGGCGCGGCTGGAGCGATTTGCGGCACTTGCTCAGACAGTCGTCCGCCATCGCGTGCCCGTCCGCCATGGCCTATCTGGGTCGCGACACGGCTACCGCTCAACAGCATGCGCGCACGGATTTTTGACAGCGTCTTGTAAAGATCGGCATGCAGTTCGTAGGGTGCATCAGCCACGTTCGGCGTGATGCGAACTGCGCGATGAGCAGCGCCAGCGTTGAGCACGCGCCGTACGACGGCAACGTCACTGTCTTGCACCTGCTTGAGAATGATCTGGCTCATGAAGCCGTCGTCGGTCGCATTCATCGGGTGGGCGTAGTGGAGCACGGTCTCTGCGTTGGCCATCTCGTCCGGCAGCAGTGCGACCCGGACCATTTTCTCAAGTTCGCCCTGTCGGACCTTCTCGACGACATCTTCCTGGACAAGTTTGCCGTGCTTTTCGAAGGCGCGCGCGCCTGTCATGGCCAGATACTCGTAAAGCTCGGGCCGGATCGCATAGACGCTCGGCTCACTGGGGTTGCGCAACACAGCACCGATCGTCGCGCCGGCATTGAGCACACGCCGTACGACCACTGCACCGTCGGGATCGAGTTCTCGAAGATCGACGATGGCCGTATGCCCAGGCACGCTCGTGTCGGCGTGCATCGCCTCGATGGCTATGCGGGCGTTTTCGAAACGATGCGGCAACAGTGCGTTGTCCATAATGCCTTCGAGTTGCTCCGCCGACCGCGCCTTCGACGTCGGGACGTCCGACAGCGGCGACCGAACCGCATTGGCACCGAATAATCCCGACATGAACACCAGGCCGTCGACAGCGATAGCGATCGCCAGCGACAGGTAAGCCAGCCGGTTGCCGTCCTGGAACGCGTTCCAGGTCACGACGAAGCGGTTGGCCTTGTCGTCGCGGTTGAGTTCGATGAAATTGATCTGCTGGCGCAGTGTGTCCGTGCTCTTCGACGCCAGACCGCTATCCTGCACGCACTTCCGCGCGAAGCCGAACAGGTCGTCGGCCGATTTGTAGGTCGCCAGCTTGTCGCCGCCGGCGCAATTGGCCTCGAATGCGACCATGCCGGCGTTTAACGCGAACACACGAGAGGCGGCTTCGGATGCCGTCTTCGGATCGCAGTCGATGCCACGGACCCGCTCTTTGGTCGCCGGCGTCGACATCGACTGCACCAGCTGCGAGCACATCGTCTGAACCTGCGCGAGACCTTCGACCTTGGGGGTCTGGCGAAATTCGGCGCGCGCCTTCTCGAACGCAGGAATAATGCGGGTCGGGTCGAGCTTCGGGCCTTCGCCGGCGGCGATGGCTTCGTCCGTCAGTTTGATGCGCTGCTCGGCGGTCTGCGCCTCGCCCTTGAGTTTGGCCAGATCACCGTCGACCAGTGACAGCTCGCGTTCGATCTGGGTTACGCGCTGTTCCACCACTTGAAAGCGCTTCTGCGCATCGCGCAGGCGTTCCTCGGCGATCTTCAGCTTATCCTTCAGAGTGGCTTCTTCCGTTTTGCGTTGGCGAAAGATCGCGCCCTCGCCGACCTTCCCGGTTCCCTCGACACCACGGGCTTCGGCCATGGCTTCGACACGCTTTGCATCGATCTCGCGCTGGATGGATTCGACATCGCTTTTACGCTTCGAGAAATCCTCGGCCAGCGAGGGTCGATCTGCCTTCAGCCGCGCCAGCTCATCCGTCATCGACGTTTTTTTGCTGGCGAGGCCGGCCGAACTGCTGTTGGCCGTCGCTATGCGCTCCTGCTGGGTTGCCTTCGCGGCACGGTTATCCTCCATCTGTTTTTGGAAATATTCCTCGATCAGCTTCTGGCTGCTCTGGGCGGCGGCGGACAATTTCGCCAACTGTTCGTCGTAAGCGCGCCAACCCTCGGTCGCAAAAAGCTGCTCGGTTTCCGCGAGATGGCCACTCACGATCGTGCCGCCGATGTCGTTGATGATGCCGGCAACCTGGTTCTGGGCGCGCAATTCGGCCGCACGCACCCGCTCGGACGCCGGGAAGATCGTCGAGAACAAACTGTCGAACGAAAAGAATACGCTGGTCGCCATACAGGCGAGGAACATCACCCAAAGGACAGCTGTGCGAATAATCACCCGCGTCGCATCGAAATAGCCACGCAAGGTGTGGGCACGCGCCGCGACGATCAGCAATCCCAGCGCCAAGAAACCGCCACCGACCAGCGACATCCAGAGCGCTATACGCCCCGGATCAGGCCTACCGTTCTGGAACCCGTGGAGTATGGCCGCGACTCCGGAGAGCGCGATGCCGCCAAGCGTCAATCCGAGCGCCGATTTCAATCCGGTATCTGTCGACACCATCGCGCCCGACAGTTTTCCAGCGGGAATTTGCTGATTCATGCCGGTGGCGAAGCTTTCGCCGATCAACCACGCCACGATCAACATAAGACCTTGTATGCCGAACGTGACCATCGCCGACAAAACAGGCTCGCCGGTGAAATTCTTCATGCCGTCCCAGGTCGTCCAGCCCGAGGCCAGCGACAACACGATACCGGTCGTTCCAAGCAATCCCAGCTGCCAATTACTGAGGAAAACGGCCTCCACGATGCGTCCGAGCCGGGCAAAAAACGGGCGCGCATAGAGAAATGCAACACCCAGCGACAGCATCCCGACAAAGAACGGCAGTTTGTCCGTCGTCAGACCGAGGCTCAAGAGCAGGGATTGCAGATACTCGACGATCGCCATTCACAACTCCTGGTCCTCTCGACGGCCCAGCCTCTCGTGTCGATTACACCGCAGCACAGATCGCGTCATTAAAGTGATACGCACCGCGTCGGTCTGCACAATGTCTCGAACCTGATGAATTCCACAACGCCTCAGTAAGCAGTTTCATCAACAACCAGCTTAATCGGCACTTCTTTACGCGTCTTCGGGGCAAGCTTTCAATGCGCGCTGCCTTATGTGGCGGATGAATGCGACAAAAACGTGAGGGTTTGCACGCTCGCCTGGCACCGCGACCGGCATTCCGCTCGCGCTTGTCTCGCAGCTAGGTTTGTTCTACGGAAACACTCCTCACATCGTCGGCACGTCAGGACAGCGAGCCCTAATGACCTTCATCGTCAACGACAACTGCATAAAGTGCAAATTTACCGATTGCGTCGAAGTCTGCCCCGTGGACTGCTTCTACGAGGGTGAGAACATGCTGGTCATTCATCCTGACGAATGTATCGATTGCGGCGTCTGCGAGCCGGAGTGCCCCGTCGAGGCCATCAAGCCGGACACGGAACCTAACCTGGAAAAATGGCTTGAGCTCAACCGAGAGTATTCGGATAAGTGGCCGAACATCGCCTCAAAAAAAGAAGCACCCGCTGACGCTGATGCGTTCAGGGACGAAACCGGGAAATTCGAGAAATACTTCTCAGACAAACCGGGCGACGGCAACTAGCGGTCCCCCATAATCATCGATTGCAATAGCTTGACGTACAACCTCTGCGCTCGGTCAAACAATTTATTGATCGCCGCATAGATTGTGCGCGTGTTCCCGCTTCAAAAGCTGTCAACAATATGTTATTGTCGCCAATATGTAGCGCTGGCATGAACACAAACGGAACATCGACCAGTTTATGGCACGCACGCTGCAGCTCAAGTGGCTCTCTCGACAGGGTCCATTACTGAAGATGGAACCGATCTCTATGTTTGAGCGGTTCGGTTTTTTCACTATGGCCTGACAATTAGACCACCTTATAGAAGTACCACCTGAGAGGCGACCAAGTATCGAACTTGGTCAGAACTACCGGACATGAGCCCGGCGACTTTCCCGGGTGTGTATGCCGCTGTGACGGTGCATGTCAATGCAACCTGCGCAGCTTGCGCGTCTGCGGTCGTCGCCGGCGCGAACAGGGGCAAGGAGTAAGTCGATATGCCGTCGAAGAGCAAGTCACCAGGCAAGTCCAGCACCATCGCTCGGGATGCCAAGACACAAACGGCTAAAGTTAAATCGACACAGCTGCCTCACACCGCAAACAAGCTGCCATCGGCAAAAGTCCATACCGCTTCAGGCGGTAAAGTCGCGAAGGTACCGGCTGCGAAGACTACCGCCGTCATTCCGGCGCAAAAGCATGTAACTGTCGTGAAAACCAATCAACCGCGGATACCCATGGCCACTTCATCTGCCTCCAAAGTCGCCAATGCCGCTAAACCGGCCGGCAAATCCGCAGCAGCAAAGCCAAACGTCAAAGGCGTAGCTGTGGGCGTGACCACAAAGGCTGCACCACCTGCAGCCAAGCCGGTCAAAGCCGCACCTGCTCCTGTCAAACCTGCGGTCGATACCAAACCAGCAAACAAGACGACTTCACCTCACGTCGCACCTACCGCCGCCACCGCAGCTCAGTTCCAGGCTCAACGTCAGGCATCACAGCGAACGACGCCGGTACGTGCAATGCCGGCTGCCGTGGCTGCTGCACAGCGCATTTCAGTGCCGGCTGCACCTGTCGCGGCTGCTCCCGTCGTCGCACCCAAGGATGCCGGCCCCAAAAAACCGATCAACATCCGGCACGGCTTCAAGACAAATGAGTGGATCGTGTATCCGGCGCACGGCGTCGGTCGGATCGTCGCGATTGAGGAGCAGGAAATCGCCGGCATGGCGCTCGAACTGTTCGTGATCACGTTCGAAAAGGACAAGATGACGTTGCGTGTGCCGACAGGCAAATCAGCCAGCGTCGGCATGCGCAAGCTCGCCGAGGAAGGCGTGGTCAAGCGCGCCATGGAGACGCTCAAAGGCAAAGCCCGGATCAAGCGCACAATGTGGAGCCGGCGCGCGCAGGAGTTCGAGCAGAAGATCAACTCGGGCGATCTTGGGTCTATCGCCGAAGTGGTGCGCGATCTCTTCCGCGCTGAAACTCAGCCCGAACAGTCGTATTCGGAGCGACAGCTTTATGAAGCCGCCCTGGATCGCATGGCACGCGAAATCGCGGCGGTCGAGAAGATCGACGAACGTGGTGCCATTCAGCGCATTACGGAAGTACTGTCCAAAAGCGCAAAATCGCGTCGCGCCGAGTCCGACGCGACCGCTGCTGCCGCCGGTGACATAAAGGCTGCTTAAAAGTCGCTTGAACGCAACGTCGCCAATGCCCGATCGCATCAGCGGTCGGGCATTGGCGTTAATGGCAACAATGCCTCGCGACCCTAACAGAACGCGCGGCTAGAGAAGTTGCTTGAAATATTTACAGGCTCCGCTTTGCATTGCGACCTGCCATGAGGCAGATGCGAATGTCCTCACGTCGCCGAGCCACGGTGATTGCCAGCCGAGACTCGAGCCGTTACCACCATCGCTCACTTAAGATACATGACCGCGCCCTTTAAACTCCGAGCCCTGTGTGCCCGTCACGATTTCAGCACCACCCAATCCAAAAGTATCAGGCGTGTCGGCGCCACGCGTCGTTACGTTGGGTTGCCGGCTGAACGCTCATGAAAGTGACGTGATGGCCGCGCACGCTGCGGCCGCCGGGCTCGATGAATGTGTCATCGTCAATACTTGTGCGGTTACCGGCGAGGCCGTGCGCAACGCACGCCGGACCATTCGTCGGCTGCGCCGTGAAAACCCCAATGCCAAGCTGATCGTGACTGGCTGCGCCGCGCAAACAGAGCCGGAAATGTTCGCTGCGATGACCGAAGTCGATCACGTGATCGGCAACGGCGAGAAGATGCGGGCCGAGACGTTCGCTGGGTTGTCGCTGGCGTCGAGTCCCCGCGTGGCTGTCGACGACATCATGAGCGTACGCGAGACAGCTGGGCATCTTGTCGCCGGTTTTGGACAGCGCACGCGAGCCTATATCCAGGTGCAGAACGGCTGCGATCATCGCTGCACCTTCTGCATCATCCCCTTCGGGCGTGGACCATCGCGCTCGGTGCCGGCAGGCGAGGTGGTCGCTGCCGTCCGTCAGGTCGTCGAATCCGGCGCGCTTGAAATTGTTCTGACCGGGGTCGACATCACTTCGTACGGCCCCGATCTCCCGGGATCGATGACGCTCGGCAAATTGGTGCGCCAAATCTTGAAGCACGTACCTGAACTCCGCCGCCTGCGACTTTCATCGATCGATCAACCCGAAGTCGACGCGGATCTCATGACAGCACTTGCAGACGAGCCGCGCTTCATGCCGCATCTGCATCTCTCATTGCAGGCGGGCGACGACATGATCCTCAAACGTATGAAGCGTCGACATCTGCGGGGTGATGCGATCCGCTTTACGCAGGAAGCTCGCAGGCTGCGGCCCGACATCGTATTCGGTGCCGATCTGATCGCCGGATTTCCGACAGAGACGGACGCGATGTTCGACAACTCCCTGGCGATGATCGACGACTGCGGCCTGACCTATTTGCATGTCTTCCCCTACTCGCCGCGCCCCGGCACACCTGCGGCGCGCATGCCGCAGGTTTCAGGCCGTGTGATCAGAGATCGTGCGGAGCGCCTTCGCGCCAAAGGAAATTTGGCGTTGCGAGACACCTTGGCACATCAGGTCGGCAAACCTTCTGATGTCCTTGTGGAACGGGACGGCGTCGGGCGGACGCCGCAATTCGCCGAAGTGAAGTTGGACCGGCCCATCCCCGGTACATTACAGCAGGTGCGCATCGTGGCCGCCAACGCCACTCATCTGCAGGGCGAGGTCATCGCGTGAGCCAGGAACCTGAAAAGAAGCGGGGGCTGTTCGGCAGGTTGTTCGGTGGCAAGGCCGAACCGATCAAAGACGAGATCATGCAGACGGAGATCGAGGCGGTCGAGTTCGACGCTCCGGCCCTCGAACAACCGACTGAAGCAGCGCACTCCGACAGACCCGCCGAGCCCGCCACTGACGAACCGCCTGTCAAAGTCGGCTGGTTCCAGCGCCTCAAAACCGGCCTGGCTAAAACCAGCGCCAAGCTGAGCGACGGCATTACAGGCGTCTTCACCAGGCGCAAGCTCGACAACGAAACACTGGAGGACCTAGAGGATCTTTTGATTCAGGCCGATCTGGGCCTCGAAACGACGGAGGCGATCACCTCGACTCTTCGCAAGACACGCTATGACAAGACAATCGCACCGGAGGAAGTGCGGCAGGTTCTCGCCGACGAAGTAGAGCGTGTTTTGACGCCGGTCGCGCAGCCGTTGACGATCAGCGGCCGCAACAAGCCGGAAGTCATCCTCTTCGTCGGGGTCAACGGCACTGGCAAAACGACTACGATCGGCAAACTTGCGGCCCGCTTCACCGCCGAGGGGCGCTCGGTCATGTTGGCTGCAGGTGACACGTTTCGCGCCGCCGCGATCGAGCAGTTGACGGTTTGGGGGGAGCGTACGGGCGTGCCTGTCATTTCGCGCGACGTCGGCGCGGACGCGGCGGGTCTGGCATTCGATGCGATGGCCGAGGCCAAAGGCGCGAACGTCGATGTCCTTATGATAGACACTGCGGGGCGCTTGCAGAACAAGAAAGGGCTTATGGAGGAACTCGAAAAAGTCGTGCGAGTTCTCAAGAAAGTAGATCCGGCAGCCCCGCATCAGGTGTTGCTCGTGCTCGACGCGACGACGGGGCAAAATGCCATGTCCCAGGTCGAGGTATTTCGACAGGTCGCAGGCGTGACAGGCATTGTTATGACGAAGCTCGACGGCACGGCTCGCGGCGGGATCCTCGTCGCAATTTCGGCGAAGTTTAAGGTTCCTGTCGTAGCGTTGGGAATCGGTGAACGAATCGAAGACCTGCAACCGTTCGTCGCCCGCGAGTTCGCACAGGCGATCGCGCAGGTGTAGGGGCGGAAGCGATCCGATCGCGGTGTTGCATCGCAACGCGCGGCTGGAGAACGTCTCCGCTGGTGCCAACTTGTATTTGCAGCGTGGACTGGCGTGCGTTAAGCGTTCGGGACAGGTCGTGTCGGCGCAGGTTGCGAAGATTGGAAATGCAGGTTGCCGATCGGATCTGCGGATGCACGCGGGCCACGGCGCAACGGGGAATTGCCTAGTCGAATGTCTCATCAGAACCATACCCCGGCCACAGCTACTCAAGCAGCCAAACAGAATCGCTTTCCGTTCACTGCCGAACAGACCTTGAATATCGTCAGCGAGATGGGCCCCATCTTCACGATGTTCATCGTCAACTTCATTTGGGGCGTCGAAGCCGGCGTGTTGTCGCTGATCGGTGCAACCGTCCTTGCGCTGACGGCCTCGTTGATCGTGCTGAAGCGACCGCCGATGATGCCGTTCATCGCGGGGTTCGTGTCGATCGTGTTCGGTGGGTTGGCCTATTATACGGGCGATGCCAACTGGGTTCAGATCAAGGTGACAGTCTTCAATGGTCTGGTCGCCGTTCTACTGTTCGCCGGGCTATACAGAAAAAAATACTTCTTCGAATTCGTTTTCGGCAAGACGTTCCACTATACGACCGAAGGGTGGGCGCGGCTCACTCGGAATGCCGCTCTGTTTTTCCTCGTCACAGCAATCGCCAACGAGGCGGTGCGCCTCGGTTTTGCGACCGCGAGCATTCCATGCCCCCACTCCTGGCTATGGCTCCTGCGCAAGCCGGTCCTCTCGGGTCTCGACATCTGGATGATTTTCAAATTGTTTCTTGTGATGCCGCTGACCGGGCTATTCTTTGTCTGGCAAGTCCGCGTGATGCGTGGCTATCGCCTGCCGGTTCCAGTGCTGGCGCAGGTCGCTACCGACAGGACGCACTGATCATGCACGCCGGATCGCAGCCGCCAGATGCTTCAGGGGCCAAAGTTGCCCCCGCGACGCACGGCAAAGACACCAAACCCAACCGGCAAGGGCTGAAATTTCTTATCGACCTGGTGCCATTGCTGGCGTTTTTCCTGGCGTTTCGCTTTTTCGGCATCGTCGAGGCAACGGCGGTTCTGATCGGCGCGACATTAATGGCGTTGATCGCATCGAAGGTGCTGCTCGGCAAGATCGACGCGATGCTGATCGTGACAGCCACAATCGTCACCGTGTTCGGGGGACTGACATTCGCATTCGGCGATCCTCGCTTCATCAAGATGAAGCCGACTGTCGTCAATCTACTGTTTGCTGGTGCGCTGAGCTTCGGCTTGCTCACGGGCCGTTTGTTTCTCAAGACGATTCTGGGAGAGGCGCTGCAGCTCACTGATCTGGGATGGCGCCTGCTTACGCAGCGGTGGATCGCATTTTTCGTGGTGCTGGCGGCATTGAACGAGATCGTCTGGCGCAGCTACAATACGCCGGCGACGGAGCACGTCTGGGTCAATTTCAAAGTGTTCGGTATTCTGGGTTTGACGGTGGTTTATCTTGCCCTGCAGACGCCGCTGCTTCGGCGTCACGCGGCTCCCACGCCGAGTTCCGGCTGAACGTCCGCGCACGTTGTGCAGTCCAATGACTGTCTCGGTTGTGACAAAAACCCACATCAATTTATCACCGGTCACGCCAAATTATATTGGACGTCGGACGAGTTTGCCGTATGCTATGATTTGCAAAGATTGTTTCCTTGAAAACGCGTGTAATACGGATCGTGTCCGGAGCGTTCCATAGGTTCTTGCACGTAGGTCTCAAACCCTGGGGTCATCTGCCTTGGCGTCGACCTGAAACAGCAACCTCAGACAGAGATCAATCAATGGCACGCGAGGAAAAAGCCGATCGGCTCACGCGATCACCCCTACATATGTTGCATCGCGCGAGCCAGTGTGCCGGCGACGTGTTTCACGGCGAGATTGGCGGCGATGACCTTACGCCTAGACAGTATGCTGTGTTGCTGACCGTGTCGCAGAATGAGGGCATTAGCCAGACCGGTCTCGTCGAGAAGACGGGCGTCGATCGGTCGACGCTTGCAGACATCGTGCGGCGTATGCTGAAGAAAGGCCTGTTGCAGCGTCGGCGGACCAAGGAAGATGCGCGTGCCTATGCTGTCAAATTGACCGAAGAAGGCCGCCGTCAACTCAAGCAGGCCGATCCGGTCTCGCGGCGCGTGGACGACCGCATCCTCGACAGCCTGCCCGCACGGCAGCGCGAACAATTCCTAGACGATCTCTCCGCCATCGTATCTGCATTGCAGAAGGCGGAACGTGAGGAATTGCCCGGTTAAGCCGGTCATTAGTTAGAGCTTGCGTTGCGTTAGTCGGCCAGTTTCCCAGCCGATAAGCGCACGTTTGCGCGTCAAGCCCCAGTGATAACCGCCGAGCGCGCCATCGGCGCGGAAGACACGGTGGCACGGCACCACGAACGACAAGGGATTGCGGCCTATGGCCGAGCCCACCGCGCGTGACGCCGTCGGCTGGCCCAAATGCTGGGCGATATGCTTATAACTGACCGCCTGTCCCATCGGAATGCGCGTCAGCGCCTGCCACACGCGGACATCGAAGTCGGAGCCGATCAGAACCAGCCGCGTGGGGGCTTTCGCTGTCGGCTGGACAAGCGCGAAGATATCTCTGGCCATAAGCGCACAGGCCTCGGGAGCGTCCACAAAGGTCGCCTGCGGCCACCGTCGCTGCATATCGGCCAGCGCATCGACCTTGCTCTCGCCGGCGTCCTCGTTGACGAACGCCAACCCGCACAAACCCCGCGATGTCGCCATCAACAACGCATCACCAAAGGGTGAGGCGTGAAAGCCGAAGCTGATGGAAAGCCCCTGTCCGCGTCGTTTGTATTCCCCTGGTGACATCGCTTCGTAAGTGACGAACAGGTCATGCAGCCGCCCGCCACCGCTCAAGCCGACCTCATGCGCGGTTTCGAGCACGCTCGCGGCATCGTCGAGCAAGACGCGTGCATGATCGAGCGCGATCGCCTGCACGAACTCTTTTGGCGACAGGCCGCACCAGCGTTTGAAGAGTTTCTGGCATTGTGACGGGCTCAGCCCGATCGCCCGCGAAAGATCCTCAAGCGAAGGATGCGACAGCCAGTGCTCAGTCAAAAAGCCTATCGCCCGGCGCACGCGCGCGTAATCGCCGCTGGGATCGCTGCGCCCGGCTTCGCCGTCGGTTTCGTCCTGATGAGATGGGGCCTGATGCAGCATGACGAACCTCGGCGTTCCAGATTACGGCTGCGGCTTTGCTACCGTACGCGATCATAGGCACTGCCATTCCACGCGGCGACCCGAATCCTGTCATCACGACTGATAGGCTCGATACATCGCTTACGTCCGAAACAGCGCTGTCGTGCGCTGTGATCCGACGCTACGCTGGTGTCGTTGTCTGAGGTACCACGAGGGAGGAATTATCATGATCGTACGTATCGCCGCCGTTTCCGCAATGATGGCTTTGGGCGTTGTCTCAGCCCACGCTCAGGATTTTCGCTCGGCTGCGCCGGCCGGAGCCAAGCTCTATTTCATCGAACCCAAGGACGGTGCCGAGATCGCTGGCCCGGTCACGGTCAAGATGGGGCTTGTAGGCATGGGCGTAGCCCCTGCTGGCGTCGAGAAAAAGGATACCGGTCATCATCACATCTTCATCGACGAAAAATTGACAGACCTGATGGCACCCATGCCGGCCGACGACAAGCATCGCCATTTCGGCGCGGGCCAGACCGAGACCGTACTCACGCTTGCAGCCGGCAAGCACACGCTGCAACTCGTACTCGGTGATCACAATCACATCCCGCACAACCCAGCCGTTACCAGCGAACTCATTACCATCACGGTGAAGTAAGCGCCGCACCCGCGACGCCAGAGTTTGCGGCACGTTCGCGCTTGCGCGCGAAATGGGGCTGGCCCCAAACCCCACTGGAGGAACGCGTTCCTCCAGACCACCTGCCCATGGAAGAACAGGGCGATTGCGGATAGGGCGATTGCCGTTTGGCGAGAAACGCTGTTGCGCCCTGCGGGCTTCGCGACTTCGCATGTCGCCCCAAGCTGCGTTTTACGAAACTGTGCAAACTGATCGTGAGATTTGTCAGCATCGGTCCGGCCGCAGCTCGAATACGTCCCCTTCAAACCCACCCCCACCTACGCCCTCTCGCCTCTTCCCCCGTCGGCGCGGCTCGGCTACAAGGCGGCCACACCCTGGACCCCCGACCGAAAGAGACGCCCGCCATGGCGAACCCGCAATACGTCTATCACATGCACAAGGTCTCGAAGGCCTATCCCGGCGGCAAGCAGGTGCTCAAGGATATCTCGCTGTCGTTCTTTCCCGGTGCCAAGATCGGCGTCGTCGGTCTCAACGGCTCGGGCAAGTCGACGCTGCTAAAGATCATGGGCGGCGTGGTCGACGATTACCTCGGCGAAGCCTCCCCCGCCAACGGCATCCGAGTCGGCTATCTCGCCCAGGAACCGCAACTCGACCCGGGCAAGGACGTGCTCGGCAATGCCATGGAGGGCGTGGCCGAGAAGAAAGCCATCGTCGACCGCTACAATCACATCGCTTCGAACTATACCGACGAGACCGCCGACGAGATGGCGAAGCTGCAGGACGAGATGGACGCCGGCAATCTCTGGGATCTCGATGCGCAGGTCGAGCAGGCGCTCGACGCGCTGCGCTGCCCTCCCGGCGAAAGCTCGGTCACGACATTGTCGGGCGGCGAAAAGCGTCGCGTCGCGCTGACCCGGTTGCTGCTCTCGAAGCCGGATATTCTGCTCCTCGACGAGCCGACCAACCATCTCGATGCCGAAAGCGTCGCCTGGCTCGAGCGCTTCCTGAAAGACTACACCGGCTGCGTCATTCTCGTGACCCACGACCGCTACTTCCTCGACACGATCACCGAATGGACGCTGGAACTCGATCGCGGCCACGGCGTGCCCTACAAGGGCAACTATTCCTCGTGGCTGGAACAGAAAGCCAAGCGCGAGGAATCCGAAAAGGGCGCGGAGGATAGCAAGTCCAAGGCGCTGTCGCGCGAGTTGGAGTGGATTCGCTCGTCACCCAAGGCGCGTCAGGCCAAGTCGAAGGCTCGTATCACCGCCTATGAAAAGATGGCCGAGGAAGCCGGTCGCGCAGAAGTCGGCAAGGCACAAATCCAGATTGCACAAGGCCCGCGTCTCGGCGGCGTGGTCGTCGAAATCGACAACCTGTCGAAGGCTTTCGGCGACAAGCTGCTGGTCGACAATCTATCGTTCAAACTCCCGCCGGGCGGCATCGTCGGCATCATCGGTCCCAATGGCGCAGGCAAGACGACGCTGTTCAAGATGATCACCGGCAAGGAGACGCCCGACGCCGGTTCGATCCGCTTGGGCCCGACCGTGAAAGTGTCCTACGTCGATCAGAGCCGCGATCATCTCGACGACAAAAAGACTGTCTGGGAGGAAATCTCCGACGGGTTGGACATCATGAAGCTCGGCGAGAAAAAAGAGATGAGTTCGCGGGCCTACTGCGGTTGGTTCAACTTCAAGGGCGCCGATCAGCAGAAAAAGGTCGGGTTGCTTTCCGGCGGCGAGCGCAATCGCGTGCACTTGGCGAAAATGTTGAAAGAGGGTGGCAACCTATTGCTCCTCGACGAACCGACCAACGATCTCGATACCGAAACGCTATCGTCGCTCGAAAGCGCGCTGGAAGATTTTCCAGGCTGCGCCGTGGTCATTTCGCATGACCGCTTCTTCCTCGACCGCCTCTGCACCCACATTCTGGCGTTCGAAGGCGACAGCCACGTCGAGTGGTTCGAAGGCAACTTCGCCGACTACGAAGTCGACAAGAAGCGCCGCCTGGGCGATGCGGCCGTCGAACCCCACCGCATCAAGTTCAAACGCTTCGAGCGGTAATTCTGACATGGCTGGGAAAGAACACCGGCCATGCCGTCCTTGCAGCGTCAGAACAACTTCCAAGGTTTGGCAGGTGGGTTACGCGCATCCATGCACTTGCCGTTTTTCCAGTACATGTAAGTGCCGCATGACCCAGCGGCTTTGGAGGCGGCAGCGACACTCGGCGTCGCAGCCATCGCCAGAGCCGGCAACGTGAGCGCAGCGCAAAGTGCAAAGTGCACTAAAGTTCGATACATCATGGCGTCCTCGATATTTGAGCTTCGGATATGCACCTCCAACCGCCGCCATGCATTTTTGTTTCATAAAACCAGCGAGTTAGCTTCGCAACTGCGAAGTCCTCACGTGAGACCCAACCATGACCGAACTCGAGCTGCGCCTCTCCGTCATCGCGACTGCGCGCGCCATGAGCCAGCGCGGGCTGTCGCCGGGCCGGAGCGGCAACGTGTCCTGTCGCTGGGCTGGTGGCATGCTGATCACACCCAGCGGCATGAGCTATGACGCCATCGAGCCCGCTGACATCGTGACGATGACCGCCGACGGCAGCAGCACAGGCACGCGCAAACCGTCGAGCGAATGGCGTTTTCATCTGGCGGCTTACGCGCAGCGCCCCGACATGCAGGCGATCGTTCACACGCACTCGATGCACGCGACGGTGCTGGCCTGCGCGCACAGATCCATCCCGGCGTTTCACTACATGGTGGCGGCTGCCGGTGGACGCGACATTCCCCTAGTGCCCTATGCCACCTTCGGCACTGAGGCGCTGTCGCGGCACGTGGCCAACGGCGTATCCGAGCGCAATGCCTGCCTGATGGCGAACCACGGCCAGATCGCCATGGGTGCGACGCTGTCGGCAGCACTCGAAATGGCCGCCGATGTCGAAGTGTTGGCCGAGCAATACTGGAAAGTGCTGCAACTCGGGCCCGCGCATGTGCTGCCCGACGACGAGATGGATCGCGTGATCGAGCGCTTCAAATCCTACGGTCAGAAAGCGCAAGGTTGAGAGGTCGTTCTACCATACGATTTGCACCCCCGACGTCATCAACGCTGGATATTTGTCGCTCTCAAAAAAAGACGTGCGCGGAAAAATATAGCGAGCAGAAAAGATTTGTGCGACATTACGGCGCGGATTCGCACCTGCGGACCGCCGAAAAAATGACGAAATCTGGAGGGTGACGATGAATTTTATCCCACTGATACTGCAATTGGTCGGCGGCGCTATCGGCGGCAATGCCACGGGAGCCATCGCGAAAGGCTCGAGCATGGGTTCGGTCGGCAATTCGATCGCCGGCGCGCTTGGCGGCGGCTTGGGCATGCAGGTGCTTGGTCCACTGCTCGGCCTGGGTGCCGCAGCTGGCGGCGGTCTCGATATCGGCACCATTCTATCGCAGCTGGTCGGTGGCGGCGTGGCGGGCGGTATCGTCCAGCTGGTTGTCGGCATGATCAAAAGCCGTATGGCCTGAACTCGTTTTGGGACATAACTTCAGTGCGATGGCGTCCATCCGGGCAGCCGTCGCATTGACGTGCGTGGCAATTGCACATCGATACTTCAACTCACGTCCAGTCCTGCGTCAATCGCGGGTATCTCCCGCGCCGTTCACTCCAACTCGTGTGTCCCCATGATTTACGATCACCGGACCTACATTTGCAAATACGGCATGGTGCCCGCGCACTTCGCACTTTACGAGAAAATGGGCCTGGCGGTTCAACGCCGCATCCTCGGCGAGCCCGTGCTTTATGCCTCCACAGAAATCGGCGAGATCAATTCGTTCGTGCACATCTGGGCCTACAAAAATCTGGCCGACCGCACTCAGAAGCGGGCGGCGCTCGCGGCAGATCCGCAGTGGCAGGCGTTCGTCAAGGCAGCACAAGACCTTGGTGCCATCCTGGAACAGCACAACAAAATTCTGGTCAAGGCGGCATTCCTGGACTGATCGCGCCACTGGATGGCGAGCCATCCGCACTCAAGCCAGCAAGGCTTCTGTCGCGGCACGCACGTCGGTTTGCCGCATCAGGCTTTCGCCGACGAGATACGTGCCGACACCGACAGCCTTCAGCCGCGCGATATCCGCGGGTGTAAAAATCCCACTCTCGCCGATGATGATCCGATCCGTCGGCACATGCGGAGCCAAGCGCTCGGTAGTTTCGAGACTGACCTCGAACGTCTTCAAATTGCGGTTGTTGATGCCGATCAGTCGGCAGTCCAATGCCAAAGCTCGCTCCAGTTCCGGCGCATCATGCACTTCGGCGATGGCGTCCATACCCCAGGCCTTGGCGGTCTTCGCCAGCGCGTGGGCCAGGGCGTCGTCGGCATCAGCCAACACGATGAGAATGCAGTCGGCACCCCAGGCGCGCGCCTCGATCACTTGATAAGGATCGATCATGAAGTCCTTACGCAATACCGGCAGATCGCAGGCTGCGCGGGCCTGCATCAAGTACTCGGCTGCACCCTGAAAATACTGCACGTCGGTCAGTACAGACAGACACGCTGCGCCACCGTCGGCATAGGCCCGCGCCAGCTTCGGTGGATCGAAATCGGCCCGTATAAGCCCTTTCGATGGTGACGCCTTCTTGATTTCAGCAATCAGCGCAGGCTTGCCGGCCGCCATCTTGGCGACGATCGCCGCCGCGAACGGACGCACCGGGGCCGCCGTTTCGGCGCGACGCGTGATGTCCGCTACCGACACCGCCGCCTTTGCTGCCGCGACTTCGCTGCGCTTGGTGGCGATGATCTGCTGCAGAATATCGGCCATGGCTGCCTTCCGGGACGCGGTTATGCCGACAACTCTGCGGTGCCTCAATCCTGCGGTGCCTCAATCCTTGGCGCGTTCGACGTAGCTGCCGTCACCGGTCATGACGATGACGCGGATGCCGCTTTCGACGTGCGGCGGCACCATGATCTTGGCACCATTGGAAAGCTTGGCGGTTTTGTACGACGACGATGCCGTCTGTCCTTTCACGACAGGTTCGGCCTCGACGATCTGCAAGGTCACCTTGGCGGGCAATTCGATCGCCACCGCAACGCCTTCGAACATCGACACCGAGCAGCGCATGTTCTCTTGCAGCCAGATCGAGCTGTCGCCGATCAGCTCTTTTGAAATCGAGATCTGTTCGAACGTTTCGGGTTCCATGAAATTGTAACCCATGTCGTCTTCGTAAAGATATTCATACGTCTTCTCGTCGAGGAACGCACGCTCGACGTTTTCAGTGGTTCGATAACTTTTGACGATCTTCACACCGTCGGAGATGCGCCGCATGTCGATGTGGGTCGTAGGGGTGCCTTTGCCCGGCCGCACGCTTTCGGCCTTCATAACCGTGCACAGCGTACCGTCGATATCGAGCACATTTCCCTTGCGCACTTCGCTTGCAATCACCTTGACCACAGTCACACTCCGTCAATTCGATGTCTGATCGATATGTTTCGTTGATTTCAGCAGCTCGAAGCCGCCTGCCAATACACAAGGTCGAGGATGGCATCGGGGATGCAGATGACCTATGGCAAAGTTCGGCGTGTCATAGCTGGTTCGGATGCGAACGCCAAGGGCTCGCGGGCCAGGGCCGCCGTCGGGAACATTCCGGCTGTCAAAACCGTTGTCGGAGCATGTCCAACAGAGCCCTCCACGCCCATCGCAATCACCTCTTGCGGGCGCTGCCCGCACGCGAGTTGCGCATCGTCCAGACGCACTTGGAAGCGATCGACCTGGAGCGGGGGGCGGTGCTTGCCGATGTCGGCGATCCGATACGACACATGTACTTCCCCGAGACCGCCGTGCTGTCGATCAACCAGCCCTATGCCAGCGGCGACAGCGTCGAAGTGGCTGCTGTCGGATGCGAGGGCATGATCGATATCGCGGTGGCGCTGCGCAATGCCGAGCGATCGACCGCTCGCCACGTGGTCCAATTCGATGGCCGAGCGATGCGACTGAAGCGCGGCGATTTCGATATGTTGTTTCAGTCGCAAACCGTCTTTCGCAAGCTCATTCACACGTTCGCTGCGGGTTTTATCGCGAGTACGCTGTTGTCGATCGCGTGCAACCGTCTGCATCTCGTGGAAGCGCGTCTCGCCCGCTGGCTGCTGATCGCACTGGACCGCAGCGTCGACCACATCTTGCCGTTGACGCACGAAGTCATCGCCGAAATGCTGGGCGTGCACCGTCCGACGGTGACGGTAACGCTGCAATTGATCGAAAAATCGGGTGCGCTCAGGGTGTCGAGAGGACGCGTCGAGATCGTCGATCGTGCAATTCTGGAAAGCATTGCTTGCGAATGCTATCATAGGGCGGTCGAGCAGTTGCCGGCGGGTTGCGGGGCCTGACGACGCCTCACGCAAACCGTATGGCAGATGACAGACGTCAGGTCTTGCGAGTGGCTATGAACAACCTGTAGATGATAAGGCGGTGCGCTAATCGGCGTAAGTGGCGCTGCACGCCGTCAGGGGGTTCGTTGTCACATCGCGTGCTCATAATCGAAGACGAGGCCCTCATAGCCATGGATCTCGAGGATGCGCTGACAGCAGGCGGCTTCGAGGTTGCCGGCATTGCGAAGTCGCTGAATGAAGCTTTGGCTGCTGCCGAGCGGGGCGATTTCAAAGTCGCGATCCTCGACGCGTTTTTATCTGGTGTCAGTTCGGCGCCTATTGCTGCCGTATTGAATGCGTCGGCGGTGCCGTTCGTCGTCGTGTCGGGATACGAAGCCGACGATCTGGCGTGGGCGCAAGGTGCGCGATTTGTTGGCAAGCCCTTCGATTATGTCGAACTCTGCGCGCTGCTCGGCGAAATTTGCGGTTGATCCGACGACAGTGGTAACCTGTGGCAGGGCTGCCTTATGGTATAGCGGCATCGGAATGCGATGGGCATCCGCAAGGCTGCGATAGGCAGCCGAGACCTTAGGGGGACGACACATGATGCCGATCACAGCACTGGTTGCCGCGCTCTTGGCACCACTTTACCTCTTGCTTACATTTCGCGTTATCGGCCAGCGCCGGTCGACGAAGGTCGCTATCGGCGACGGCGGCGACAAAGGGTTGACGCGACTGATGCGCGTGCACGCCAACTTCACCGAGACCGTTCCGTTTGCCCTTATTCTCATGGGATTGGCGGAAAGCCTCAATGCGCAGCCCCGGCTTCTCTACGCAGCCGCTGCCGCGTTGGTCGTTGGCCGCTTGGCGCATGCCTACGGCGTATCGCACTCGCCCGAAACATTCATGTTTCGAGCCACCGGCATGGTGCTGACATTCGTGAGCGTCGTCATCCTGGCGCTGGCCTGCGCCTTCGGTGCGATCGGACGCGTCTGATTGCGCGGTGCCCTCTACTCGCGCGCGGGAGCAGCTTGGCGCAAGGCAAACCCGAGCGGCAGTTCGGTCGTATATTTGATCTGCTCCATGGCGAACGCGGACGACACCTTGGCGATCTCGACGCGCGCAATCAGCCGCTTGTAGAAGGCGTCATAGGCGGCGATATCGGGCACGACGACCCGCATGAGATAATCGACTTCGCCACTCATGCGATAGAACTCGACGACTTCAGGAAAATCGTTGACTGCGGCGTGAAATTTCTCGAGCCACGCCGTGGAATGCTGGTCGGTCTTGATCGACACGAAGACCGTCACCGCGGCGTTCACCTTGACCGGGTCCAGCACGGCCACGCGCCGCCGCACTACGCCGGTTTCGTCGAGTTTCTGGATGCGCCGCCAGCATGGCGTGGTCGATAAGCCCACCTCCTTGCCGATTTCAGCGACCGGCTTGGTGGCGTCGGCCTGCAGCTGGCGGAGAATCTTGATGTCCATTTCGTCGAGCGCCACAGTTCGTCTCCGACTTCCAAGCCTGCACACATTTTTTCACGTAAGCCCAAAATCTGGTATTGTTTGCTTTGCAAAGCAAATATATTCCGTCACGACGTCAATGAAATTTCAAAAACTGGAAGAATGTCATGGTGCGCATCGCTTGTCTGTCACCCTCGTTCGCGGTTGCTGGCGAACTCACGGCCGCCGATTTCGTCGAGATCCAGGCGCAAGGCTTCAAGGCGATCCTGGCCAACCGCCCCGACGGCGAAAGCGCGACGCAACTGTCGGCCGCCAGGACCGAGCAGCTCGCCGCCGAGCATGGCATGGCTTTCCGTTACCTGCCGTTGGTGATGGCCGACGTGCTGGAGCCGCGCACGTCAATTGAGACTCAGGCAGCGATCGATGCGATGCCGGGTCCGGTGCTCGCCTTCTGCCGATCGGGGACCCGTTCGGCGATGGCGTGGGCTGCGACCGCGAGCCTGACTGACCCCGTCGCCGGCGTCATCGCAGCGCTGAAGCAGGCGGACTTTGAAATTCCCGGACTGGCCGACGAACTCGCGGCACGCGCGGCGGCGCGGAAATAGCACGGCGCAGCCCGGGACAGCGTTTCGGTGGCGGCTGAATGTCTGCCTCAACGACGGTGCCGCTGAAGCCTCAAGACCGTCCGTTCAAAGGAACACAGCCGACGGTGCCGCTGTGGGCCGCAAGGAGACTAAAGTGGCGCAAGAATCCCCTCTCCCCGTTCTTCACGGGGAGAGGGTTAGGGTGAGGGGCCGCAACGAGTTCGGAGCCTTCGCCGGGCATGTCCGCTGTTGACGGTCGAGCTGCCGTTCGGCAGGGCTCGATTGGTTCAAAAGGAGTTACGCTCTTGACCCGTTGCAGCCCTCCGGCAGCTTTGACGCGGGACGGGCGGGTTGTCGCCAGGAAGCGGACACGCAATGCATTCCCAACACATTCCGCGCGCACGACAGGGATTGTGGAGCAATGCGGATGATTCGTGCGCCGTCAAACCGATCCTCACGCCCGATGAACGGGCCCGACCTCAGGAAGATTCGCGGTGTATTTGACTAGTCTCAGGACCGGCTTGCCGCAGCGCACGGCAAGAACATCGCGACTATCAGCAGATGGGAACGAGGCAAAACGCGCGAGCCGTCTCTCACTGGAACCGGTAGATTACCGCAGCGCGAAAGAGCGTGCGCTGGTGACTAAGTTCTTGCGTAGAGGGCACATAAAAGGCATTGCCAATGGTCGCCCCGTCAAATTTGTACGTCTTCTTGCCGGAGTCGTAATACAACCCCTCTGCACGTAAGCTGACGTTTGCAGGAAGCGAAAGCTGAACGCCCGCGCCGATAACATAACCGAAATAGCGGAGCGTGGTCGTGTAGGCAGTGCTGACGTTGGCGGGAACAGGGTTTACGTTCACCGCATCGGTGCCTATACCGGCGGTACCATAAAAGAGCGCTGGACCGGCAGCAACTCCGGCGCGCCCGCGCAGACTCCAGAAATCGTGTCCTGGGGTCGATGGGCTGGTTTGTGCGAGCGTCACGTCGCTCTCAACGCCGTATACGAAGCTCCCGTGTTGCCAATTATAGCCAGCGAGCGCCCCGTACCAGGGGCGGCTCGAAAACGGCGCGGAAATGTGCCCCGACAACTTAACCGAGGGGGTAAAATTTGGATCGGTTGCGTAGTTGTACTGCGATGTCAATGTCCGCCAATCGCCGTGCCCACCAGCGTAGAAGCCTTGCCAGATAGCTGGCCGAATGACGTTGGCCCCGCTAGATACTTCTTCCGCAGCCGCAGGTAACGCCGTGGCGAGCAACATTCCCAAAAAAGTACGTACCCGCATCCGCATCAGCCCCTGAATTATCGTATGTATACGAAACAACGTCGCGAAAGGTCCGTCAACGAACCGATAGCGCCCAAGGTGACATTCGCATCCGCTGTTACCAAACCGCCACTTGTTGGTGCCACTTTTGCAACTGTTCCAAATCCGGCAGGTCAAATGACTAGGCACGTGTCTCGTGCATCCGCGCGATGAACGCCGGTCGTGCACGTCGCGCTGCGGCTGAAAGAGATCAGGAGCCGGCAATTGCAAAAGGAGCGGGGCGCTCTTTTCGGGCCGTAGTCGCCGCGGCTGAAGCCCTCGGGCTCCCTGACGCTGTACGTCAAAAAGCGACCATAGATTTCAGCTCAATGCCGCTGCAAGTGACGGCAGCAATTGGCCCTGACCGCCCTTGTTCTCATTTCCGTCGAAACCGTCGCGAACAAATTACAAGCGGACGCACTTGGCTAGCATCGAACTCGTTGCCGCCCCTCTCCCTAACCCTCTCCCCGCTAACCGGCGGGGAGAGGGGACAAAAGCGCCTGTCTTCGTCAGCCCCGGCTCATCAGCGACGGCTGGCGGCGGAGACATTTCGTCGACGGGAACGGATTTTTGGGCCTGTCGGCGGGCGTCTTTGCTCTGCACGTCCGACGCCTCACAGTCGGGCTCTCACCTCGCGGCGCAGGTGGGGTAGCAGATCGGTGTCGAACCACGTGTTCTGCTTCAGCCAAGTATTGTTGCGCCATGAGGGATGCGGCAGCGGGATCGCGGTGACGTGTTCGAAGGTGCGGGTCGGGCCAGGTTCGGCAATGACGCGCCAGTCCGCCATGACGTCGCTGAGCCGCTGCGTGCCGCGTTGCGGCAGATGCCAACGCTGCGCGGAAGCGCCGATCAGCAACAGCAGTTCGATCTGGGGCAACAGCGCGAACAGCTGGGCGTGCCAGCGCGCTCGGCACTCCGGACGCGGTGGACGGTCGCCACCGTTGGCATCCTGACCCGGAAAACAGAAGCCCATGGGAATGACGGCGATCCGCGCCACGTCGTAGAACTCGTCGTCGCTGACACCCATCCAGCCGCGCAACCGCACGCCCGACGGATCGGTAAACGGCAGACCGGACGCATGCACGCGGGTTCCCGGTGCCTGCCCGCACACCGCAATCCGCGCGGTCTCACTGACGCGAAGCACGGGTCGCGGTTCGTGCGGCAACGGTTTGCCGCGCGGGTCGTCGCGACAGAGCCGGCAGCTCCGAATTTCTGCGATGCAGATGTCGAGCGGCGTGGACGTGCGCGCCAACTCAGGCTTTCGCGCTCGGGCGGGCAGAAACGTCCGCGTACCAGCGTTCGAGATGCTGCAGGCCTTCGGGTCGTGATATCCGCGCCGGACGCATGAAGTCGATGGCACACATCGCCGTGATATCGGCCACCGAGAAGCTGTCGCCGGCGATGAACGCACGGTCGGCCAGTTCGGCATCCAGCATCTGCACGATGGCAAGGGCTTTAGGCTTGTTGGCCTCGGCCCATTCTTTGACCTGCGGGGTCTCCAATGGTGCCATCGCCGGGTGGCCGTGGCGGAAGGCGGATGCGACCGCAAACATCAGCCCGAGTTCCATGCGACGGTTCCACATTTCGACCGTGGCGCGCTGCTTGGCTCCGGTGCCCATCAGAGCCGGCGTCGGGTTGGTTTCCTCGAAGTAGCGGCAGATGGCCATCGTTTCCGAGATGGCGCTGCCGTCGTCGAGCACCAGCACGGGCACGCGCTGGAATTTGTTCAGTTTCGTAAATTCCGGCGTCTTGAGCGCGCCCTTCATCAGATCGTATTCCTCGTACTGCATCTCGATACCCTTCTCGGCGAGAAAGATGCGGACGCGGCGGGGATTGGGCGCGGTGCGTGTTTCGAGGATTTTCATGAGCGCGGCTCCGGCAGGAGGGGACGTTGGCGGGTCGACCGCCTTACAGGTAGCCAACAGACACGCGCTGCGCAAGCAAACGGCAGAGTTGCTGCCACCGCCGTCGCAATTTTTATTGTAAGATCAGATCGTGGCAGCATCGCCACCGGAGCCCAGCGCGCCTGCATGGCATCATCGATCAATCTCGCCATCTACTCAGACGCGCTGGTCGTGCTCGGCACGGCCGGCGTCGTAGTGCCTGCCGTGCATCGCTGGGGCATCAGCCCGGTGCTCGGATATCTCGGTGCAGGTGCGCTGCTCGGCCCCTTGGGTCTCGGCTCTTTCGTCAAGCAGATACCGTTGCTCTACTGGGTGACTGTCGGCGACGCCAGGAATGTCGCCGGAATTGCCGACCTGGGCGTGGTTTTCCTGTTGTTCCTGATCGGTTTGGAGCTGTCCTACGAGCGCCTGCTCGGCATGCGCCGACTGGTGTTCGGGCTCGGACTGCTGCAGGTGCTGGTTACCACGTCGCTGCTGGCAGCGATCATCGCCCGTCTCGGACAGACGCCCGCCGTGGCGATCATGCTCGGCGGGTGCCTCGCGCTGTCGTCGACCGCCATCGTTCTGGAAGTGTTGGCAAACCAGGGTCGCCTCTCGTCGCAGACGGGCCGCGCGAGCTTTGCCATACTGCTAGCGCAAGACTTGGCCGTAATCCCGCTGTTGATGTTCGTGTCCATTCTGGGGGCGGGCAAATCCGGCTCTGTGATGGCGACCGTCGCGCTGGCTCTGATGCAAGGCATCGCTGCCCTGGCCCTGATCGTCGGCGTCGGGCGATCGGTGCTGCGTCCGCTGTTCCGGCAGGTGGCAAGGACACGGTCGAGCGAGTTGTTCATCGCCGCCATTCTGTTCGTCATCATCGCGACTGGTGTCGTCGCCGCGCTGGCGCATCTGTCGATGGCGCTCGGCGCGTTCGTGGCGGGACTGCTGTTGGCGGAGACCGAGTACCGCAAGGCGATCGAGGCGACCATCGAGCCGTTCAAAGGCCTGTTGCTGGGGCTGTTTTTCTTCACAGTGGGCATGTCGATCGACGCGCGGGAGCTGGCGCGGCAGCCGATGTTACTGCTGGCGTGCGTTGTCGGGCTGATCGGGCTTAAGGCTGCGATTGTCGCACTGCTGACGACGTTGTTCAAACTGCCGCGTGCGACGTCGATCGAAACCGGTTTGCTGCTGGGTCCCGGCGGCGAGTTCGCTTTTGTCGGCATCGGCCTCGCGGCCTCGCTGGCGGTGGTGACGCCAGAGGTCGCAAGCTTCAGTCTCGCGGTGACGTCGATGACGATGGTGCTGATACCGGTCCTGGCGGTGTCGGCGAAAAGGCTGTCGCCGCTGCTCAGGAGGCCGGCGCCGGCCGATCCGGCGTTGGAGCTGAAACCCGAACCCAAGCAGCAGCACGCCATCGTTGTCGGCTATGGCCGCGTCGGCAAGGTCATCTGCACGATGCTGGAGCGGCATGGCATCGCCTACACGGCGGTCGATGTCGACGCCGATACCGTGACTGCGGAACGGGCCAACGGCCGCATGGTGTATTATGGCGATGCTTCCAGTCCGGCGTTTCTGAGTGCCTGCGGTCTGCCGGACGCGTCGGGCGTGATCGTCACGATCCATACAAATGCGCTGATCGAGGACATCGTCGCCGAAGTCCGCGCGGCACGGCCGGATGTTCTGATCGTCGCGCGCGCCCGCGACGCCGACCATGCGCGGAACCTCTATGCGATGGGCGTCACCGACGCGGTCCCGGAAACCATCGAGGCCAGCTTGCAGCTGTCCGAGGCGGCACTTGTCGGCCTCGGCATTCCCACCGGCTACGCCATCGCCTCGATCCACGAGCAGCGCGATGAATTCCGTCGCGAGTTGCAAGAGGCAGCGAAAGAGGTCGGCATTCCCGCAACCCGCGCCATCCGGCGAAGCGCCAGAAACCGCCAGGGCGCAAGCGTTTGGCGCGAGATATGATCTCCATCTTTGGCCGGCGCGGCTGGTAAACAACTCTTCAATCATTTGCGGCAGGATACGGTTCGAGCCTGGGTGTCAGGCCCGGAACCTGCAGGACCCGCTCCGTGTCGACCGCCACAAGCCCGTCACCCAACCGCAGAGCATTCGACGAGGTGCCGTCCCCCAAGGTGCGCGTCATCGATCGCGGTGCGCCGGCTGCTGCTACGGCACCGTCCTCGGCGCGGCATAGCAAGCCTAACGCCGGCAAGTCCTCAGCCCCGAAGGCCCTGAGCGAAGTCCGCGACGCCCGCGCACGTTTGTCGCAGACGCCGACGGGGAAACCCGATTTCGGCATCGAGCTGCTGCAGATTTTCGTGCGCAACGAGTTGCAGGCGTTACCTACCCTGCCCTTGCTGGCGCTGATTTTTGCGCTGGCGTCCATGTTCTGGGCGCCTGCGGTCCAGGCAGCGCTGTGGCTTTGCTGCGTCATCATCGCCAAGCTCATCATGGTGCATGCGTGTCGTTTATTCGAAGCCCGGCAGTCGTCGACAGCGACCGACGAAGACTGGTTGCGGCGGCTGATCGGTGCGGAGTTTCTATCGGGATTGACCTGGGCCGGACTTGCCCTGGTGGGCATGTCGGTGGCGGATGCGTCGAGCCAGGTTTTCATTCTGGTTTCGCTGGTGGTCTTCATCGCGATGCGCATGACCTTCGCCTCGACGGTGTTGCCGATATTCTACGTCGGCACGGTGCCCATGACGATCGCGGTGGTCGGGCGCATGATGTTGCAAAACCATTCATTCTACTTCGCGATGGCGTCGATGGCTGCGGGGTTGCATGTCTACTTCATCATCATGGCGCAACGCCTCAACGTGACGGCGCTGGCCATGCTCGAGTTCCGAGCGGAAAAGGACGCGCTGATCGCAGAGCTGGAGGAAGAGAAGTCGATTTCGGACAACGCGCGCGCGCAAGCTGAAGCCGCCAATATCGCCAAGTCGCGATTTCTCGCCACGATGAGCCATGAATTGCGCACGCCGCTCAATGCCATTCTCGGCTTTTCCGAGGTGATGCACACGGAGCTGCTTGGACCTATCAACAACGCGAACTATAAAGAGTATGCAGGCAGCATTCACGACAGCGGCAGCCACCTGCTCAATCTCATCAACGAGATTTTGGATCTGTCACGTATCGAAGCCGGCAAATACGAACTGACCGAAGAGTCGGTCGAACTGGCGGAGATCGTTGGCGACTGCTGGCGGCTGTTGAAGCTGCGCGCCGACGGTAAAAGTCAGACTGTGTTGTTCTCACTGGATCCGACGGCACCGTGCGTGTGGGCGGATGCGCGCGCAACGCGGCAGATCTGCCTCAACCTGATGTCGAATGCGCTGAAGTTTACGCCGCTCGGCGGGCAAATCCTGATATCGGTCGCCATGGCATCGGATGGCAGCCAGCGGCTCGCCGTCAAGGACAACGGGCCGGGGATTCCGGCCTCGGAGATCCACAAGGTGCTGCAGCCGTTTGGGCAGGGCTCCCTGGCGCAGCAGACGGCGGAAGGCGGGACCGGGCTCGGCCTGCCCATCGTCAAGGGTTTGATCGAGTTGCATGGCGGCGCATTCGAACTCACCAGCGAATTGCGCAAAGGCACCACCGCGTCAGTTCACTTTCCCGCCGACCGCGTCGCCACCGCTTCACCGTCGACGACGCCCAGCCCGGCACCCACAACTCAAGTCTTAGCAATTCCCGTGCCCAGGGATCGGCGACAGCCACGGCGGTTCGTCAGCGCTGCTGGTGCCGCAGACCCGCGCCGTCGCGCAACAGATGGCAGCTAATCACCGGAACGATCCGTCATTCGCCTCGTTTCCGCTGCAGTTGGCATGGTAACACCGGAGATGAAGCTCTAGTGTCCTCACACTAGGGTCATACGGCAGCTGCACTGCGAGGGCCACAATGGCGGGCTGGATTGTCGCCTTTTTGTTTCTATCGGCGGGGGCGGCGGCGATGGTTCTCGCCGATGGCTCGCCGACGTTGGGCTTGAGCAGAGCCGATGTGTTTTACGCTGTGCTTGGATTCTGTATCGCCGTCGTGACGTTCTGGGTCCTGTCGATCGGCCGAACGCACGGGGTTGCCCGGGCCTTTCGCGATTTGGGCAGCTGGCTGTTGCTCACCACGGCGGTTGCGGCAGGCTACACCTATCGCGACGATCTGGTGTCTTTCGGCCATTCGATCGCCGCCGAGATTACACCTCCCGGAATGATCGCGCGTGCCGACCTGCAATCGAACGGCGATCGCGCTGTCCGTATTCGCCGGCGTTCCGACGGCCACTTTCTCGCGCGTGCGGAATTGAACGGCTTCACCCTCAACATGCTCGTCGACACCGGTGCATCGACGGTGGTGCTGCGGCCAGCAGATGCCCAGAAGCTCGGTATCGACATCGAACGACTGCGTTATAACGTGCCGGTACAGACCGCGAACGGCACAACGTATGCGGCGCAGGTCAAGCTCAAGAAGGTCGCGGTTGGGGCAATCGAATTCACCGAGATCGATGCGCTTGTTTCCAAACCAGGGGCGCTGCGCGACAGCCTGCTCGGTATGAGTTTTTTAAACAGATTGAAGTCATATGAATTTTCAGGGGACTTCCTGACGCTCCGGATATGACGCGTCGCCATCGCGACACTTCGCCGGACTGCCTTCAAGTCGTGTTTGCGTGTTCCGAGGTTTGCGTCATGGCGTTGTCATTGAGCGGGCGAAAGCTTGCGACCGAAGTCGGCGCTTGTTTTGCAATTCTCGTAATCGGTGCCGTTGCGGTGAAGTATTACCGGCACGGAATAGAAGCCTATTTGGCGAAACTCCCCCCCGTCACGCAATCTGCAGCCGATGCGCGCAAAACGGCTACGGCGAGCGTCGGCCGCCGCACGGTGGAACTCATCGCCCACGACAATGGCCACTTCTACGCCGATGCCGACATCAACGGGCGCGGCGTCAACGTCATGGTCGATACGGGTGCCAGTGTCGTGGCGCTGACATACGAAGATGCCAGAACTGCAGGCGTGCTGCCGCGCGATATTGATTTTACGCAGCGCGCAAATACCGCCAACGGCATCGCCAAAGTTGCGCCGATCACAATCGAGCGGCTATCGATCGGCGGCGTTGAAGTCCGCAATGTGCAGGCTGGTGTAATGGAAGAGGGCAAACTCAACCAGACCCTGCTCGGTATGAGCTTCATCAAAAAGCTCAACCGCTTCGACATGCAGTCCGGCCGGCTGGTTATCGAGGAATAATTCATGAGCCTCGCTTTGCGGTTGTCGATTGTCGATTTCTGGCGTTCCATAGTTCGTGTCGCGGTTGGAACGGTGCTCGGGCTCATGGTGGCTTGGTGCTGCGGTTTGGTTGCTGTCGGCGTGATGCAGCGAAACCTCATGTATCAACCAATGGTCGGCGTAGACGGGCCAGCGAATTACCGGCTTGCTGATGTTGCTGTTGACGTTTTAGCGACCGCTGACGGCGAGCGACTGGTGCGATGGTCGAAACCCGCTGCGCCAGGAAAACCAACTATTCTCTACTTTCACGGCAATGCCGGCTGGATGAACGGTCAGGCCTTTCACTTCCGTCATTTTCTCGACGAGGGCTGGGGTTTGAGCGCGACGGCCTATCGCGGCTTCGCCGGGTCGACCGGATCGCCCACGGAGAAGCATCTCGTCGATGATGGTTTGTTGGCCTACGAGGCACTTCTGAATATGGGCGTTGCGTCTCGCGACATCGTTATTTACGGCGAATCTCTCGGCAGTGGAGTTGCGGTTCAAGTCGCAGCCGCCCGGCCAACTGCGGCAGTTGTTTTGGAATCTCCGTTCAGCTCCGCACGAGACGTCGCCAGCGACCATTATTGGTACTTGCCCGTATCACGCGTGATGCTGGACCCGTTTCTCTCGGTCGACGTGATCGGTAAAATTGGAGCGCCGATGCTCATTTTGGCCGGTGCCACAGACACCGTGATTCCGATTAAATATTCGCGAAAACTGGCAGCGGTAGCCCCGGCTGGTTCGAAATACGTGGAATATCCGGGCGGCGGGCATGTCGATCTTTTCCGTTTCGGAGCATTCAGCGAAATCAAGCACTGGATCGTTTCGCGGGCTGGCGCTAAGACCCTATCCACATCAACTCAGTAATTGATCTCAAAAAGAGGCATCTTCGATGCTCCCTAAACCACGCGCCGACCTGAAGCCCAACACGCTCGACTTCGAGCGGCTGCCACTCGTCAAGCCGACTGGCTTTCGCGAATACGACGCGCGTTGGCTGTTCCCTGAGGAAATCAACCTGATGGGTCTGAACGCCATCGGGCTTGGATTGGCTGAAGTGTTCGACCGGCGCGGCGTCAAGAAGCGCATCGTTACGGGCCACGACTTCCGTTGGTATTCCGGCAACGTCAAACAGGCGCTGATCAACGGCATGATCGCCGGTGGTTTTGAAGTGCACGACATCGGCCTCGCCATGTCGCCGATGGCTTATTTCGCCCAGTTCGAATTGAACGTCGAAGGCGTGGCCATGGTCACCGCCAGCCACAACGACAACGGCTGGACCGGCATCAAAATGGGGCTCAACAGGCCACTGACGTTCGGGCCTGACGAAATGACCGAACTGAAAGAGATCGTGCTTGGCGGCAAAGCCAAGGCGCATTCAGGCGGCCGCTATATTTTCGTGCCCGATCTTGCCGAGCGTTACGCGAAATCGCTGACCAACCGTCCGAAGTACAAGCGTCACATGAAAGTCGTCGCGGCGTGCGGCAACGGCACGGCTGGCGCATTCGCGCCGAAAATTCTCGAAGCTCTCGGGCTCGAAGTGGTGCCGCTCGACTGCGAACTCGATCACTCGTTCCCCAACTATAACCCGAACCCGGAAGACATGAAGATGCTACATGCGATGGCTGTAGCGGTAAACAAACACAAAGCCGATGTCGGCCTGGGTTTCGACGGCGACGGCGACCGCTGCGGCGTGGTCGACAACGAAGGCCACGAGATTTTCGCCGATACGGTCGGCGTCATGTTGGCGCGCGATCTGTCGGCGGTTTATCCGAACTCGACATTCGTCGCCGACGTCAAATCAACAGGTCTGTTCATGACCGATCCGGTGCTCGCCGCGAACGGTGCCAAGGCGCTCTACTGGAAGACCGGCCACTCCTACATGAAGCGTTACACCCACGAGCAGAAGGCGCTGGTGGGCTTCGAGAAGAGCGGCCACTATTTCTTCCAGCCGCCGCTGGGACGCGGATACGACGACGGATTGGTGGCGGCCATCGCGGTGTGCGATATGCTCGAACGCGCGCCAGACAAGACGGTAGCCGATCTCAAGCGGGCGCTGCCTAAAACCTGGCAGTCGCCGACGATGTCGCCCCACTGCGACGACGAGAAAAAGTATGGCATCGTGGAAAAGATCGTCGCCGACTACGAGGCGGAAGCGAAAGCGGGCAAGACCATCATCGGCCAGAAAATCCGCGATCTGGTGACCGTCAACGGCGTGCGCGTGACGTTGGCCGATGGCACCTGGGGCTTGGTGCGGGCGTCGTCGAACAAGCCGGAGCTGGTGGTGGTGGTGGAAAGCCCGGTCTCGGAGGCCAACCGCAACGCCATTTTCCGCGATATCGAAGCGCGCCTCGCCAAGTTCCCCGAGGTCGGTGCATTCAACCAGAAGATCTGATGCAGGAACGGGTCCGTCTCCGAAGTGCACACACAGTGCACGAGCCGGACCCGGATCCGCGAGACCGAACTGCAGGCGACCGAGCCGTGATCAGTGCCCGTAGATCGAGGATGATACCCGATGTACGTTGTTGACGACCGCACTTCGACGTGTGCGCTCAAGCAGGTTCGGCAGCTCGGGAAAATTCGATTTGCCAGCTGAGCTTTCGGGGGGGGGGATGAATGTCAGTTGCCGCCGTGAAACTCGCACCGGTAACCGTGGCTCACAAAGCCACGACAGCGCACCTACCGGCGCTCGACGCCGTGCGCGGCATGTCCATGCTGATGGTCGCCGTTTATCATATGACGTTCATCAGACCGACGAATACACTTGAAACCGGTATCGTTTTCATTGCCCAAAGCCTTTGGGTGAGCGTCGATATCTTCTTCGCGCTTTCCAGTTTTTTGATCACTGGCATCTTGCTTGATAGCGTGAACAAGGCCCGATATTTTAGAAATTTCTGGGCCAGGCGCAGTCTACGCGTGTTCCCGTTGTATTTTGCCATCGTCATTTTTTCGCTGCTGATCCTGCCGTATCTCAATCATCCCAAAATGAGCAATTTCGGCCGCATAAAAGGCGACGAATGGTATTATTGGATATACTTGCAGAATATCCCGATCGCCTGGGGCGGTTTTCGTCACGCCATTCTCGATGTGACTTGGACCCTGGCGATAGAGGAACAATTTTACCTGATCTGGCCGTTCGTCATTTTTCTGATTCCACGCGCGCGCTTGCCGATCGTGTTCGTCGCGCTCTTTGCCATCAGCCTTGCAGCACGGCTGGCTATGCTGGGTGCCGGAATCATACGGTGGCCGCGTATGTTACGACGATCACGCGTCTTGAGCCTTTGATATGTGGCGCTGCCGTCGCGCTTTTTGTACGGGAGTACAAAGGCACAACCGACCTCAACCGGCTCGCGCGCGCTTTGATGCTGTTCGGTTATGGAACCTGCGCCATCGTGATGCTCGTTCATGGGCATTCCGACTGGGACGACAAAATCATCCTCGGGATACCCACGGCATTGATCGGCATCGGTGCCGGGGGGCTGGTTCTGCTCGGCTACCACGGCGGGAAAGGTGGCGGATTTCTGAGGTCACGCGTTCTACAGCTGAGTGGAAAGTACAGCTACGCGATGTATCTCTTTCACCTGCCGTTGCGCGGGCTGGTGCGCGATGTGCTGATGCCCATCGAGGCTTGGCCATCCTATCCGGGCGGACAACTTGGGGCGCAAATGATTTACTACGTCATAAGTCTCAGTCTGACATTTTTTTGCGCGGCGCTTTGCTTTCACGTTTTCGAGCAACGGTTTTTGGCGCTGAAAAAGTATTTCTGAGGCGGCAACCGTCGTCATTCACAGCGCCGTTAAGACGACGGCGTCCGAAAAGCTCACACGTCAGGAACTTCGCTGTCGCAGGCGAGTTTTAACGATGAAAGCTGGTACGAGGCGACGGGGTTCACCATGATCGAGGCATCATCTGCGACGCCTTGGACCGCGCCACTCGTTTGGAACCCGCTCGCACTCCGCTGATGCGCGCCCTGAGCTTTTCAGCACCGGTTCGAGTTCGAAGGCGTCGACGATGACACGACCAAACGCAGCACCGCGCAAATTCTCGTTGTACCTCAACGACTGCTTACCCGAAGCGCCGTACACGAAAGTTAAGTTCAATGTGTATTCCCTGATGGGATGCCCTCTCGTTCCCTACGACACGCGGTACAAACTCGTGCGGGTGGTGAACGGACAACGTTACACACTTGCCATCGGGCGGGCGCAATCAACCTTCGGTCCGTTGAACCTTGCTAGTATACGTTTTCGGGGTGCGGTCATGGGCGTGGATGAAATCCACATCGTCAGGTAGGGGGCGCAGCCGTTGTCGCCGTCAGGCCGTGTGGGTTTGCCGTAGTAGGTTGATTGACTCACTGCTCATACTTGGACTGACGAACACCGCGTCGGCCCATTGCAGACGGCCCGTATGACCGTTGAAGGTCGAATTATAGAGGGCGTGAAGTTGATAGCCGTGCCCCGCCAGGTAGGAACTGATGGCGGCGAAGAGCGGCTGGTTCTGATACATCGGCGTGAAGAAAACTTCGGTGTAGATGACTTTTATCGCGCCCGAGGCCAGCATATCGGCAGCGCCTTCGAGGACACCGAGTTCGCCGCCCTGCACGTCCATTTTCAGCAGATCGACGGTCGCGATAGTGTTGGCGGCACAGTAGGCGCTGACCGTTTCGGTTTTGACCTGAATTTTTTTCTCGGTCGCGATGGTAGTGCTGTACGAACTGGGCATGGCGGCGATGTCGGGTGCGAGAAGCGACGACGTGTCCTTCCCGACATTGACATGGAATTCGGCAGTCCCGTTACGGGCGGATAACGCGGTCTCGCTGATGGCGACGCGCGGCTCGGACGCAAAGCGATTACGCATCAGCTGGACATAATCGGGCATAGGTTCGAAGCAATGAACGGTGGCTTCGGGGAACAGTTCCAGGTAATGCGCGGCTGTTTCACCACTGTTGGCACCGACATCGAAAATGGTGCGCGAGTCGGCACCTGCGAGGCGCACTTGGTCAGGCCAGCACCACTGCTCCGTGCGCCGCACCTCGAAGCCTCTGCGGTGAAGTATCCACCAAAGCTTCCGCATCAGAGAAATTTTCGCCGTTTGGACGACCTTCATCTCAGGCGGCTTTCGGCGGTTTTTTC
>JANYHG010000071.1 GCA_025359165.1 Hyphomicrobiaceae bacterium
CAAATGACTCGAGAAAATCGACGATCGTGTCGAACGCTTCGGCCGCCTTCTGCGTCGCCAACTTGCCTGCCATGCCGGTGAGCCCCCACGCGAATCAAGAGGACCACCACAGATTCAGCATTCACTTAGCTTGTCACCCCCCGATTCACCCAATCGCCCTGGCATTCAACCGTGCCCCCCTTCACACGCCTACGCGCTGTCACTATGGTCTGCGCGGATTTCACCTCTGACGTCAGAAAGTACAAATTCCCCAATGCGCCCATCCAAACGTAAGCCTGACGAGCTCCGGCGCGTCTCGATTGATCGCCGCGTGTCGATGCATGCCGAAGGCTCGTGCCTGATCAAGTTCGGCAACACCCACGTGTTGTGCACCGCCAGCCTCGAAGAACGCATCCCGCCGTGGCTGAAGGGTCAGGGCAAGGGCTGGGTCACCGCCGAATATGCCATGCTACCGCGCGCCACTACACAACGCACCCGGCGTGAAGTGACGCAAGGCCATGCCTCCGGCCGCACCCAGGAAATCCAGCGGCTGATCGGGCGTGCGCTGCGCGCCGTGGTCGATCTCAAGGCGCTCGGGGAACGGCAGATCTCCATCGACTGCGACGTGATCCAGGCCGATGGCGGCACCCGCACGGCTTCGATCACCGGTGCCTACGTCGCGCTGTATGATTGCCTCCAATGGATGAAGCAGCGCGACATGATCCGCGACAACGTCTTGCGTGACAGCGTGGCGGCAGTGTCGTGCGGATTGTACGGCGGGCAGGCCGTGCTCGATCTCGATTATGCCGAGGATTCGGAGGCCGATGCCGACGCCAATTTTGTCATGACCGGGTCGGGCGGTATCGTCGAAATTCAGGGCACCGCCGAGACCGTGCCGTTCAGCGAGGCCCAATACAACGAGCTGATGGCACTCGCTAAGAAAGGCATTACCGAACTCTCGTCGCTGCAGAAGCTGACGGTCAGCTGAGGCGAGGGCTCTGCCCTCGACCCGCCGACCGGCGAATGTGTTGGTCACCAAGCCCAACTGCGGCTCGGCCGCACGTAGGCAACTGCCGTCGGGCGGTAGCCCGCCCCGGCCGGAGCGCGACCAGCGCGTGAGGCCCAAACAAGAGCAACCGATGACCACCTCACCCCGCAAACTCGTCCCCGGCATCAAACTGGTAGTGGCCACGCATAACCCGGGCAAAGTCCGCGAGATCAACGCGTTGATCGCCCCTTTCGGGCTCGTGGCGGTTTCGGCAGGCGAACTCGGCCTGCCCGAGCCTGACGAGACTGGCACCATGTTAGCATCCAACGCACGCATAAAAGCCCGCGCGGCGGCAGATGCATCGGGACTGCCGGCGTTGGCGGACGACAGCGGCTTGTGCGTCGATGCACTGGACGGGGCACCGGGAATATTCTCGGCGCGCTGGGGTGGCACGGCGAAGGATTTCGGCGCAGCCATGGCGCGCGTCAATCGCGAGTTGGAACTGCGCGGCGCACGCTTGCCCTCGGACCGGGCGGCGCATTTCGTTTCCGCTTTATGTCTCTCCTGGCCCGCCGGCGACGATCAGATTTTTGAAGGCCGCGCGTTCGGTGAAGTGGTGTGGCCGCCACGCGGAAAACTCGGTTTCGGCTATGATCCGATGTTTCTTCCAGACGGCTACGAAGAAACCTTCGGCGAGCTCGCAGCCGAAGAAAAAGATAAAATCTCCCACCGCGCACGCGCCTTCGAAAAATTCGTCAGGGCATGCCTGCCGTGAGGGAAATGGTACAGAACCCACCTGCACCTCGGGTGCACGTAGGCGACTGCCGTCGGGCGGTAGCCCGCCCCAGCCGGAGCGCGACCAGCGCGTGAGGTTCACTCGCAAAGCTCAACCCACCTGCACCCTGGGTGCACGTAGGCGACTGCCGTCGGGCGGTAGCCCGCCCCTGTCGCATCCGCGACAAGCGCGTGAGGCTCAATCGCAAAGCTCAACCCACCTGCACCCCGGGTGCACGTAGGCGACTGCCGTCGGGCGGTAGCCCGCCCCTGTCGCATCCGCGACCAGCGCGTGAGGCTCACTCGCAAAGCTCAACCCACCTGCACCCTGGGTGCACGTAGGCGACTGCCGTCAGGCGGTAGCCCGCCCCAGCCGGAGCGCGAGCGGATGCTCTGTCGCATCCGCGACCAGCGCGTGAGGCTCAAACGTGAGGCTCAATTATGCCGGATGACGAAGCGGAAGATGCCGCCGCTCTCGGAGCTTTCCACCAGCGTATTTTTGCTCTGGGTGCAGTAGGCCTCGAAGTCGCCCTGCGCGCCGGGATCGGTTGCCAGCACTTCGATTGTTGCGCCTTTGGGCAGCGCTGCCAGCGCTTTCTTTGTTTTCAGGATAGGCATCGGGCACTGCAGCCCCTGCAAGTCGAGCGTCTGGTCGGCCATTTTTGAATAATACCCCATTGCGGACACTGTTCGACCCAAACCGTGCCGTGAAAGTTTGCAACACGTCAATACGACGCCGGTCCGCGTGTGTGTTCCCTGAACAAGATCACATGCTCCTCCAGTTATCCGCGAACGGTGTCTGAAACGCAGCCAATCTGAACAGTAGTTGCTTTCGCGCGCTGCGCGTCGGCAGTCGCGGCATCACGAGAAATTCCTAACGAGGCCGCCATCCGCAGCGGTTCTTGGTCCGTATCTGTCGTACGCGCATCGAACGCGACGCTCGCTCGCAATGGCACGCGGATGAACGCAAAATGAACCCCCTCTTCAGGCTGATTTCATCGGCTGGGAGATATGTTGATCAAAACGGGCGCAAACGCCCCGCAGGGATTTGAGATACATGCGCAAACAACTCGAAGGCTTGGCGTTCGTCGTTATGGCGTCGGTCGTGATCGCCGGTACCGTCGCAACCATTGTTTTGAGCTGATTGACTGTCGCCGTGCCGTCCACCCGCCACTGACGCTAGCGCTCGAGGGCGCAACCGCCGCGCACTGCGGCTTGTGCGCTACCTCACGCCGCCTTATCTGCTAGATGCCTAGGCATCGGCGTACCCTTTGGGGTCGACCGGCGCGCGGGTCTCAGGTGGCAATTCAGTGAAATTTTCCGACATTATTGATCCGGCCACCGACGCCATGCGCTCTGCCGGTTTGTTCGCCACCGACTTCAACACCCCGGCCGTGCGGCTCGGCGTGACCGGGCTTTCCCGCGCCGGCAAAACCGTTTTCATCACGTCGCTTGTGCGCAATTTGATCGGCGATGGTCGGCTGCCGTTTTTTGCAGCCCATGCGGATGGCCGCATCCACAGGGTTTATCTCGAGCCGCAGCCTGACGACGCCATCCCCCGGTTCGCCTACGAAGATCATCTGGCGCTGTTGTCGGCACCCGAGCCACACTGGCCGGACGGGACGCGTCGCATCAGCCAACTCCGTTTGACGTTCGAATACACCCCCAAGGGGTTCATCCGCCGGACATTGCAACCGGCCCTCGGCTTCAGTCGCCTGCATCTCGATATCGTCGATTATCCCGGCGAATGGCTGATCGATCTTGCTCTGCTGGAGCAGAGTTATGCCCAGTGGTCGCAGCAGGCGCTGGCGGACGCGGCGCAACCGCAGCGGACCGCTCACGCGCGCGACCTTCAAGCGTTCATCACCGCACTCGATCCGCGCGGCCCGCTCGACGAGGCCGTGGCGCAACAGGGCGCTCGGCTGTTCCGTGCCTATCTGGCCGCCGCGCGCGCTGCGGAGCCTCAGTTATCGACGCTCGGGCCCGGTCGCTTTCTCATGCCCGGCGATCTCGACGGTTCGCCGCTACTGACGTTCTTTCCGCTGCCCCCATTGTCTGCCACGCCGCCGCGCGGCAGCTTGGCACTGGCGATGATGCGCCGTTACGACAGCTACGTGTCGCACGTCGTGAAACCGTTTTTCCGCGATCACTTTTCGCGCCTTGATCGCCAGATCGTTCTGCTTGACGCGCTGAGCGCGCTCAATCATGGCCCCTCGGCCCTCAACGAGTTGTCGGCGGCGATGACTAACGTGCTGACTGCGTTCCGCCCGGGGGTGAATACGTGGTTGTCGAGTATCTTTCGGCGAAGGGTGGATCGCATCGTTTTCGCAGCCACCAAGGCCGATCATCTGCATCAATCGAGCCATGCGGCGCTCGAAGCTTTGGTCGGCGTGCTGACTGATAAGGCGCAGCGGCGAGCGGCCTTCGCAGGCGCATCCGTGAAACCTCTGGCGCTCGCCGCTGTCAGGGCCACACGCGAGGGCGAGGTCAAGAGCGGCCGCGAGATGGTTCCGTGTATCATCGGCACACCGGAGGCGGGCGAAAGCGTCGCTGGCGTACAATTCGACGGCAAGACCGAAACGGCTCTGTTTCCCGGCGACCTGCCTGCCGATGCCAAAGTGTTGCTCGATACGATGGCGACCAAAGTTGCGGGCGCCGAGGATGTACGCACCGTGCGCTTTCGTCCGCCACGTCTCGAACGTGAAACGGCCGGCGGCCTCAAACCGGCACCGCCCCATATCCGCCTCGACCGTGCCTTGGAGTTTCTGATCGGAGACAAGCTCGTATGAGCCTCGTTCCGCCAATTCCGCCGGCCTCAGGCGAACCGCGCCGCGGCCCGCGCGTGTTCAAGACCGACGACCCCGCGCTCGTCGTGACCGTCACGGCGGCCGAACCGGATCCCACCCCGCACGCTTCCTTGGGTGGCGCGGATGCCTCCGACCGGGAGCCGCGTCCGGGACTGCGCGCGACCGCCGGCAGCCTGATTGAAACCGGTTTCCGTTGGGGCCTGTTGCTTATGTCCGCGCTGGCGGGTGCGGCCGCGCTTGCAGCGGGAGTATGGTTTTCCCGCTTCGTCTCTGTCGGCCTGGAGCGTGACGACTGGATCGGCCTGTCCATCCGCAGCCTGCTCGCCGTCGCAGCCGTTGCCGCAGGTGTATTGCTGATCCGCGAACTGTTCGGCTGGATGCGCTTGTCGCGTCTCGGTCGCCTTCGCCGCACAGTCGATGCCGCCATCGCCGCCCGCGACTTGCCGGGCGAGCGCAGAGCCGCCGACCGCATCGTCGGCCTCTACAGCGGTCGGCCTGAATTGGCATGGTCACTCGCCCGCGTCAAAACGCACCGCGCGGATGTGCACGATCCGGCGGCGCTTCTCATTCTCGTCGAACGCGACCTCGTGGCCGGTCTCGATACGATCGCGCGCCGCCAGATCACCACCGCCGCCAAGCGTGTCGCCACCGTTACGGCGCTGTCGCCGCTGGCGAGTTTGGCGCTGGCGTTCGTAGTGTTCGAGAACGTGCGACTTCTGCGTCGCTTAGCGACGCTCTACGGCGGCAGGCCTGGGCTCGTCGGCGCACTCAGGTTGTCGCGCAAGGTGATCGGCAACTTGATCGCAGCAGGTGGTTTGGCCCTGACGGACGATCTCCTGGGGCAGTTCATCGGGCAGGATGTGCTGCGGCGACTGTCGAAACGCTTGGGCGAGGGTGCGTTCAATGGTGCCTTGACGGCGCGCATCGGAGTGGCCGCCCTCGCCGAGGTCCGGCCTCTTCCGTTTCTCGAAGCATCACCATTGCGCGTGCGCGATATCGTAGCCGAGGTTGTCCGGCCCACGGCTGTAGCCCGAACGAATGCCTAATTCATTCGTTTACACACAATTACAACCCTGTAGTGTTGTTCCAAAGATCGCAATCGACGTTTACTAAAGATTGTGCTTTCCGTTTCCTTCGCTCTCGAATTCCAGCATATTGACTCAACCAGAAGCTGAAATTTCGTTAGCAAAAGCCGGGGAATACAATGCTTGAAGGCGTGTCAGTTCATACGACATCTGAAATCAGCGGCCTCGTACCGATCAACCCGTCATCCGACGCCTATCTCCTGCCGGGCAAACGCCGCCGCCCGCGTAAAGCCGCGCTCTTCACGCCCCGAGAAATCGAAGTTCTTGAATGGGTCGCCAAGGGCAAAACCGACTGGCAAACAGCCCAGATCCTGTTCATCTCGCGCAAAACGGTGAATTATCACGTCGAGCGTGCAAAGCGGAAACTGCAGGTGCCGACCCGCGTTCAGGCCGTTCTCGCCGCCGTCGACATGGGCTTGATGCCGAGCTTCCAACAGCAGTGACAGCAGTCCGATCGCTGCAATTTTTCTCTGAAAGCCGTCAGGCATGCCGCTCGAATTCGTCGTTACAGTCGCGTTGCTCTTCGTCGCATCTGCATCCCAAGGTCTCGGGTCTCCGATGCGATCGATAGTGCGTCGTCGCCGCGAATGCGTGGAAACGACGGCATCTCTGCCTGAACGCCGAGCCCGGCTGCGCCCGCGCGCTATGAGCCTCAGTGTCATCTCATGCGCGGTGCAGCAGTTTGCCCTTTACAAACCTTTGCCCCGCAGACACGGGCCGCAAAGCCCTGTGGTCTCGACAACATTGAGCGCGTTGCCGGCTCAACCCGCCTGGCGATTTGCTTTTGCCCCCTGCGTCCGCTATCGCCCATGCCAACGCCCTTGGAGCGGGAACTACCGCCGTGCAGCTTCAGCTTTCCAATATCGGCCACGACTATGACGCGCTCGCTGTTCTCGACAGCATCTCGTTTACCGTCGCGTCAGGTGAAATCCTCGGCATCATTGGTCCGTCGGGGTGCGGTAAGTCGACGTTGCTCGGCATCGTCGGCGGGCTGATCAAACCGTCGCGCGGCGAGGTGCTCGCTTCAGGCCCTCAGCCGCCTGGCTGTCTCAATCCCTTGACGTACGTATTTCAAGATTTTGCGCTGCTGCCATGGAGGACGGTCGAGGGCAATATCCGCCTCGTGCTCGACCCGCACGATCTTTCCAGCGCCGAGAAGCAGGAGCGTGTGGACGGCGTGCTCGCGCAGACTAAACTCGCCGACTTCAGGCATGCGCTGCCGCGTCAGCTGTCCGGCGGCATGCGGCAGCGTGTCGGCATTGCCCGCGCGCTTGCGGTCAAACCAGCGGCCCTGTTGATGGACGAGCCTTTGTCTGCCCTCGACGCGCAAACCCGGCTGCTGTTGATGGACGAGTTCGCAACGCTGTTTGCCGCATCCAAAACGACCGTGGTGTACGTGACCCACAATCTTGCCGAGGCCGCACGTCTGTGCCATCGCGTCGTGGCTCTCTCCCGCCGCCCCGGCCGCATCAAGGAGATCGTCGATATCGCCACCCCACAGGATGCGCGCACGACGCACTCCGCCACCCTCGACGCCGACGAGGCGCGCCTCTGGTCCATCATCCGCGATGAAGCCGCCGCCGCCGACCGCGAACTTGTTTCGCTGGCATGACCGATTGAACGCCTCCAGATCGCACTCGAGAAAGCGAACGAAAGCTCAGGGTCGTTTCGTGTTACAACTAAAACCGGAACCGCCTCAGCGTGGGCTTTGGGGGTGGGATCGCCGACCTCTCACGGAAAGTGGCTCACATGACAGTATCGTCAATGTCTCGCCGCCGAAGAGCACGCGCACTCTTCAGATTTCTTGGGCCAGGTCTTGTCGCGGGCGCAGCCGACGATGATCCGTCAGGGATTGCGACCTACTCGCAGGCAGGCGCACAGTTTGGGTACGGGCTGTTGTGGACGGTCGTGCTGACCTGGCCATTTATGGTCGCCGTGCAATTGATCAGCGCCCGAATTGGCCGTGTCACCGGCCATGGCATTGCAGGAAACATCAGGCAGACACTGCCGCAGCCGGTCCTCATCGGCCTCGTGTCGCTCCTGCTTGTTGCCAACATCATCAATATCGCCGCCGACGTCGCCGCAATGGGTGAGGCTCTGCAACTCGTCGTCGGCGGTGGCCAACACGGTTACGCCCTCCTGTTCGGCATCGGATGCGTTCTGCTGCAGGTGTTCGTCCCATACAGAAAATATGCGCCTATTTTAAAATGGCTGACACTGGTCCTTTTCTCGTATGTAGCTACGGTTTTTACCGTCCACGTCGATTGGGCCCAGGCATTGCGGGCCACGTTCCTGCCATCGCTTTCGCTGAGCCCGGACTATCTCCTCGTCGTCGTAGCTGTGTTCGGGACGACCATCAGCCCCTATCTTTTCTTCTGGCAGGCATCACAGGAAGTCGAGGAAATGGATCGACAGCACCGTCGCCCACTCCGGGATCTGAAACGCGGCGGTGCCCTGGAGATCGATCGAATTGCAATCGATACATCACTTGGCATGGCATTCTCGAACGTCGTCGCATTCTTTATCATGGTGACAACGGCGGTGACGTTGAATGCGCATGGCATCAAAGACATCCAGACATCGGCGCAAGCAGCCGAGGCTTTGCGGCCGCTCGCAGGCGATCTCACCTTCTTGCTGTTTACGCTGGGAATTGTGGGAACGGGTCTGCTTGCGGTGCCGGTGCTGGCCGGTTCTGCAGCCTACGGTTTGGCTGAGGCTCTCGGATGGCGGGCGACGCTCGAAGCCAAGCCTTCGAAAGCGATAGGTTTTTATGCCATCATCGGGCTCGCCACCCTACTTGGCGTCCTGATCGGCTTTACGCCAATCGATCCGATCAAAATGCTGTTCTGGAGCGCAGTCATCAACGGCATTATTGCGGTGCCGATGATTGTCGCGATGATGGTGTTGGTCTCGGACAAAGCGGTGATGCAGCGCTTTCTGATTCCGAAAAGCCTCACGATAGCCGGTTGGATGGCAGCCGGCATCATGACGCTGGTGGTCCTGGCGCTGTGCTGGTCCGCCCTCTGGTAACTCGGCGCGCTTCGTCGCCGACACGCAAAGATGCGTCACTTAAAAAAGATGCGTCACGTCAAATGAGTCTCGAAGCTGCACACCACGCCTTCAGAGGCATAGTCGACGGTGACAGCCCCGAAATCGGCTGCCAGCGTGCTCTCGATCAACCGGGACCCGAAACCACGGCGCGTCGGCGTCTCGACCGATGGACCACCTGTTTCGCGCCAAACGAATTTGAGCACTGATCGATTACCCTCGGCGTCGACACGCCAACTGACCGAGACTGTGCCGCCGGGCATCGATAACGCCCCGTATTTGGTCGCATTCGTCGCCAGTTCGTGCAGTGCCAGGGTGAGCGACAACGCCTGTTTGGAATTCAGCTGAACGACAGGCCCTTCAATCTTGAAACGCCGCTGCCCGCTGCGATGAGGAAGCAGTGCAGTTTCCACGACAGCCAGCAATGTCGCGCCCGTCCAGCTTGATCGCGTCAGGGCGGTATGCGCTTGATCGAGTGCGAGCAACCTCCCTGCTAAAACGGTCTGCGCCTCATCCTTCGATTTCGCGGCCCGAAACGTCTGGTTGGCGATTGCCATTACCATCGCCATGGTGTTGCGCATGCGATGCTCGAGTTCATGGGTCAGCAATTGCTGTTGAGTTTCGGCCAGCTTCAATCGGCTGATGTCGAGCGAAACGCCTGTCAACGCGGTCGGCCGACCCGTGTCGTCGTGGACCACTTGGCCGCGAACCATCAGCCAGCCCGAGGTGCCGTCGAGCTTCAGAACACGATATTCGATGTCGTATTCTTCGCCGCTGTCTATTGCGCCCGCCATGGCCGCCAGCATCCGCTCACGATCCTCGGGCGCAACCGCATCGCACAACTGCGGATAGGAAAACGTGTCGGTGATATTGCAGCCGTAGTTCAGCTTACAGGTATCGGAGGCGACGAGAGTCTCGGTTGCAAGATCGAGGTCCCAATAGCCCAGCCGGCCGGCGGCCAACCCCATGCGCAACCGCTTCTCGCTGACTTGAAGGGCGCTGTCGGCGCGTAACAAGTCCGTAATATCGCGTGAAATCGACAGAAGCTTTTCCGGCCTGCCCATAGCATCGAAAATGGGCGAAACGGTCACGTCCCAGGATTTGGGCGTGCCCGCCAGGGTATAGGCAAAGCCTTGGAAGCGGGCCACCTTGCCAGTCAGCGCGATTTTCATGGCGGCTTTGGCTTCAATGTTGCCTTTGCCCGTCCACCAGTCGGCCCATGGGCAACCCTTGAGCAACGAAAAATCGCTCACTTCCATGACCCGCTGCGCCGTCTCGGTCATGAAAACGAGTTTGCCATCCAGATCGAGAATTTTAATGCAATCACCCGATGACGCGATGAGCGCCTGTAACAGCATGTCCGGGTCGTCAATCGTGAGCGTTGGGTTCATTTATCTCGACCGATAGGCTTGTTATATCAGTCTTTCAAGGGAAGTCTTACAAGCAAAACAAGGCAATAGTGCGTAGACCGTGGCGTTACATTATCACCCGCCTCAGTGCGGCCTTCCAACGGCACGTGTCGCCCGGTTCCGCGGCGCCGGTTTGTTGTTGCCTTCGCCCCCGCCTTCGGCACACTCTGGCGCAACCCCAACCGTCACCGTCGAGGCCTGTCGTGAAACTGGACAACACCATCTCTGCCGTCATCACCGGGGGCGCGTCCGGTCTTGGTGCCGCGACCGCACGGTTGCTCGCCTCGCATGGCGTCAAGGTCGCGCTGTTCGATCTCAACGAGGAGCAGGGCGAGGCGCTGGCCAAGGAACTCGGCGGCGTGTTCTGCAAGGTCAACGTCACCTCGACTGCAGACGTCGACGCCGGACTCGTTAAATCGCGCGCCGCTATCGGGCAAGAACGCATTCTGGTCAATTGCGCCGGTGTCGGCGGCTCGCACAAAACGGTTGCGCGCGACAAGCAGTCGGGCGAGATCAAGGAATATCCGCTCGACAATTTCGAACGCATCATCGGCATCAACTTGATCGGCACTTTCCGCTGCATCACCAAGTCCGCAGCGGGCATGCTGAAGCTCGATCCGTTGCCCGATGGCGATCGCGGCGTCATCATCAACACCGCCTCGGTCGCGGCTGAAGACGGCCAGATCGGGCAGGTCGCCTACACCGCCTCGAAGGCCGGGGTGGTCGGCATGACGCTGACGGTCGCGCGCGATCTTTCCAGCGAAAAAATACGCGTCAACACGATCTTGCCAGGGATCTTCGACACACCACTGCTGCAGCGCGCGCCGGAAAATGTCAAAGCCGCGCTGGCCGCCAGCGTGCCGTTCCCGAAACGCCTCGGCCGCCCCGAGGAATTTGCTCAGGTCGCGCACACGATGATCACCTGCGGCTACTTCAACGGTGAGGACGTGCGGCTCGATGGTGCCATCCGCATGGCCCCGCGATGATCCGCTCGCATGGTGAACTGGTAACGGAACAGTTCGCGCAACAAGCCCAGCTATTCGCCAACGCACCAGTGTTGCACGCGGCGGCGGCGCTGGATCCGCTGGTGCAGGCAGCGAAGCCTCAGCCCACCGACATGATCCTCGATGTCGCCTGCGGTCCCGGCACCGTCGTCGCCGCGTTCGCGCCGCATGTCGCCCACGCTGCCGGCCTCGACGCGACCGACGCGATGATCCGGCAGGCGCGCACGCTTGCCGCTCGCCAGTCGCTCGATCATGTGTCGTGGTACGTCGGCGATGTCTATGCGCTACCTTTCGACGACGGCGCGTTCGACATCGTCACCTGCCGATTTGCTTTTCATCACTTTGAAAACCCCGCAGCGGCGCTCCGCGAAATGCTGCGTGTGTGCAAATCGGGTGGACGCGTCGTCGTGTGCGATGCCGTCGTGTCCGACGATCCCGCCAAGGCCGCAGCTTTCAACGCGATGGAGCGCCTGCGCGATCCATCTACCGTTGCTTTCAGAACATCGGCTTACTTTGTCCAGACGTTCGCCGACGCGGGTCTCCCTGTGCCCACGATCACCCGCTACCAGCTACCTGTCGAAATGGAAGCACTGCTGGCCACGTCGTTTCCCCTCGACGACAATCGGGACGCCGTACGGGCGCTGTTGCGTGCCGCCGTCCCCGACGACGCAATCGGCGCACGTGTGCGCGACGCCGACGGCCAAATCCATTTCGAGTACGCAGTTGCGATCTTCGCGGCGATGAACTGCTGAGAAAATTGCACGCAATCTCGGCACCCGTCTTTCGAAGCCGCCGCAAGCCCCTTATGACCCCTTCAGCGCCGCCTGCACGAGCGCCTTGGCGTCCGCGTCGTCCCACTCCGCCGGACCGATGAGGCGGCCGATTTCGCGGCCCTGGCGGTCGATGAGGATGGTCGTCGGCAGGCCGATCGCCTTCAGGTCATTGCCGAGTTTGGCGCTGGGGTCGGCGTAAAGTTTAAGCTTGGCAATGCCGATGCTATCGAGAAACTTGCGCGCACCCGCGACACCCGACCGATCGATGCTGAGCGCCACGACTTCGAACTCGTCCGATCCCAACGCCGCCTGTAGCCGATCTAGCGCCGGCATTTCCTTGCGGCAGGGTACGCACCACGTCGCCCACAGGTTCAGCAGCACCACCTTGCCGCGAAAGCTTTCCAACGCCACAGGCTGTCCATTGCCATCCTGAAATGTCACGTTCGGCAGCGCTTCCGGTTTGGGCTTGCGTACGAATGCCCCGATCGGTGCGCCGTCCGGGGCCGTGGCTTTCGGTGCTTGGGCTTGCGGAGTCACCGTGGCGGTGCCGCCAGCTGTCGCCGACGGACCATTGCCGGGCTGTGGTTTCGTCACGTATATCGCGACGGCACCGACTGCGACGACACTCAATACGACCGCTAGCACTCTCCGGAGCGCACTGCGTCTCTCCATATCGACCATCGCCCGCGTTCTCCAAACCACTTTACGCACAAGGACCTGCCGTCATGACCGACAAATCCGCCAACAAGATGTGGGGCGGTCGCTTCGAGGTGTCAAATGACGATCTGATGGTGGCGATCAATGCGTCGATCGGGTTCGACAAGGCCATGGCACCGCAGGATATCAGGGGCTCCAAGGCGCACGCCGACATGTTGGCCAGGCAGGGTATCATCTCCAAGGCCGACGCCAAGGAGATCCAGCGCGGGCTGGATCAGGTGCTGGCCGAGATCGCCGGCGGCACGTTTCAATTCAAGCTGGCGCTCGAAGACATCCACATGAACGTCGAAAGCCGGTTGTCGGAGCTGATCGGACCCGCCAGCGGACGCCTGCACACCGCGCGTTCGCGCAACGATCAGGTCGCCCTCGATTTCCGCCTCTATGTCCGCGACGCCGTCGACGCCATCGACGCCGCGCTGCTAAAGTTGATGGCCGCGCTGGTAGCGAAAGCCGAAGCGCACGCCGACGTCATCATGCCCGGTTTCACCCATCTGCAACCCGCGCAGCCGGTGACGTTCGGGCATCATCTGTTGGCCTACGTCGAAATGCTGGCGCGCGATCGCGGACGCTTCACCGATGCCCGCGCCCGCATGAACGAGAGCCCGCTCGGTGCCGCCGCGCTGGCCGGTACGTCGTTCCCGATCGATCGCCATATGACGGCGGAAGCGCTGGGGTTCGATCGCCCGACGTCGAACTCGCTCGACAGCGTCGCCGACCGTGACTTTGCCCTGGAAACATTGGCGGCCATGAGTATCGCAGCCATGCACCTGTCGCGGTTGAGCGAGGAAATCGTCATCTGGATGACGCCGCAGTTCGGCTTCATCAAGCTCACCGATCGCTGGACGACGGGGTCGTCGATCATGCCGCAGAAGCGGAACCCCGACGCCGCCGAACTGTGCCGCGCCAAGGTCGGGCGCATTGCGGGCACGTTCCAGGGCCTGTTGATGGTGATGAAGGGACTGCCGCTGACCTACTCCAAGGACATGCAGGAAGACAAGGAAACCACCTTCGACGCGATCCACAATTTCAACGTCGCCCTCGCTGCTATGACGGGCATGATCTTGGACCTCGAGCCGGTGCCAGCCGCCATGCACGCCGCCGCCGGACGCGGATACTCGACCGCGACCGATCTTGCGGATTGGCTGGTGCGTGAATTGAAGCTGCCCTTCCGTGAGGCGCATCACGTCACCGGCTCCATCGTTAAATCAGCGGAAACCAAGGGCCTCGGCCTCGAGGACCTGCCACTCGCCGACATGCAAGCGGTCGAACCGCGCATCACGAAAGCGGTGTTTTCCGTGCTCAGCGTCGAAAATTCGGTCGCCAGTCGCATCAGCCATGGTGGAACTGCGCCACAGAACGTCCGCAAAATGGCGCGAGCTTGGTCAAAGCGGCTGGAAAAGCTTAGGCAGACCAGCTAAGGACGCTGTAGGGGCCTCGCATATCTGATGTCGGCAAATCGTCGATGCGATATCGCGAGCGGTCATACAATTTAAGGTGGCAGCGTGACGAGCCAAGCCAAAACGACGCTGATTCTTCTCGCAACCGCCAGCATGCTGGCGGCCTGCGGCGTGCGCGGCACGCTCGACAAACCCTCGGCCGTCTCAGACGGCGGCGCGCCGACCACCACAGCCGACGCCGATAGCGGCCAAGGCAAAAAAGCCGGCGACACCCCCAAGCCCCACAAAAGCTTCATCCTCGACGGCTTGCTGGAGTAGCGGCGTTCCCTCGCACGTATCGCCGTGTAGGTTGGGTCAAGCGTTTCAGCGCGACCCAACAAGCGGCGAAATCCGAGCGTGCCTGGAGTAGACTTACCGCGAGCTCAAGCCCTCTGACTAAACGCTGCGTTGGCTCACAGGCGACCTATCCGACGCAACACAACGAACGGAGTTGGGGCAGCCGTGGCCTGGTGGCACGGCTGTAGAGTTTAAATTACCGGATGGTACTCCCTCACTCGTCATCCCGGCGCAGGCCGGGACCCACGACGGGCCAATTGCTTCTACGCTAAGCCGCCAAAATGAAATCGCGGATCACGGCCATTGCGCGCTCGGGCGCGTCAGGCACGACACCGTGGCCGGCGTCGGCGAACTTTTCGAACCGCACCAGATGGGGCGGCAAACACGTGGCGATGGTTTCGCTGAACGCCATCGGCATGATCGGATCGCGTTCGCCGGCTATAATCAGCGTCGGGCACACGATGCGCGCGAGGCCCGTGCGGAAATCCATCCGCCCCTGCTCATTGTTCGGTCCGTTGAAATGCATGGCGACGTCGTTGCGGATGACCGCACGCATCATCCAGTCTGGCCGAGCGGCTGGCATCAAGGCTGTTCGCGCGCTGTACAGCGGCACACACACCTCGAAGTATTTTTGACGTCGCTCAGGCGTCGGTTCGCTCCAATACGTTGTCGCCACTTGTTGAGCTACCGCGCCGCCGATGCGTCCAAACGCTTCGTACATCTGTGGGAAATCGTAACGCGCTGCGGTGCTTGTGAGGATCAGCTTCGACGGATGGCCTGGATGGCGCGTCGCGTAGGCTTGCGCCACATAGCCGCCAAACGATGCGCCATATACGATAGGCTTCTCGATGCCGAGCGCGTCGCACAGGCTTTTGACGTCGTCACCCCATTGGTCGAGCGTCCAGTTCGCGGGATCGCCCAACTCGCTGCGTCCGTTGCCGCGATGGTCGTAGTAGATGATCTGCGCAATGTCAGAGAGTGCGGAAAACGTTGGCTTATAAATTGAATGATCGGCACCGGGTCCGCCGTGCAACAGCACGAGCGTCGGCTTTGCGCGCATCGATTGGCCGTCGGTTACCAGCCCGGCGCCTTCGACGTCGAAATACAATCGCGCACTATCAACCGTAACAAACATCGCTTACCCCACCCTCGCCGTCACCACCTGCACTTCGATTTCCGCCTTCGCCTTATATGCTTCCGTCACCGTCGGCTGCATGCGGTGGGTGGTGTCGATGGTCCAACCGGCGTCTTCCATGACCGTGAATAGCGCGATCGTCTGTTGCCGCATCGGGTCGGTCAGCAGCACTTCGCCGCGCGGCGCGAGGTTCGTGCGGAAAACCTTCTCCAATGTTTCGTAGTCTGCCGTGTCGTAGATGATGTCGGCGCCGATGATCAGGTCATAGCGCTCGGTGTGGGTCCAGGCGTTCCAGTCGCCGACAAATTGCTCGATGCCTTCGATGCGATTGAGCCCGGCGTTGTGGCGGCACAGCGCGAGCGCCAGCGCGTCGTGATCGGTCTGCACGACACGCGCGCCATGAGCTTTTGCGACCAGTCCCGGCAATCCGACACCGCAGCCCAGTTCCAGCACCGAGCGCCTGTCGAGATCGCGGCCGCGCTCCTCCATCACATCGGCCAGCACGACGGCCGACTCCCAGATCATCAGGCCGAACGGGTAAAGCTCGCGATCTTGGGTGACGCCGAGCTGGGCTGCCTCGTCCCGCACCACGTCCATCGGCCAGAAGCGCCCGCCGATCTCGAACTTCATCCGGTCGAGCGGTAATTTGACCAGATCAGGATGCGGTGCCAGAGGCGGTAACATAGAGTGGCTTTCTGGAGTGCAGATGTAGCAGATGTAGGTTGGGTCAAGCCCTTGCGCGACCCAACAGCGGCATGCGCAGAGTTCGCGGTTTGGGTCACGCTGAAACGCTTGACCAACCTACACGACACCCATCCGGCATTGCCACATATTGAAGACGCGCGCTTGCTCAGATCCCACCGCTTACCTATACGTCACGCTCCAATTTCGCGAGCACCTTCTCATGCATCACTTCGACTATCGCCACGGCCAACTCCATGCGGAAGACATCGCGGTCGCCAAAATCGCGGCTGAGGTCGGTACGCCCGTTTACATCTACTCGACCGCCACTTTGAAGCGGCACTATCAAGTGTTCGCGCGTGCTATCGGTGCGCCGAAGCATCGCGTCTTCTATGCCATGAAAGCCAACTCTAATCAGGCCGTGCTCGCGACGTTGGCGGCCCTCGGCGCTGGCGCAGACACCGTCTCGGAAGGCGAAATCCGCCGCGCGCTGGCGGCGGGCATCCCTGCCGACCGCATCGTGTTCTCAGGCGTCGGCAAGAGCGCGCAGGAACTCGCTTTCGCCGTCGATGCGGGCATCTATCAGGTCAACATCGAAACCGAAAGCGAACTTGAACTTCTGTCCCGGATCGCGCAAGCGCGTGGCAAACGGCAAAGCGCTGTCATCCGCGTCAATCCCGATGTCGGCGCAGGCGGCCATGCCAAAATTACCACCGGGTCTTCAGCCAACAAATTCGGCGTCAGCTTCGACGAGGCGGCACGCATCTATGCGCGAGCGGCGAACATGCCAGGCGTCAAGATGCTGGGGCTGGCAACCCACATCGGCAGCCTGATCATGGAACTGGACGATCTCGAAGCGGCCTTCATGCGGATGCGCGATCTGACCTTGCGTTTGCGCGGTGAGGGGCTGGCGGTGGAGCGTCTCGATCTCGGCGGCGGGCTCGGCATTCCCTACGAGATCCCCGAAAAATTCGAGCACGGGCCTGATCTCATCGAAGCCTACGCCGCGATGATCGAGCGCACGCTCGGATCGCTCGATGTCGAGCGCGGCTTCGAACCGGGTCGACTGATCGCCGGCAATGCAGGCATTCTCGTCACTGAAGTGTTGCAGACCAATCCGCGCCCGCACACGACGTTTCTCGTCGTCGACGCCGCCATGAACGATCTCATTCGTCCCGCGATGTACGAGGCCTATCATGAGATCTGGCCGGTCAAGCAGCCGGCCGCGAAATCCGAACGCAAAACATACGACGTCGCCGGCCCCATCTGCGAGTCCGGCGACACGTTCGCCACCGCGCGCCAGTTGCCGGAAACAAAGATCGGCGACCTCTTGGCCTTCATGACCGCAGGCGCTTACGGCGCCACCATGTCGTCGACCTACAACACGCGACTGCTGGTGCCGGAAGTGCTGGTCAACGGTTCCGAATTCGCCGTCGTTCGGCCCCGCACCAGCTTCGACGACCTCATCGGCCTCGATCGCCTGCCGAAGTGGTTGGGCTGAGGAAGTTCATCCCTTCAACATCGCCTCGACGATTTCCTGCACAGCGAGTGCTTCGTCCAGCGTTGCCAGCGAATGAGGTTGGCCGCGCGTCATCGCCACGACCTTGTCGAGTTGCCGCTTCAGGACCAGCGGGCGCATCTCTTCGTTGGAGCGGGGTTGCGCGGGCGCGACCCAGGCCCTACCCGGCTGCTGGCGCTCGGCCACCGCCCAATCTCGCAGACGGATCTGTCCGCCGTCGCCTGTAAGTACCCACAGATTGTGATCCGGCTTATCTGTCATGCCCACCGCACCGCTCAGAGTGATCGGCAACCCACCTGCTTCCAACTGCGCCGTGATTGCCGTCTCGGCACCATCGCCCACAGGATACGTCGTGCGAGCCCGCTTCAAGGTCACCGGACCTAGCTGACGCAACGTCAGAAAAATGAAGTGTGACAGCACTTCGCGCGTAAATCCGCCGTCGTCGCGCTTCGACAGCCAGCTTGCAGCAGCCATCTGCCAGGGGCGCGGCCATGCCGCAAATCCGGCTTCGATGTGCACGCTGCGGAGTGTGCCGACTGCGCCATCCAGCCGCCACTGATCAAGCTGGTCGACACCGAACGACGACGTGAAGGGGAAGTTCACACCCGCGCGGGACTTGCTTGCTGTAACGCGCGCAAGCGTCGCGCGCGCTGCGGCCACATCGACAGCCAAGGGCTTCTCGCACAGCGCCGCGACACCGGCATCGGCTGCGGCTTCGAGTTGCTGCAGATGATAGGTCGGTGGCGATGCGATATGCACCGCGTCGCTATGCGCCAACAGTGCCGCGAGGCTGTCGAAACGCGGCACATCGGGCAGGTCGCGCGCCAGCCGCTGCATGGCGTCCGACGCGGGATCCCAGACGCCCGACACCTTCAGGGATTGGGGATCGTGGTCCAGCGCTGCGCGCAGCAGGCGCTCGCCCATGATGCCGAAGCCGATGGTCGCGAAACGAATGGGCGGCAGTGCAGTCATCGGCGATGCTCCAAAATCGAGTGATGGCGCAGCATAGCTGATTTTGTACCGACTCCCAGTCTCTCACTTGCCCGCGAGATCGCGCGGTCCGAAGAACGGCACGAAGCCTTGCGCCCGAATTTCCGAGCGCACCTTTTCGGCATTGTCACCCTTGAGATATTCGATGACGAAGATCGTCTTGCCGGCAGCTTGCGCGCGCTTGAGATCTTTCACCGATGAACTGATGTCGCCGGAGCTGTTGCGTTTACCGTTGTGATGGATGCCGTGAAACAGGTCTTCCTTGGCAATCGCGTCGATGGTCGAGACGTAGCCCGGATCGGACAGCAATTCCTCGGCATTCTGCACCATGATCGCGAAATCGCTTTTCTTGGCGCGCGCGGCGGCAGCCACTTCCTTGATCAGCTTGATCATCTCTCCACGAGCATTGGAATTCTGGCCGCGCATCGTTTCCCAGGTGTCGGCGCGGTCGAGGTAGACGCCGTCGAAACCTGCGGCGATCATCGCGTTCAAGCGTTGCATGACGATCGCTTTCCATTGCGGGTCCCAATATTTGACGGCGTAGTTGCCCGACCAGCCCTGCGTCTTAGTTGTAAGCCAGCCCGGTGAGCCGTTTGCGCAACAGGTTTTCCAATAGCCGCGCCATTTCTCGGCTTCCCCGATCGAAAGGTAGCCGATGACGACGCGACGGCCCCCATCAGGCTTGCGCTTCAGGCGCTGAATGCCGCCTGCGGTATCGGCCTCGATCACAGCGACGTCGGCACCGCTGCCAGCGATCGCACCGATGTTTCCTTGCAGCTGGTAAGTCCAGCTTTTGGCGGCCTTCAGCTGGCTGCGGCTGGCGTGCGCGGCCGGCACGTGCAGAAAAGCGAGTGCGGAGAGGCACGCAAGGGCGCGCGCGAACAACAAACTCATCGGGGGATCTCCATGATGGTAAAATAAACGCCACCGCGGCGGGTTCTGCCAACTTCTGGTTAACGACACACGCCCATATCGGCGAAGTGGTTAACGCGTGCGCTTGCAGCGCATCACGACGCGCTCTAGCGTCGCCTCGAAACCTCTCTTCGAAAGGCAATTTCATGAGTATCGGCGCGAGCCTTCAAGGCAAGTCCGCAATTGTCACAGGTGCGGCGCAAGGTATCGGTCGCGCGTGTGCGGAACGGCTGGCGCGAGATGGCGTGCGCGTGATGTTGTCGGACGTGAACGCGGACAAGGTTGCCGACGCCGCTCGTGCAATCGTGGCCGCAGGCGGTCAAGCGCAAAGCGTCGTATGCGACGTCTCGCACCCGGAAGCGGTCAACGCGATGCTCGCTGCGGCGGTCAAGTCGTTCGGTGGCATCGACATCGCCGTCAACAACGCCGGTATCATCGATAGCGCTGATTTTCTCGATCTCGATCTTGCGGACTTCGATCGCGTACTAGCTGTCAATCTGCGTGGCGCGTTCATGGTGGCGCAAGGTGCAGCGCGCCAGATGGTGGCGCAGGTCAAAGCCGGCAAACCTCCCGGCGCCATCGTCAACATGAGTTCGGCGAACGCCCATTTCGGGCTGCATGACCATGTCGCGTATTCGGTGTCGAAGGGCGGTATCGGCCAGATCACCAAGGCTGCTGCTATCAGCCTTGCGAAATACGGCATTCGCGTCAACGCGATCGGACCAGGCACGATCGATACCGACATCGTCAAGGCGGTCGCGGACAATCCCGCTGCGCTGCGCAAGATCTTGTCGCGCACACCGCTCGGCCGGTTCGGCGATCCCTCGGAAGTGGCTTCCATCGCAGCGTTTCTAGCCAGCAGCGAGTCGAGTTACATCACCGGGCAAACGATCTTCCCCGATGGCGGACGCATGTTCCTGAACTACACCGTCGATGTGCCAGAGGGCGCGTGATGGACAAACTATGGCCAGACCTTGCGGGCCGTCTGCGCGTCACTGCCGGGGGACGCGAGCACGTGCTGCCGCTACGGGTTTATTTCGAAGACACCGACTTTTCGGGGCTGGTCTATCACGCCAGTTACGTGCGCTGGTGCGAGCGGGGGCGCAGCGATTTTCTGCGGCTCATCGGCAATGATCACAAGGCGCTGCTGCAGGGGGCCGACGGCCGCGAGCCCGCAGCATTCGTAGTCCGCCGCATGGCTCTCGAGTATCTGAAGCCCGCCCGTATCGACGATGTTCTCGAGGTCACGACTCGCGTCAAGGAACTTGGTGCGGCCACTTTGACGCTCGATCAGCAGATCAGGCGCGGCGATGTGGTGTTGTTCGAAGCGGTCGTGACGGTCGTTCTGGTCAGCCAGAGCGGACGTGTGTTGCGCCTGTCGCGTGCGTTGCGGGAAGCCATGGATCGATAGCGCCGGCTCAACTCTACCGAGTTGGCCAGACGGGTTCGCGGACCAGCCGGAGTGCGGCTCGCAACGCTACCGCAAACTCGCGGCGTTGATCGCTGCCGAGACAACGGGCGATCGGTACACGACGCGCGCGGCTGGTGAGAAACAAATCGACAGATCCATCCGGTGCTTCCAGTGCATCGAGGCGCGACCACGTCGGGTTCATGGTGGTGACGCGCTGCGTTAGGCCATTTGCCGCGGTGTGCGTGATCTTGAGATCATCACGCGTGACTTCGATCGTTTCGCTCGCACGCGCGGCCCGATAGTTGAGCTTGAATGCAGCGTAGACGAGCAGCACGTCCAGACCGAAAAAGCCAAACACCGGCCATGCGCCGATCAACGTAAAGGCGATGCCTGCGACGAAACTGACGGCAGCGAGCACGCCCATGACGATCAGAAAACCGGGCCTCGACAGCGATCGATGCGGCGTCAAGACTGCACGAAACGGCAACGCAGTCGGCACTTGCTCTGTCTGTTGTTCTACGTCCATCAGCGTTCCGTCCAGTATCAGGTCCCACCGCAGATGCGCGACAAACCTCGTGTCTGTGTTACGAACTGAAGTCTCAAACTTCAGGTTCCGAATACTATGCGAAAATCAATGTCGTTGAAAGACGCCGTCAGCACGACGCTGAAAGCGGAACGCAGCACAGTCACCGGCAAAAAGGGTACCGCAAAAAAGACCGTCAAAAAGCCGAGACGCGCGACGACGGCAACCATCGAGACGATATTCGAGCGATTTTCCACCGCTATGCCTGAACCAAAAGGAGAACTTGAGCACGTCAATCCCTTCACGCTGCTGGTTGCCGTGGTGCTCTCGGCCCAGGCGACGGATGCTGGCGTCAACAAGGCCACGCGCGCGCTGTTCGAAAAAGCGGATACGCCGCAGAAAATGCTCGACCTCGGCGAAGACGTCGTGCGCGATCATGTCAAATCTATCGGGCTGTTCCGCAACAAGGCAAAAAACGTTATTGCACTCTCGCAGCAATTGCTCCGCGACCACGATGGGCAGGTGCCGGCAAATCGCGAGGCGCTGACGGCGCTGCCTGGTGTCGGCCGGAAGACCGCGAACGTTGTGCTGAATATGGCATTTGGTCACAAAACGATGGCCGTCGACACGCACGTTTTTCGTGTCTCGCATCGTCTCGATCTGTCAGACGGAAAGACGCCTGATGCTGTCGAAGATGATTTGATGCGTGTTGTGCCGGATCTCTATATGTTTCACGCGCATCACTGGCTCATTCTGCATGGTCGATACATCTGCATAGCACGATCGCCGAAATGTCCGATTTGCCCCGTTGCAGATTTGTGCCGTTCGGCCGACAAGACGGTCTGACCCACACTCGAGCGCAATCGCGAGGCTCCATGTCCGTTTCCAATGGCCGCCAGTTCCTGTCCATTCCCGGCCCGACGAATGTGCCGGACATCGTCTTGCAGGCGATGATGCGTCCCGCAGTCGACATCTACACCGGTCCGCTGGTCGCGATGACGGATGCTTTGTTGGCCGATCTCAAACGTATCTTTCGAACGAAGGGGCACACCTACATCTACGCCGCGAACGGGCATGGTGGCTGGGAGGCGGCGCTGACCAACGTACTGTCGCGCGGCGATCATGTGCTGGCGCTCGAAAGCGGCCGGTTCGCGCTCGGTTGGGCAGAAATGGCCAAAGTCATGGGTGCAGAAGTCGAGGTGCTGAGCGGCGAGTGGCATCGCGCGGTCGATCCGGCCGCTGTAGAAGCTCGCTTGAAAGCCGACAAGACACACAGCATCAAGGCGCTCCTCGTGGTGCAGATCGATACGGCATCCGGTGTCGTCAACGACATCCCGGCCATTCGCCGCGCGATGGACGCGGCCAAGCACCCGGCCCTGTTGATGGTGGATTGCGTGGCGTCGCTTGGATGCATGCCGTTCGAGATGGACGCGTGGGGCGTCGACGTCGCCATGACGGGGTCGCAGAAAGGCCTCATGACGCCGCCGGGGCTGGCATTCGTTGCAGCCAACGCGCGCGCGGATGCAGCTCACAAGACCGCAAACATGAAGACCCACTATTGGGATTGGACATTCCGTCAGGGGGCCGAGCATTACCAGAAATACTGCGGTACGCCGCCCGAACATCTGCTGTTCGCGCAGCGTGCCGCGCTCGACCTCTTGCTCGGTGAAGGCCTCGAGGCGGCCTGGAAGCGGCATGACATTCTGGCACGGGCCACGCGTGCGGCGGTGTCGAGGTGGTCGGAGGGCCAGGTGATTTCGTTCAACGTCGCGGAACCTGCACAGCGTGCGGCGTCGATCACCAACGTGCGCGTCAACGGCATCAATAGTCACCTGATCACCGATTACACGCGCGATAAGTGTGGTGTGACATTGGGGCTCGGCATCGGCGGCTACGACGGCAAAGCGTTTCGTATCGCGCACATGGGCCACACCAACGCACCAATGGTGTTGGGTACACTCGGCGCAATCGAGATGGCCTTGCAGGCGCTCAAAATTCCGCACGGTTCCGGTGGCGTCAGCGCTGCCATAGAAACGATGTCGGCTGCCGTCCCGGCATGAGCGCTACCACTGGAGAGCTACCCACCCACGCGCGACTCACCCTGTTCGCGCTGTCGCTCGGCAATTTTGTAGTCGGCATCGCCGCGTTCGTCGTACTCGGCTTGATGAGTACCATTACGCGCAGCCTGTCCATCGATCCGGCCGAAGGCGCACGTCTCATAACGTACTATGCCGTGGCCTATGCGATCGGCTCGCCGTTGCTGGTCGCAATGACCGGACGCATGGGGCGTCGCACGGTCGCTGCAGGCGCGATGTTGATGGTGGGATTAGGCTCGCTGGCGTGTGCGTTTGCGCCGTCGCTGGGCTGGATGGAAGTGGCACGGATTTTCACGGCATTCGGTAGCGGCCTTTACAGTCCCGCGACCGCCGCCGTCGCCGTTTCGCTCGTTCCAACCGAAAGGCGGGGCTGGGCGTTGTCGCAGGTCTTCATTGGCTTCACGGCGGCTCAGGGCATCGGTAACCCCATCGGCGCGTGGCTTGGTTATACGTTCGGCTGGCAATCGGCCTTTCTCGTCGTCGGCGCAATGGCTCTGGCGATGGTGGCGGTGCTGTGGTCGATCATGCCCGCGTCGATCGCGTTCCGTCCGACGTCGTTGCGTGAGCTAGGTCGCATTCTTGTCGCGCCGTATTTGCTTGTTTCATTGCTGTTCACGGTGTTTTTTGTCGGCGGCACCTATACGACCCTGACCTACCTCACGCTGATCATCGAAACGCGATTGGGGCTTTCCGGTACAGGGATCTCGATCCTGCTCGCGATCTACGGCGGCATGGCTTTCGTGGCCGCCGTCATGAGCGGCTGGCTGACGGATTCGTTCAAGCCAAGGCGTATTCTCACGGTGCTGTGCGTGCTGCTGGCAGTGCTGTTGCCGTTGATCACGCAGGGGCCGAGCCAGCTGGTAGTTTTCACAATCCTCCTTGCGGCGTGGTCGCTCGCAAGCTGGTCGCACTTCACAGCACAGCAATCGCGTCTCGTTTCGATCGAACCGCCATTGGCGCAACTGCTGCTCGCGATGAATTCTTCGATGCTCTATGTCGGTATCGCGATGGGATCGATGTTGGCGGCCATGCTTTTGCCTGTTCCGGACTTTCGAGGTCTTGCCGTCGGTGCGGTCGTCCAGACCGTGATCGCGATTGGAGTGCTTTATCTCGGCGATCGCATGGTCGCGCGCGCTCGCGGCTCACGCGAGTAGCGGTCCAGACATCCGCTCGAGACGAAAAAACCGCCTGAGCATGAGCTCAGACGGCTTCTTGTTGCAGGACGGTAGCGCAGCAGAACCGCGCCTCACACCTGCTCTTTGAGTTCCTTCGCCGCGCGGAACGCGACCTTCTTCGATGCTTTGATCTTGATGCTTTCGCCGGTCGCGGGATTGCGGCCCATGCGAGCGGCGCGCTTGCGAACCTGCAGAATGCCAAGGCCGGACATGCGAATCCGGGCACCCTTTTTGAGGTGCTTCGTGATCATCCCGACGAAGTCTTCGAGCAACGCATTGGCCTGCTTCTTGGGCATTTCGTGCACTTCGGCCAACGCCGCGCCGAGGTGACGCAACGTCACGGTATCTGGCTTGACGGCGGCCTTGTCCGTAGTCTTTACCGCGGTCTTCGGCGCTGATTTCACGGCGGCCTTGACGGCGACCTTGGCGGGAGCGGCGGTCGACTTCGTCGCTTTTTTAGCTGGTTTTGCGGGCTTCACAGCCATTTTGAACATCCTGGTTACGAACTTCAGAGTGCGTGTGATGTTACCATTTTGCTAGAAAATCAAGCACATCTTTGACGCAAGTTGTCAGTTGAACCCATTTTTACTGTATTTTTGCAGCGTGAAGCTTCCCATTTCACATCCACTCCTCGCACCCGCACCTCCGCATCTCACGTTCACGTCGCTTGACTGCAATGCACTCATCTGGTCATGAGCAGACGATAGTCTCGCATGTCTTTGGAGCGCCGCATGACACCTCGATTGTTTTCTCCCATTCGCCTCGGCGCTCTCGAACTCGCCAACCGTCTCGTCGTAGCCCCGATGTGCCAATACTCGGCGGATGATGGTTCGGCGACGCCGTGGCACTTGATGCATCTCGGAATGCTCGCCAATTCCGGTGCCGATCTGCTGATTCTCGAAGCGACCGCCGTGCAACGCGAAGGGCGGATCACGCATGGCTGCCTCGGCCTCTATTCCGATGCGAACGAAGCTGCGTTGCGACCTGTGGTCGATGCATGCCGCAAGTTCGGTACTGCAAAGCTCGGCATCCAACTGGCGCATGCGGGACGCAAGGCGTCGTCGAAGCGGCCTTGGGAAGGCAAAACCATGCAGGACCCCTGCGAGCCTGCCGACGCGTGGCCGACGCATGCTCCGTCGGACGTTGCAATGACGGGACATCCGGTGCCGATGGCGATGTCGATCGCCGATCTGTCGGCGACCCGCCAGGCGTTCGTCGACGCCGTGGTGCGTTGCGAGCGGCTCGGGTTCGACCTGATCGAGCTGCACGGCGCGCACGGCTACCTGCTGCACGAGTTTCTTTCGCCGCTGTCGAACGTACGCACCGACAACTATGGCGGCAGTCTCGCCAACCGCATGCGCTTTCCACTCGAAGTGTTTTCCGACTGCCGTTCGATCTGGGCGTCGCACAAACCGCTCGGCGTGCGCGTCTCGGCAAGCGACTGGATCGACGGTGGGCTGACCGTGGACGAGGTGGTCGTGTTCGCGCAGGAGCTGAAGAAGATCGGCTGCGACTTCATTCACGTCTCGTCGGGCGGGATCGATCCGGGTGCACGTATCGCGGTCGGACCCGGCTATCAGGTGCCATTCGCCGAACGGATCAAGCACGAGAGCGGTCTACCCACGATGGCAGTCGGGATGATCACCGACGCGCAACAGGCCGAGTCCATTCTCGTCGAGGGCAAGGCGGATATGATCGCTGCAGCGCGGGCCTTCCTGGATGATCCGCACTGGGGCTGGCACGCCGCCTACACGCTCGGCGCGGAGGTGACGTTGCCGCCGCAATACCGGCGCGCCGGGCTGAAGACCTGGAGCCCTGCAGAGCGTCACTCGCGCAAATAGCGCCATGCGCGGCCACGCGCTTGATCGGACGCGGCCGCGCAAGCGAGGTCTTCAGCCTCTGCGCTCGACGAATAGTTGGCCGATCATGCGGAAAACGATTTCGCCGCGCTGATTGCGGCCTTCGCCTTGCGACATCACCAGGCCACGTGTCGGCCGGGATTTCAGTTCGCGCTTTTCGACGACCTTGTTGCGAAACTCGATACGGTCGCCCATCAGCACCGGGCGCGGCCATCCGAGCAGGCGAAACCCTGGTGACGGCCCCCATTGCGCGAGGCTTTGGCCGGCGTCGCGTAGACTGGCCTCGGTCGCTTGCCGCGCCAGGACGATATGCCTGATGAAGGTTGCAGCCGTGTGCCAGCCGCTGGCGGCCAGGCCGCCGAACAGCGAATCCTTGCCGCCGGCTTCGCTTAGATGAAACGGCTGCGGGTCGAACTCACGCGCAAAAGCGATGATTTCGTCGTGCTCGAATGTGTGTGCGCCGATGTCTCTGACGTCTCCGACCACGACATCTTCGAAATAATTGCCGCGTGGTTGCGTCGTCCATGCCGGCTCGTCCCACAATGTCGGTTCGACGGGCTTGGCAGTTTTCGCCACCTTCACGATGGGTCGAGCGGCATCCGCTATGCGGCGTCGCAACAATTGGTTGGTCATTGCTTCGAGAACGACGCCGCCATCCCGCGACAATAATTCGAAGCGCATCTTGCACAGGCCGACATCGGCGCGCGATTGCAAAGCGCGGCTTTCGAGCACCGTGACGCGCACCGCCAGTGTGTCGCCCGGGCGCACGGGGCGGAGCCACTTTACCTCGTCCAGGCCGGGAGATCCGAGCGACGTCGAGCGCAACAGGAATTCATCGCACAGCAAGCGCATCATCATCGCGCACGTATGAAAGCCGCTCGCGCAGAGCCCGCCGACCATCGACGCCTTCGCCGCGACGTCGTCGAGATGGATCGGTTGTGGATCGAAGGCCGAGGCGAATGCGATGATGTCTTCGCGAGACACCGATTTGGCACCAGCCGTAAGCGTCGTACCCGGGGCCAGATCCTCATGATGGAGCAGACCATCCGACGGAAGTATCATTTGCACTGTCTGATTTCCCTTGCAATCTTACAATCATCGTTCTCTCATAGCGTATCGGCAGGGAGCAGTCGCGTCGTCAACCCGACGTTTTGGATCGTTGGGCACCGCAGATCGCGTTACTTTGAAAACTTCGTCGCTCACTTTGAAACTGCAAAGAATACGACGGATACGAAGATGGCGATGCAGGTCGGTGCAGTCCCACCGATCGAGTTCACTTCCAAAACCAGTCATTCCAAAACAAACAATCGTTTGAGAGTCGTGCAGCCCCCATAAGAGTCCACACGAGTATGGTTGAAAAAATGCCAGCAGTAGAGCAGGTCAACGTTTTCTGTGTCGGATCACGCGGTGGCAATCCTGCTCCGATCGTGCTTGATGCCGACCGGTTGTCGTCGGACCAAATGCGCGAGATCGCCGCCGGTTGCGGGCACGAGGCCGGATTCGTGCTGGCACCTTCGGACACCGAGAAAGCTGATCTGCAATACCGCTTCTTTGTGCCGCTTGCCGAGATGGATATGTGTGGGCACGGCACGCTTGGCACCACTTGGTTACTGGCCAAGAAGGGTCAGCTTAAACCGGGTGAGGTGCGCGTTGAAACCAAGAGCGGCATCGTTCGCTGTCGAATTTCCGATACCGGCGAAGTCGCGATCTCGCAGCCTCCGGCGAAAGTCGTGGCGATCGACCCGCAGTATCGCGCCGCCGTTATCGACGTGCTGGGTGTCGCCGAGCGGGATCTGCTGGATCTGCCGCTGCTCAATGCGACAACCTCGCGTGCAAAAACATTGATCCCGCTGGCTTCGCCGCTGGCGCTGAATGAATTGAAGCCCGATTTCTCGCGTTTGAAGGGACTGTGTGAAACGCTTGGCTCGACAGGTCTTTATCCCTTCGCGTGCGACATGGAGGACGAGCGGACTTATCATGCGCGGCAATTTCCGGCAGCGTCAGGCTACCCGGAAGATGCGGCGACAGGCGTAGCCGCGACGGCGCTTCTGTATGGTCTGAAGCAGTGGGGATTGATCGGCCTCCGCCGCACCATTCGTGTGCGGCAGGGCGATGCTATGGGCCGTCCGTCGCGCATGGCGGTGACGCTGGCCGATCATGCCGACGATCAAGCGGGTTGCTGGTTATCAGGTGAGGTGCGGTTCTCGGACGCGCAATCCACGCACTGAGTCGCGCATTTTACGCCGGTGGCAGTGCCAGCGTATCCGTGTGGCCGACTTCGCAGCCATGCCGAGATTGAGCAAGCCAACCCTCGATTTGTGCTGAGTTCAGCTTTCCAGTCTCGCGAACTGCGCCGGCAAATCCCGGCACCAGTTCGTCGACGAGGGCTTGATCCGACCTTGAGAGCAGCCATGGGCTGTCTCCTTCCTTGACCGTGTAGCCGCACGATCGGAATGCTTCCGCCAGCGCCCACGGTGCTTTGGGTCCTGCCGACAGGCCGAATCCCTTGTCGGTCGTTTGATGCGCATGGAACGCATCCGCCATGCTGCCATCGAGATCGTGGCGCGGCGTCCACTCCTGGATGCCGTTATAGGTCAGCACGGTGTAGAAAACGGCCCGACGATCGGCGACCGCACGGGCAAAGCCGGCGATGAACTCTTGCGAACACAGATCGAACAGCGCCGAAGCCGTGACCAGATCGCAGGTATGGCCGAGAGCGGCGTCGAGATCGGTGACCAGATTGGCTTGACGAAAAGTGACGATCAGCGTTTTGCTGGATTTCTGCAGCACGAGCGTATCGCCTTCGCTGGTGGCGGCATCAGCCCAGGTCTGCAGCGTGACGCGGGCTGCTGTCAGCAGGCGAGCGTCGTAGTCGACCAGCGCCCAATGCTGTTCGCGGCCGAGCGCCGCGTAGGTCGCGCGAATGTTCGATCCGGTACCGCAGCCTAGGTCGACAACGCGAACGATAGGTTTCGATTGCAGGCGATCGGCGAGCGCCATCGTCAGGAAGCCGTCGCGGGCTCGATGGTCGGCCGGCTCGCGGAGTGCGAGCCAATCGGGTGAAAATCCGCTCATCGTTCGATGCCTCTCGCTACGGCTTTGAGTACGGCGGCGATGCGTTTGGACGCATCGTCCCAGGTCGGCAACATCAAGCCCGCCGCCCAAGCCGCATCCGCCATCGTGCTGCGCAGGGAGGCATCGTCGAGCAGCCGGTTGACGGCGTTGCCGAAGCAAACGGCATCGCCCGGTGGCACTTTCAACGCGGCCGCGTTCGGTGCGGTTTCAGCGGCGGCACCGCCGGTCGTGCAAACGATTGGCAACCCCCGCGCCATGGCTTCGCCCAGCACCATGCCATAGCCTTCGAACAACGATGGCATGACGAAGATGTCGGCGCTCGCATAGATGTCGTCGAGTTCGGTTTCACTTCGGGCACCGAGCAACCGAACGCGAGATTGCATGCCGGCCGCAACGATCTGACTTTCGAGCGCGGCCAGCAACGCGGCGTCGCGGGTGGGACCGACGATGGACAGCGTCCAAGGTTTGTCGAGCAATGGCGTCAGTGCGCGGATCAGCACATCGTAGCCCTTGCGCGGAACGATCGACCCGACGGCCAGGAGATGCAGCGGGGCGTTCGTGCCTCTCGCGCGCGCTGCGCGATCCGTGCCGGGCTCGGCCACCATGATGCGGTCGTCGAGGACGCCGAAATCTTCGCGCAGAATGCGCGCCGTCATCGGGCTGGTAACGATGACATGACGCGCGCGGGCCAAGGCGTTGTGCTCGCTGAGTTGAAGTTGGACGCGTTTTATCTCGTCCAGACCAGCCTCCAACGCCAGCGGATGATGGCAAAGCGCGACGATCGGCTGCCGGATGCGGATGACGAGATCAAACCCCATGGCACCATAGGCGAGGCCGTCGATCAGCAGCACCTGATCCGGCTCGAGACCTGCCAATATCGCTTCGGTCGCGGCCAAATCGTCAGCCGTGGGAAACGGAAACGATCCGGGAAGTGCAACGTGCATGATGTCGACGCCGAATGCAGGCAGTCGCGCGAGGATACGCCGGTCATAGCCATAGCCGCCCGTCGGCAACGACAGATCCCCGGGTATCAGGAAGGCCGCGCGCGTCGGCGGAGACATGGTCGGTTGAGCCATGAGGCCAGGCTCCTGCATCACGCGCCGATCGGTCCTTCGAACCATGCGCGGGCTAGGTCGGTCTCGTGCAGGGTGACGCGGATCTTGGACAGACCCTTGCCGTCGGCACCGAGCGCACCGCTTGCGGCGGCTTTGACCATGGCGTCGAAAATATGCCGGCAGAGGAATTCCGTCGTGGTCAGCTTGCCCTTGAATTCAGGCAGTGTGTCGAGATTCTTGTACTTCAATGCCTTGAGCGTTTCGCCGAGTACGTCGAGCGCCGCACCGATATCGACGACGACGTTCTGCTTGGTCAACTGCTCTCGGAAAAATGCGACGTCGACGACGAAGGTTGCGCCATGCATGCCTTGAGCCGGGCCGAAGAACGGGTCCGGCAGCGAATGCCCGATCATGATGCGATCGCGAACTTCAACAGCAAACATGGCAGTCTCCAGAACGACAGGCGTATGACGATGGTTGGGATGACGTCACGCGACCGGTAACGTTGCATGTGTTCTATTTGGGGAATACGGCGAGCACAATCGGCAATCCCCAGGGACGTTGCCCAAATAGTTTGCCGAGCACGCGCAATTGCCCGGCGTCGCTCGATATCTCTGAATTCGAACAGATGCTGCGGCGATAGTTTCCGACGGCGACCGCTTGGCAGGCAGGCGGACCACCGTCCAGATTGAGCGCACGCACCAGATCCAGGCGAGATGACGCGAGAAAGACGGCGAAGCGGTCGAGCGAAAAATAAGCCGATTTCGTTGTGCCGATGATGATGCGGCCAGCCTTGTCCTGACCGATGAAAGTGCGATTGGCCGTGCGCTGGGGATCGGAGTTATGGGCGCGGCTCCGACCGTCGGCACCGATCAGCATCGGGAAGCTCACCATCGCCTCGCTGGCGCCGCGAAAGGCCGTCTGCCAACGGGTCCGTGCGAGATCCTGGACGACAGGACCTTTCGAAGAGACGACGAAAGCACCGTGCTTGGTGCCATAGGCTTTTGGCCCCTGCGCCTGGCCGCGTGCGATAACGGGAGTTGCGGGCTTGCCGTCGCGTGCGAAGTAGCTGCCGTTGACGATCATGGCGGCGCTGGTGTGCTGCATCCAGTCGGCCAGCTCGCGGGCACCGTCAGGCGCAGTGTGCACCTCGAACTTATATTTCTTGGGATCGATGCGCGTGAGGTGGATGCGTTCGACTTCGGTGCCGTTCTCGATCACGGCGAGTTCAGTCACGTCGAACCCTTGAGCGGGAGAGGCCCATGTGTAAGGCGCGGGGACGAGCGCGTCGACGCCGTCGGCGGCGATGGATTGGCAGCTCTGCCCGGATATGCAGAAGGCACTCAGGAAGGCGAGCAAGGCGTTCGCGCGCGCCAGCGGCGCACCGCTGCGGCACCTGTCGTCAGCTGTCCCCCACATCGCCTGCATGTCCTGCTGTTCAAGTCACGTCACGCACGTCACTACATGCGCATCAAGCTTCAGGAAGCACCGTATTCCAACACCGGAGCGATACCGCTTGCACCCGCTCCGAGAATTTCCGTGATCCGTTTTGCGGCGTCGGCAAAGGGAACCGAATCGGCGACGAGTGCGTCCAAGCGCGGGTCTTCGAGCAGGTTCAAGGCCACTTCAAGGCGGCGCGCATAATCCCAGCGAATGCGGCGCCCCGCCGAGACTTTCCCGACCTGCGACGAGATCAGCTTGAGGCGTCGGCTGTGGAAGGGGCCGCCGAGGTGAACCGCAGTGGCTTGCTCGCCATACCAACTCATTTCGACGATTGTCGCTTCCTCGCCGGCGAGGCCGATGGCGGTATCGAGCCCGGGGGCCGAGGCGGAGGTATGAAAAACGATATCGCAGTCTTTGAGGCCGGCAGCAGGCAACGCGAACTGTACGCCGAGGTGTCCCGCAACAGCCGCGCGCGACGGGTCGACATCGACCAGCGTGACGGACGCTCCCGGCAGTCGTGACGCCAGATGGGCGACGAGCAGGCCGACGATGCCGCCCCCGACGACCGCAATCCTGTCACCCGGACCAGCGCCTGCGTCCCAAACCGCGTTGAGCGCGGTTTCCATGTTGGCGGTCAGCGTAGCGCGGCGGGCGGGTACGGCATCCGGCACGAGAGTCAGCCGCTCTACCGCGACGTTGAAACAGTCCTGATGCGGATGCAGGCAGAATACGGTTTTGCCGCGCAGCGTTTCCGGGCCCGCCGTGACCATGCCGACGGCGCAGTATCCGTATTTGACCGGGAACGGGAAGTTGCCCTCCTGCAGCGGCGCGCGCATACGCTGCCACTCGCTTTCGCCGACTTTGCCCGCCAGCACCAGCCGTTCGGTGCCCCGGCTGATGCCCGAGAATAACGTGCGCACCTGCGCGAGACCCGCCGTCGGCGCGTCGACTGGGCAAGCCCGCAATTCTGCCATTCCCGGCGCAATATACCAGAGAGCTTTCGCGACCTGCTTACGGCCCGTCGAACGTCGTTCGGTCATGGAATTTCCAAGTGCTTGGGTGTCGGCGTCACCATACGACTTCGATGCCGAGTGCCGCCAGCGCCTTGTCGGCGGTGATGACCGGCATACGTTCGAGCAGCGACTGCGCGGCTATGATGCGGTCAAAAGGGTCACGGTTGTCTCCGGGCAACAATCCACTGAGGCGACCGTGCTCCAGGGAAATCGCCAATGGCACGAATCCCTGTTCACTCAAGGTCGCAGCAAACGTGTGCACTAGCAGCGCTGCGTCTGGCAGTTTACCGATGCGAACCTTCGTCGCCAGTTCGACGGCTGAAGCTGCACTGACATAAACCTCAGCGTTTTTTCTTTCCATCGCGGCGCGGGCTTTTCGCGACAGGCGCGGATCCCCGTTCATCCACCACAACAGGGCGTGTGTGTCCAAGAGGATCGCCATCGTAGCCCTTGCCCTCCCATGCTTCGAGTTCCTCTTCCGGTAAAGGATCGAAGAAAGCTTCGGGTACTTCGAATTGGCCTTTGTAGGCGCCGAATTTCCGACCCGGTGCCTGCGCCTTGATCGGTTGCAGCCGCGCAACTGGCGTATTGCCGTTCAGAATGACGATATCTTCCCCTGCCTGCGCCCGAGCGATCAGCTTGGACAGGTTCGTTTTCGCAGCGTGTATCTTGACCTCGACCATGAGGTGTAAGTAGCTAATAAGGTTAGCTAAGTCAACATTGCATCCAATTCTAGGGGGTTCTGTAAACGACAACGCTGTGCAGGAATGGCGAAGTAAAACAGAATTCTATGAGGTTCAGGGACAATCTGTTGAAGAGTTGCTGGAGGCACTGGAGCGAAGAAACTCAATGCACGCGATGTCGCCTACGATAACGCAACAGGGCACGGGCGAACCCAAGGTGCGGTTCTGTTCAACCAGACCTAAAGCGCGCCGTCTGCCTTTATGCGCCCGCCGTCAATTCTTGCGCTGGCCTTTTCCAGTTCGAGGCTTCGCGCTAGCTCTTCACGCGCTTTTTCGGCTTGCCGTTGGCGATCCCACAGCGAGGCATAGAGCCCGTTCATTTCCATCAATTCGCCATGTGTACCGCTTTCGACCAGCGCGCCTTTTTCGAGCACCAGAATGAGGTCGGCGTGAACGATGGTGGAGAGGCGGTGCGCAATGACCAACGTCGTGCGGTTCTGCGAGACACGATCCAGGGCGTCCTGAATCTCTTTCTCGGTGTGGCTGTCGAGTGCGCTGGTGGCTTCGTCCAGCATCAACAGCGGCGGACTTTTCAAAATGGTCCGAGCGATAGCCACGCGTTGCTTTTCGCCGCCCGACAACTTCAGCCCGCGCTCGCCGACCGCCGTCTGATAGCCGTCGGGCAACGTGGCGATGAAGCTGTCGATTTGCGCCAACTGCGCGGCCGCCTTGACGTCTTCGTCGGAGGCATCGGGGCGGCCATAGCGGATGTTGTAGAGAATGGTATCGTTGAACAGCACTGTGTCTTGCGGCACCACGCCGAAGGCGTGGCGCAAAGATTGCTGCGTGACGTCACGAATGTCCTGGCCATCGATCGTCACGCGGCCGCCCGCGACGTCGTAGAAGCGCAACAAAATGCGGCTGATCGTCGATTTACCGGCACCTGAGGGGCCAACGATGGCGACCATTTTGCCGGCCGGAATTTCAAACGATAGCCCATCGAGAATGGTACGCTCGGGATCGTAGCGAAACACTACGTTCTCGAAGCGCACGGTGCCACCGGCGACCGCAAGAGGCTTGGCGTTTGGCCTGTCGGCGATCTCAGGATGTTCGGCGAGCACGTCCATCATGCGCTCGATGTCGGTCAGCGACTGCCGTATTTCGCGATACACCGTGCCCATGAAGTTGAGCGGGATGAACAACTGCAGCATCAACGCATTGACCATGATGAATTGGCCGACGCTGTTGCGCCCGGCCATCACGTCGATAGCGCTCATGACCATGCAGGCGGCCAGCGCGATGGTGAAGATCACAGCCTGGCCGGAGTTCAGAACCGCCAGCGATGTATAAGTTTTGACGCTGGCTTTCTCGAACAGCTCCATCGATTTGTCGTAGCGCCGCGCTTCCCAGCTTTCGGCACCAAAGTACTTGACTGTCTCGTAGTTGAGCAGGCTGTCGACGGCTTTGGTGTTGGCCTCGGTGTCGCTCTCGTTCATGGTTTTGCGGATGGCGACGCGCCATTCGGTGGCTTTGATCGTGAACCAGAGATAGCCGACGATCATCAGTACCGTCGCGAGCGCGTAGCGCCAATCGAACGCCAGCAGAAAAACGCCGAGGACCAGCACGAACTCGACGATGGTCGGGATCAGGATCATCAACAACATGCGCGTGATCTGCTCGACGCCCAGGCGACCGCGTTCGAGAACACGCGTCAGGCCGCCGGTCTTTTTTTCGAGGTGGAAGCGCAACGACAGGCGATGCATGTGCTCGAACGTGGTCAGCGCAAGTTTTCGCACGGCATGCATTGCGACGCGCGCGAACATGCCTTCACGCAATTGCGCCAGCAGCGTCATGGTGATCCGCACGACGCCGTAGAGCACCGTTGCGAGTAGGGGTGCGCCGACCAGCAACCCGGCGTTACTCACGCTGCCTGACGCGGCGGGCGCGGCGGCCGCGATCAAGGCGTCGGTCGCCCATTTGTAGGTGAACGGCATCAGCACCGTGATGAGCTTCGCCGCGAGCATCAAGAGCAGGCTGACCACGACTGTGCGTTGCAGATCGGGGCGATCGGCTGGCCAAACGAACGGCCACAGACCGTCGATCACCAGCGCCTGCTTCGGCGACGGGCGCAGCCGCTGCGGCCACCACGACGGCAGATTGCGACCGAGGACGGTCGGTGGAATGGCGGCGGCGGCCGAGACGCGTTCGGCGTCCGGTGCTGCAGATTTTTGGACAGAACGTTGCATGATGGGCTCATACCCCCTCGGCATCGCCGTTGTCGATGAGAAAGGCATCGGTGCGAGAGATGGCCGCGCCACTGGCATCAAGATCGAAAACAAAAATGGGTGCCGAGAGTCTTCGGCACCCATTGGCGATTCTCGAATTCGGCAGCGCTTAGCGGCTGCGCGGCAGATAGATGCGCTGGCACGGCACGATCACGTTGGCGTCGGAAATCGTGCGGCGGTTGACGCGTTTGATGCGTGAGTAGGTGTCGGCGTCGCGATAGAAGCGGAACGCGATCTTGGAGAGCGTGTCGCCACTCTTGACCGTGTACCAGCCCGGCAGATCCACCGCACGGCCGGCAGCCTTGCACGACCGCTGATCTTCGCGGCGACGATCGGCATTGGCCGTTGCGGTTTTCCCCGATGTTGGCGCTGCCGGCGTGGTCGACTTGTCGGCTCCGGAAGCCGGCGATGTGGACTTCGCCGCAGCTGGATCCGACGCCGATGCCACCTTGATCGCGGCATCGGCACGCTTGGCGGCCGTTTCCGCCTTCGCACCTTCGGCTCGCGCTGCGGCTTCCGCCGCGGATTTCAAGGCGGGCGTCGGAGCTGCCGCGACATTAGCGGCGGCGGCAGCCAGCGCAGTCATTGCCGTCATTGCCGTTTTAGCTTCGGTAGCGACTTTGGTTTCTGCCGATTTGCGGACATCGGTCAGACGTTTGGCGGCGTCGGCGGCACGGCGAGCTTCGGTCGCCTTGGCGGTTTCTGCCGCGAGCTGCACTTCGGCTGCGCGTTTTTCGTCGACGCTTTTGGCCGCGGCAACTGCGGTGCGTGCGGCTTCCGCCACTTTCAGGCTATTGGCGCGCAGATCGTCAGCCGATTTCTGCGCATCCGTTGCGGCTTTCGCAGCAGCAGACGCCTGCAGCGAGAGAAGCTGAGTACGCTTGGCCTCGGCGTCGGCACGCTCCTGCATCGTCTTAAGATTGGCCATGCGTTTTGCTTCTGCGGCGGAGCGGTCGGCAGCGGCCTTGTCAGATGCCAGCTTGTCGGCAGCGGCCTTGTCGGCGACAGCTTTGTCGGCCGCAGCCTTGCCATCGGCGACGCGGCGAGCGTCGGCGGCCGCTTTGTCTGCTGCGGTCTTGGCATCGAGAGCCGCCTTGTCGGTCGCCGCTTTCGCAATAGCCGACTTCTCGGTTGCGGTCTTGGCCTCGGCCATTTTCTGATCGGTTGCCGCTTTGTCGGCAGCAGCACGGGCATCGGCCAAACGTTTGTCGGAAATCGCTTTGTCTGCTGCAAGTTTGTCACTCGCGGCCTTGTCAGTCGCAGCTTTGCTATCCGCAGCCAGCTTCTCGGCCGCAGCTTTGGCGTCCGCAACCGCTTTGTCTGCAGCAGTCTTGGTTGCTGCCATCTTGTCTGCGACAGCTTTGTCGGCTGCCATCTTGTCTGCGACGGCTTTGTCTGCTGCCATCTTGTCCGCGACAGCTTTGTCCGCCGCCATCTTGTCTGCAGCAGCCTTCGTCCCCGCGATCTTGTCTGCCGCAGCTTTATCCGTTGCCGCCTTGGCATCGGCCATACGCTTGTCGTCGGCCTTCGTCGCGTCCGCGCGACGGGTTTCGGCCAACTTGCGCTCTTCGTCGACTTTCTTGGCTTCGGCGGTCTTGGCGTCTGCCTGCACTTTGGCGTCGCTGGCGGATTTCGACGCTGCTTGATCGAGCGCGATCTTGTCCTGTGCCACCTTGTCTTGAGCGGCTTTGTCCTGAGCGGCTTTGCGCGCGACTTCAGCGAGCGCGACAGCGGCAGCACCGGTCGCGGCCGCTGACGACGGCACGGCGGCCGGTGTCGTCGTCGACGATGCTTCCGCTAGACGCTTGAAGACGTCTTGAGTCGATTTTGCCGATTGGTTTACAAAGTCCGCGATCGGCGACTCGGACGGCGCTTCCGCCACAGTCGTTGCAGGGGGCACCTTCGCGGCGGGTGCAGCAGGTGTAACAGCCGTTACGCTTGGGGCGGAGGTGGGAGCGGTCGGTTTTACAGCAGGCGTCGCAGCCGCTGTTTTCGGCGGCGTGGCCGGCGTGACCGCTACCGGCGCTTGCGCAACCGACGGTGTTGCCGCAGGTGCCGCCTTCGCTGGTACAGCTACAGGTACGGTCGGCGCAGCGGGTTCAGCAGCGCCGGACATGCGCTGCATCACACCCTGGAAATCCTTGTTCGCGCTGTCGGCGAAGCGGAAAAACCAGTCGAACACACCTTCTTCTTCAGCAGCAGCAGCCTTGGGTGGCGCTGAAGGGGTCGTCACGGTCGTTGGCGCTGCGGGCAACTTTGGTTGCGTCGGTGGCACCGTCGCCTGTGCCAACTGGAATCGTCCGTCGGAATGGCGGCCAGTATCCAGCGACCGGAAGCTCGATATCGCCGTGCTGGAGAGCAACTCCTGGCGGAAATCGGCGTCGCCCGAGGCAAAACCTGGCACAAAGGACATAGCGAGAGTGAGACCAACCCCAACGCCGACGACACTGATGTTACGCTGACTACGCATATATAACCTGCCTTTTGCCGAGCGCCCCAAGACTCCCCTACGGAATTGCCTGGTCAGACGCGCTTTATCTTGAATTCTGAACGTCGAATCTGCTCGTCGCATCTCGCGGACACGACTTCGTCCGTCCACTGATCTGGATTTCTCAATACTATCCGCCTCTTGGTGCCGTAGGCTATAGCACCACGGCATCAGTAATAACTTAATCAGAACAATACCCCGGCGCAAAGCCTGTTGCGCATCGGTTTGTTGTCTCGACGGGTTAGTGGTTAACCGGTAAACATATTTGTGGTGTCTGCAATGGACAAAAAATTGAGGCTCCGGGGAAGCTTCTGCTTGCCGAACGCCGCCCGCAGGGCATTGAGCTGAAGATTTGCTAAATGCTTTGAAGTCAATCGTCTACCGAGGAAATTCATGACAGATCGCACACCCCGGACGGCTAACAATTCTACGACGTCGGGCATCGACACCAGCGCCTTACCCTCCGACCCGACCCCGAGCCTCAAGACGTCGATTGCCAACATCTGTGTCTACTGCGGCTCCGGACCGGGTCGAAACCCCGCCTACATCAAGGCTGCAAACACCCTTGGAACGGCCATGGCCAAACGGAACATCGGCCTGGTTTATGGCGGTGGCAGCCTCGGTCTGATGGGCGAAGTTGCGCGTGGAGTCTTGGCGGCGGGTGGTCGTGTAACCGGAATCATTCCGCAGTTTCTGTCGGGGCGCGAGCACATGCTGCGCGACGTGCAAGAGCTGATCGTGGTCGACGACATGCATCAGCGCAAGCGCCTCATGTTCGAGCGCTCGGATGCGTTCGTGGCCTTGCCCGGCGGCATCGGTACCTTGGAAGAGCTCGTGGAACAGTTGACCTGGGCACAACTCGGCCGGCATCAAAAGCCCATCGTGCTCGCCAACATCGACAAGTTCTGGCAACCATTCCTGGGCTTGCTGGGCCACATGCGCGACGAGTCGTTCATCAGGGCAGGCCTCGAGGTGCGCTTCGTAACCGTCGACAAGGCCGAAGATATCGTGCCGGCTGCCGAAGCCGCAGCGAGCAACGATCCTGCCGACGGTGCCAATCTCAAAAAGATCATGGCGCAGTTTTGAGCTGTTGCGCGAGCGCGGTCGTCTCTTCGATTTCGCGACGACCGCGTTACAGTGGTCACGGCGCGTGCCGTGAAGTTCCAATAGCGGGGTCACGATTGCACGTTCGTTCGTGACCGCGCCGCTTACGCCGACGAGACTTGCAACTCATACTCGTGCAAAGGCTGCACCCATGTTTCCCTTGTCCGTATTGCTTTCGAAATTCATCCGCAAAGGCACCTTGAGCGTGGTCGATGCCGATGGCAAAACGCATTGCTTCGGCGGGACAGAGCCCGGCCTCGCCGTAACGATGAAGCTCGACGACGCAGCGCTTTACAAATCGCTGTTCTTCAATCCGGAGCTGAGTGCTGGCGAAGCCTACATGAACGGCACGCTGTCGTTTCCGGGATCGTCCTTGCGCGAGTTTCTGGCGCTGTATTCGATCAACCAGAACCGGCCTCGGCCGGTGACGCCGTTGCACAGCGCCATCGGCTCGGTGTCGCGAGGCTTGAAACGCTTCCAGCAATCGAACCCGATCGGCAAGGCGCAGGAGAATATCGCGCACCACTACGACATCGGCAACAAGCTGTACGAGCTGTTTCTGGACGACGGGCTGTTTTACTCGTGCGCTTATTTCGAGCAGGACGACGACACGCTGGAGGCAGCGCAGCGGGCCAAATGCCGCCTGATCGCAGCCAAGATGGGGCTGCAGCCGGGGCAGAAGATACTCGATATCGGCAGCGGGTGGGGCGGGCTTGCGATCTATCTCGCGAGCGTCGAAAACGTCGAGGTGCTCGGTGTCACACTTTCGAAGGAGCAGCACACGTTGGCGCAGCAACGGGCGCAGCAGGCGGGTGTTGCCGATCGTGTGAAATTCGAGTTGCGCGATTACCGCCAGCTCGACCAAAAGTTCGACCGGATCGTTTCGGTCGGCATGTTCGAGCACGTCGGCGTGCCGCGCTATCACGAGTTTTTCGAGAAAATAAATGCGCTGCTGCCGGACCATGGCGTGATGCTGCTGCACTCGATCGGCCACATGAGCCCGGCGAGCACGGCGAGCCCATGGATGCGCAAATACATTTTTCCGGGTGCCTACTCGCCGGCGCTGTCGGAGGTGTTTCCGGCGGTCGAGCGCAATAAATTATGGGTGACCGACTGCGAGTTCCTGCGGTTGCACTACGCGATGACGTTGAAGCACTGGCATGCGCGCTTCGAAAAGAACCGCGCCAAGATCGCCGAAATGTACGACGAGCGCTTTTGCCGGATGTGGGAGTTCTACCTGATCAGCGCGGAAATGATGTTCCGTACCGGCGCGCAGGAAGTCTTCCACATGCAGCTGTCGCGCACCCGTGATGCCAGCCCCATCCGCCGCGACTACATCGTCGACAAGCAGCGCGAACTCAAAAAACGCGAGGCCGAACGCCTACCGCCGCTCAGGATAAGGGAGATGGTGGGTAGCCTGTAGGGTGCAAAAGCGCAGCGTATTGCACCGCTTTCACCAGCGTCAGGTGCATTACGGCTGTGCCTATCGTACCCTCCGCGTCGCCTAAATCATCTCCGTCTCGAAGTCGGCAGGCAGCACGACTTCCAGAAATGTAGGTTGGGTCAAGCCTTCGCGGACCCAACGCCACAAGCCCGATACCCGCGTATTGTTGGGTCGCTGCGCTTGACCCAACCTACATCTGATTGCGTGTGCGGCTATGTCTCGATGACAAGCCTAAATCATCTCCGTCTCGAAATCGGCAGGCAGCACGACTTCCAACACTTCGCAGTCGTCGGAATAATTGGTAACGCGGTGTTTGATGTTGGGCGGCTGCAGCCATGCGCTGCCCATTTTCATCTTCTCCGGCGGACGGCCTTCGATCTCGGTTTCGATCCAGCCTTTCAAGACGTAGATCATCTGAAACTGCACTGCGTGCGTATGCCACTGGCGCACCTCGTCAGTGCAGGGCGGCACGAACTTGATGACGTGCGCGACCGCGGCACCGGCTGTCGCTTTGGCCATGCCGAGATCGCGATAGCGCGCGTAGCTCCGAAGCCCCGACTCGAAGGCTGCTGGATCGAAATGACTGACCGTGAATGTTTGCTTCTGCGTCATCGGAGCCTCGCGCGTTGATAGGGCCACGGCGAACATAACGCGGTCATGGAGGGATACGCAACGCGGGCTCTCATGCTTGCGAGTGCCGGCGCGACAGTGCGAGACGCAGGTGCTTTCTAGGGTGCGCCACCGCTAGCGGATCGCAACTTGATGTGGAGAACAAAGCGCTCGAAGCGCTGCAGGCAGCGCATTGTTGCTAGGGGCGGAACATCTTTCAGCTCGAAAGTGATTCGAGCGACCGCAAAGGCCCTGCATGGCGAGCGCAAACTTTACGTCCCTGTTACGGTCATCGACCTGGTTGCTGGGGCGGACCGACGTCGAACAGTCCCAGGGGCATGCCAGGCACGTCGAATTGGCAGCAATTCCGCCGATGCTGCGTGCGGCCGATACGTCGTTCGTTGCCGAGTGGCGCTCCGGCCATGTGCCGCTGGCCGGGCATTCGGTCTTCATCGACGCGGGATCGCCGTTCGCGGTCGCGCAAGCACCCGATGCGTGGTGGTCGGCGCTGTTCGGCTTCAGTTGGCTCAGGCACGTTCCGGCGTCGTCGGACGACGCCACGGTCGCGCGGGTGCAGGAGGCCGTCCACTCCTGGGTCGTCGGCGGTGCCCGTCATCACCACGCAGCGCAGCGCGAAGCGATTCTGCCGCGACGCGTGCTGTCATGGTTGGCCCACGCGGATGTGCTGTTGCAGACCAGTGACGCGAAATTTTATGATCTGATACTCGTCAAGCTGTTGGCCGACGTACGGAGTTTGGAGCGGCCGCTGCGTGGGCCTGTAGTCGCGGGTGATCGATTGCTGGCGTTGATCGCCCTCGCACAGGCGGGGCTATGTATTGCGCATAACGAACCGATGCGCATGCGCGCCGAAGCAGCACTTGCCGAATTTCAACGTTCAACGGCCTTCGCAGCACTGGGCCGACAGCCGGATCAGCTCGCCGAGATGATCATCGATATTGAGGCGTTACGCTTGCTTTATGGCATGCGCGGCGTCGCGGTACCGTCGCAGATCGACGCGATCAAGCGCGATACGACTGCGGCACTTGCAGCCTTGATGCTCGGCAATGGCCGGCCTGCGAGGCTGGCGACACCACGCGACGATGCCGATGCCTGGCTCACTCTGGCGAGCGTCAGACGGCACGCAGAGCTGGCACCGGCGAGCGCTTGTTATAACGAACGTGCAGGCTTTGCTCGCTTGGTGTCGGGTGACACGCAGATCGTTGCCGACGTTGGAGCACCACTCGACTGCGCACAAGCACTGGCGTTCGAAATGTCCTGCGGAAATGCGGCTTTGTTGACCAGCGATGGTCTGCGGGCGGATCGCGAAAGCAGTGGCACGATTATTTTTGCGCAGGGCGCGACCGCGAGCACACAGGCACTCCCAGCACGCAGTTTACCGGGCCTGGAGTCCGCGCACAACGTGGCGGTCGAACTCGCAGATCTTGCCGTGCAGAGCGTGGATGCGACTCATGCCGGGCTGGCAGTACGCGGCTTCACCCATCGTCGCCGGCTTGCATTGCGCGATGGCGGACGGTTGCTCGAAGGGGTCGACGAGTTGCGGCCGTTGGTCGGTCGCGACACGGCAGCCAAGGCGACTTTTGCTGTGCGATTGGTACTGCATCCCTCGGTCGAGGTCGCGCTGTCGGCGGCAACCGACCAGCTTGACCTGACATTGGCCAACGGTCATCGCTGGACATTCGCTGCGGCCGGCCGGGTTGTGTCGGTCGAGGGTGCCATCTTTCGCGACGGACTGCGCGCGACGCCGACGTTGCAAATTCTCGTGCCGGTCGATACCGCTTCGAGCCGCACCGTGACATGGCAGTTGACGCGTACGGATGCGCAGGGCTAACGCAAGCCCAGGCAACATGCACGACCAGAACAATAAGCTAGGGTCGTTGGCGATCGAACCAGATCGGATCGAGCCTGTGCATCGTGAGGAGTGTCTTGCATGTCGACGACTGACGTAGCCAAGCCGCAGGGCACGATCGAGCGCAGGATAGAACGCGCGCTGCTGTCGGTTTCCGACAAGACCGGGTTGCTCGAACTGGCTCGCGCGTTGGCAGCCGAGGGCGTGGAACTGCTGTCGACCGGCGGGACGGCCGCCGCGCTCAAGTCCGCTGGTATCGCCGTCAAAGATGTGTCCGAACATACCGGCTTCCCCGAAATGATGGATGGCCGGTTGAAGACGCTGCATCCGAAAGTGCATGGCGGGCTGCTGGCCGTACGTGACAGCGCGGCTCATCGCAAGGACGCCGAAGATCACGGCATCGGCATGATCGATCTGCTGGTCGTGAACCTTTACCCGTTCGAGGCCACGGTTGCGCGCGGTGCCGACTACGATACGACTGTTGAGAATATCGACATCGGCGGCCCCGCAATGATCCGTGGTGCAGCGAAGAACCATGCATCCGTCACGGTTGTCGTCGCACCCGAGGACTACAGGCGCCTGTTGTCCGAAATGAAGGCACATGGCGGGGCCACGACGGCACCATTCCGCCGCGCGATGGCGCAGAAGGCCTACGCGCGCACGGCCGAGTACGACGGCGCAATCTCGAATTGGTTGGGTGCGGTCGTCGAAAGTGCGGACGGTGCCAGGCCGGATGCAAAACCGACGCGATTTCCGCGCACGCTGTCGCTGCAGTTCCGTAAGGCGCAGGATTTGCGCTACGGCGAAAATCCGCATCAAACAGCAGCTTTCTACGTCGAACGTAATTGCATCGATGCGGGCATCGCCAGCGCCCGGCAACTTCAGGGCAAGGAGCTTTCCTACAACAACATCGCCGATACCGATGCGGCTCTCGAATGCGTCAGCACGTTTGCCGATCAGCCCGCATGCGTCATCGTCAAGCACGCCAATCCGTGCGGTGTTGCATTGGCCGAGACTGCGCTGGCGGCTTATGACCGTGCATTCAAGACCGACCCCGAGTCGGCGTTCGGCGGCATCATCGCATTCAACCGCACGCTCGATCTGGCGACCGCGCGAGCTATAGTCGAGCGCCAGTTCGTCGAAGTGATCATCGCTCCCGATGTGGGCGAGGGCGTCGAGGCCGTGGTCGCAGCCAAGAAGAACGTGCGGCTCCTGGTGTGCGGCGCATTGCCCGCGACGCCGACCTCGCGGTTCGATTTCAAGCGTGTGACCGGCGGCTTGCTGGTGCAGGACGCGGATCTTGCGCTCTACGAGACGTTGCGCGTCGTCACCAGACGCAAACCGACTGACGCCGAGATGGCCGATCTGATGTTCGCGTGGAAGGTCGCCAAGGCCGTCAAGTCGAACGCCATCGTCTATGCGAAGGACTGCGCCACTGTGGGCGTCGGTGCGGGACAGATGAGCCGGATCAACTCGTCGCGCATCGCGGTGATCAAGGCCGAGATGGCCGGGCTTTCGGTGAAAGGCTCGGTGGTGGCATCGGACGCGTTCTTCCCGTTCGCCGACGGGTTGATATCAGCCGCAGAAGCCGGCGCGACGGCCGTGATCCATCCTGGCGGCTCCTTGCGCGACGACGAAGTGATCAAAGCCGCCGACGACCGCGGCCTCGCGATGGTGCTCACCGGCATGCGTCACTTCAAGCACTGATCACGTGCACTCACGCAGCTGCCGCAAGTGTGCGCTTGGCAAGCCGGGTTCGCACCAGGTCGATGTGACCGCGCAGATTGTAGTACTGCTCACGATAGGCGCGCGGGATTTTCAGATCGGCGACGGCATCGGAGATGGCGGCGAGTTCGCGGCCTTCCGCTGCATTCGAGGCGATACTGCCGCCGCGTTTGCCGATGCCGTTCTCAAGCCGGTCGAGGCGACCGTACCAGTAGGTCAGCTTACGCTGCACGCGCCAGCGGATGAGCGCAGGGATGCCGCGGAACAGTGGCACCGCGATGGTCGCCAGCGGGATCAACAGTACCAGCATGCGTTCGAGGAAGTTGGCGACCCAGAACGGCAGGTAACGTTGCAGGAACGGCGGGCCGTTCTTGTAGAAGCGCAGAGCATCCGGCGACATCTGAAATTCCGGATCGACATTGCGCGGGAATTCACCGGCGCGCGTGAAGATGTTCGGTGTCGAATGGATCTGTGAGGCCGCTTCGGCGAGTTGGGCGACGAGCGCCGGATGCAGGTCTTCGCTGGCCACCAGGGCTGCCACCGGCGCGATCAGCTCGACGTCCTGTGGCGGGATGTCTTTCTCGAGATCGATCACCCCCTTGGGCAAGGTGAGTCGCGCCAGATACGGATAGATGCGCGACAGCGCGTTGGCCTGAGACATGCTCATCAGCTTGATGGTCGGATCGCGCAGCAAACCTTGAATTAACGGCGCTTCCGGCGCGAACGCCAGCAGCACCGCGTCTGCCGCGCCCGACTTGAGAGCCTCGACGGCAGGTGCGCCGGTGATGGGCAGCAAAGTCGAGTTCTGGTCCGAGATGGCGGCCGCGTTGAGCAGCGTCATCGCGAGCGCGCGCGTTCCGCTGCCGTCGCTGCCGACGGCGATCTTCAGGCCCTTGAGTTGCGCGATGCGGTCGAAGGTGTCGGCGCTCTTGTAGAAGATCCACAGCGGCTCGTAGAACATGCGGCCGATCGAGACCAACCCGGCGCTGCCGCCTTTGTCAGTGATGCCGCCCTGCAGCAATGCCACGCTGACTGCCGATTTCGGGTCCTGCAGGCGTTTCAAATTCTCGATGGAGCCCGCGGACGTCTTGAGCTCGACATTGATGCCTGCGGTCTTCAGCTGCTGTTGATACAGCTTGCCGAAGGCGTGGTAGCCGCCCGCTTCGCCACCCGTCGAAATGACGACGACCTTCTGCGGCGGCGGTTGCAGCACCGTCGAGGCATACCAAAGCCCGCCAGCCACTAGCATCAGGATGGGAACGACGAGCAGCAGCAGGCGGCTCGGCGACAGATCTCCGCTGTCGCGCGCGAATGCGTCTTCGTCTTTGCTCATGGTCGTCCCCCGGCGATATACTTCCGAATACTTGTGTATGGCCGCCGGTCCCGTCACGCAATCGATCCGGATGGAAAGATGTGTCGCAGGACAGCGCGACATCGGCTTCGTAATCGGGCGATCAACGTGGTGGCCGGCGGCGGCGGAAGTCGTCGTCGGCCGGTCCCGCAGGTGGCAGCACTTCGGCCTGCCCCCTCGCGCCTGTCGTCGGGCCGGGAGCCTGCTTCGCGGCAACTTGCCCCCCGGCGGGTGGTCGCCCAGCAATCGCCTTGGGCTGTGAGCACTCGGTGAGCCACACGTCGTAGACCGGATGCTCGACGGCATCGAGACCGGGGCTTTCGGCGAACATCCAGCCCGAGAACAGCTTCTTCTCGCTACCGTCGAGTTGCGTTTCCTGAACCTCGACGAAGGTCGTCGTCTTTGGCAGTTGATCAGGCGGCCGCGAATAACACAGGCGCGGCGTCACTTTGAGCGCCCCGAACTTGACGGTGTCGCCGAGCTTGATTTCCAGTTTCGAAATGCGCGCCGTCACTTTATCCAGCGCAGCGAACACAGCGACCTGATTTTCTATGCGCTGCGCCCTGGCCAGCGACGGCGCAACCACGGTCAGCGTCAGCGCCAAGAGCAGCGTCTCAGCGGAGGTGAATCGTAACATGTGGTGGTGCTGCGTGCGCAAAAGCTCGGTCCCAAAAGCTCGGTCTTATATGCGGCCCTGAAGTGCGGTCCTGAAGTGCATTCGGGAAAGATGTGGATGATATTCCCGACAGAAGCACGACCGCCATTCAACGCAAATCGGAACGGCCTGGAGCGGGTCGATCCGTGTTACCGACATACGACGCAGGCGCTCGAAAGTCATGCGGAAGCCGAACCACCCGCGCAATTGTCCCACGTTCTTTCTGTGGCAAAAAGGGCAATGCGATGTCCCGCCGGCTCTGCGTCAGCGTGCTTCCAGATAAAGTGTGCAGCCGTTTTCAGAGAAAGCCCGCTGATCACCGGGATTATTCCGGCTTCCAGGGCTTGTAATCGCCGGTTGCGGCCTTGCGGCGGTTGTCCGAATTGAGGATCGACCCTTGTGGGCGATAGGCCGCCGGTGTGCCGGTCAGGTTCGGCTGATGCGCCTTCTGCCAGGGTCGCGGCTGATAGGCCTGATCCTCGGTCGGTGGCAGATCCACAGTATAGTGCATCCAGCCGTGCCAATCCGGCGAGATTTGCGAGGCTTCGGCGCCGTCCTTGTAGACGACCCAGCGGCGCGGCACGCCCAGGGGGCCGATGCCCTTCGACTGCACGAAATACTGGTTACCCCGTTCGTCGTTGCCGACGTGACGACCACGCAGGCGGGTATAGATGCGGTTCGACCAGGTGTTGCCACCCCACCAGCTGAAGATTTCGGACACGATGCTCATGCGTGGCGTTCCATGAACCGGCGCAGAAGGCACCGGCAAGTGCCCGCGCTTATGGCACCGCCAGCCGCGGCCTGTCCAGAGCGCCGGCTGGCCGCAAGCACCAAAACCCGCACCGGCCTGCGCCGTGCGGTTTTAACCAGTTCCAACCTCACTTTCTGCCCCCAGAAGGGGCGGGACGTGACGTCGGGTGATCGGATACATGGCGTGACGCCACGTCCCGTATTTGCCGCCGGGGGATCGCTCGAACCGCCACGTTGATCAAACGCCGCGTTGTTGGGGGCACAAGAGTCCGCCAGTTCGAGCCAGGTGCCGTGCGTGACCTCGCACCATCGGACCGGCTTTATCTTCGACACGGTTGCTTCGGTTTCGGGCTCGCACCCGAACCTTCAGCTACGGCGCTTTCAGAGTTCTCCTCCTTGTACGCCGCCGCTCGGATCTCACAATCCTCGCACCGTTCCGACACGGCTCCCGGTCGGGGGTCGTGAACGCTCACAAGCCGCCCCTTATGACCATGGGATGCAAAAGAAATAGCACAACTCACCACAGCACGCACGCACAGGTTGCGAAAATGGCTAACGTCTCGAAGGTTGCAGTGTCACTCGTCCATGAGCGGTGCAGCAGAAGCCATGTCCTGCCGGACCTCTTCATTCGTGCGTCATCGAACAAGGCGCGACCGCCTGCAACGGGCCGGCATCTGGCGGTCGAGTGAGGGCTTGCGGTTTCGCCCCCGACCAATATGGTAAAAATAATAGGGGTGAACGGCCGATCAGAAGCTTGGCACGAAGCGGCCAACATTGATCGCACGGGGAGACAATCTTGTGAACACGCAATCCGCCATGCATCAGCCGTTCTACAAAAGTCTCTACTTCAAAGTACTGCTCGCGATCTTTGCCGGTGTCGTGCTCGGCGTGATGTCCCCTTCTGACATCAAGGTCGTACCAGAGGCACTCCGCTCTCTGGTGGTTCTGCCGCTGGGCTGGGCAGAGGCGATGAAACCTCTCGGTGATGTTTTCATCAAGATGATCAAGATGGTGATCGCTCCAATCATCTTCTGCACCGTGGTGCACGGCATCGCCAGCATGCAGGATCTGAAAAAAGTTGGACGCGTTGGCATCAAGGCGCTGGTCTATTTCGAGGTGCTGACGACACTCGCGCTGCTCATCGGACTCATTGTCGTCAACACACTGCGTCCAGGTGTGGGCATGAACGTCGACGCCAAGCTGATCGACACCAAGTCGATCGCAGTCTTCGTCTCTAAGGCCAAAGAGCAGGGCATCCTCGACACACTGCTGCACATCATTCCCAATACGGTCGTCGGTGCGTTCGCCGAAGGCGAAATACTACAGGTGCTGTTCTTTGCTGTTCTATTCGCAATCGGGCTGCAGGCGCTCGGGGAACGAGGCCGGGCACTTGTGGGCATCATCGACCAGGCGTCACACGCTCTGTTTGGTGTCGTTCGTATCATCATGTTGTTCGCGCCGATCGGCGCGTTTGGCGCGATGGCGTTCACCATCGGCAAATACGGCATCACCACGCTGATGTCGCTCGGCATGCTGATGGCGTCATTCTACGCGACGTGCTTGATTTTCATCTTTGGCATTCTCGGCTTCGTCGCCTGGCTGGCCGGTTTTAATATTTTCAAGTTCATCCGCTATATCAAAGAAGAACTGTTGATCGTTCTCGGCACTTCTTCGTCCGAGTCCGTGCTGCCGCGCATGATTGCCAAGATGGAGAACCTGGGCTGCGAAAAATCGGTTGTCGGCTTGGTGATCCCAACCGGATATTCGTTCAACCTGGACGGCACCTGCATCTATTTGACGATGGCAGCGCTTTTCCTGGCGCAAGCGACCAACACCGATTTGTCGCTTCTCCAGCAACTCGGGATTCTGGGCGTCCTTCTCTTGACCTCGAAAGGTGCCGCCGGCGTGACGGGGTCGGGCTTCATCGTGCTCGCCGCGACCTTGGCCTCGGTGGGAACGATCCCCGTCGCCAGCATCGCGCTTATTCTTGGTGTCGATCGTTTCATGTCGGAGGCGCGTGCACTCACCAACCTGATCGGCAATGGCGTCGCCACGATCGTGGTCGCCCGCTGGGAAGGTGCGCTTGATGTTGAGCGGATGCAGGCGCATCTCAACAGGGAAACAGCGGCGGAAGCCGATAATCCTGAGGATGTTTTGGTCGCAAATGAGCTGAAAAATGCCGGGGTGCCAAAGCCAGTCACGATGTAGCCGGACACGGCAAACGATGCGTCATGTCGTGGCCGAACCGTGGGGCGAAGATCAGCGACACGTTTTCGGTGCCTAGCAGCGTCGCAGCTGATCTATTACGGGCGTGCGGACCAGTGTTGCGCATGCGCCACATCGTCGTCGGATTTTGCGTCTCCAGCCTTGTTTCACAGATTTCTAGTTTCGTCCGCACCCGACATTGTTGCATGGTTGTGCACAGATTTAGCCTGTGGATAAGCGTCGACCATTAGTCGTCGTGGTGTTGGTGTAGGGATTGTTGTGATTGAAAGTGCGTACTTAGTCGGATTGCCCGGTGCGGCTTCAGTGGCCTGGTTGCTGGCCGTTGCAATCGCTCCGTTGATGGTGGCGCTGGAGTTGCGTTGTCCCGCGCGACCGATACGTCCCGATGGATTGCGGTGGTGTATCGCGTTCGCGCTCACCCTCTTCGGATCGTGCCTGACCCGTGCGCTTACTCCTTCGCTGGCGCTGGTGTCGGCCACCCTGTCCAGTCAGGCCGGGTTTGGGCTCCTGGGTCGGCTCGACTTTCCGCCATGGCTCGCCGCAGTGATTGGGCTGCTTGTCCTCGACCTCACCGCATATGCCGCACACGTTGGTCTGCACAAGGTGCCGATGTTGTGGCGTTTACACCGCGTGCATCATGGTGACGAGCAATTGGATGCGAGTACCGAGCTGCGACATCATCCGGTTGAGACCCTGCTGGTCGCGGCTGTCATCGGTACGGTGGTCGCAACGGTCGGGATCTCTGCAACAGCGGTTACTGCCATGCTGTCGGTGCAACTCGCGCTCGGCTTGTGGCAACATGCCAACATTTGTCCGCTGCCGTTCGAGCCCGCGCTCAGTCTCATCCTCGTTACCCCCACGATGCACCAGCTGCATCATGCCGATCGGGCTGATCTGCATGACAGCAACTTCGCCGCTGTCTTCTCGTTGTGGGATCGGATGTTCGGCACCTTTCGGCATCCCCCCCCAGGCGCGACGGAGCTGAAGTTCGGCCTTGCAGCGGAGTCGTGGCACAGACCGCAGACGCTGGTCGCCCTGCTCGTTTCGCCGTTTCGGTCTCGACCGACAGCGGCCTTCCAACCCCTAAAATCACAACCGGAGACTATGATATGATCCGCTCGAGACTTGTCGCGCTATCGGTTACGCTCGCAGCCATGGCAGCGTCAACCATGCCAGCCCTGGCGGGTATACCGGGACTCGGACTAGACGCCCCTGAGATCGGGGGGACTGGCAGTATCGTTGCCATAACGACGGTGGCCGCCATCGCCACGATGGTGTGGGAACGCCGTCGCCAGAAATAGATAGCGATGCAGATGATCGGTTTTGCGCCACGACAGTGGATGTCGCAACCGGAGGTGCGGATGGCGTTATTGCCGACCGTGCTCCTGATTGATTTGTTATTGCTTCTCGCGGGCTATCGCTGGGATCTGCTCCGCACCCTAGGCGAGGGGACGGGGGCGCTGTCCCCGGGGTCGGGATGCATTGAACTGAGTCTGCCAGGATGGCTGTGTGGCGCTCTGCTCCCTGGCCACGGCGCGGCAACATCGTTGATGGTATCAACTGCGATTGCCGCGACTCTTGTGGCCTTGGGAATCTATGAGCCACGGCCGTTGCTGAACCGGCTGGCTCGCTGGCGCGGCACACGGCTCCAGTTCGCGGGCAATGCTGCCGGGGTCGGATTGCTGCTCGCGCCCTATCTACTCCGGACGTTGGGGCTCGCGACTGCCAACATTGCTCTCTGGGCGGGCTGCCTGATGGCGCTCGGTGTCTTAGTGCTGCTGACAAGTCTGCTGACGGCCGAGCGCTCGGTGGCAGACAGCGGCTCGCTGCACAACCGGCTGCTCGCAGGTTGCGCGACAGTCCGGCAAGGGCTTGGCTGGCATGAGATTTTGTCTGGCGCGGCGATCCTTCTATTGCCACTGGCGGCGGTGAAGGCGGAAAGCTTCGCCTGGGCAGAATCCGCGCTGCAAGTGCCGACGTTCTGGACGGTCAAGCTCTTGCTTTCGGCGCTCGGCGAGCCGGTTACTGCAGACCCGGCCCGCGCATGGATCGTTATAGGTCGGTTCAAGGTACACATCTCGGCTAACTGCTCCGGCCTATCCGGCGTGGTGCTGGTGAGCTTGGTGATGACGGGCTATGTGCTGGCGCTGCGCCGTCGGCTGTGGCTGTGGCGGGCGCTCCTGCTGATTCCGCTCGCCGCTGCGGCGAGCTGGCTGCTCAATACCATCCGCATCAGTGGGTTGTTGTTGATCGGTGCCCACGTGTCGCCGTCCCTGGCTATCGACGGCTTCCACAGTCACGCCGGCTGGATTGCGTTCTCAGCCCTTTCTGCGGTGTTGCTGGTGTCAGCTGAGAACCTGCGATGGTTCCATCGCTCCAAAAATGACGCTGGCCTCGGCGGCGCAAGCGTGGCCCGTCCGTTGCTGTGCGACCCGGTGATCGCGGAAATAGCACCGTTCGTTGTTTTGCTCGCGTCGCTTTTGATCGTGGGGGCCGCGTTTTCCCGTCCGGAAGCCGGCTACCCACTGCGCGCAGCCTTAATGCTGGCGGCCGTGCTCTTCGTGCGGAGGGGCTACCGCTTCGATGGAGCAGGGCTTGGAACGCAGCTGGGATCGCCGCGAGCACAGGAGGGCTCACTATCAATCTGGCAGCTGTCGATCGCAGCGGGCACCGCTATTGCGGGGGTGTGGATCACCGTCAAGTCCGGGCGAAACCCGCTGCCGCTAGCCGACATCGTCGGCCCCATGGGCACAGCTGCCGCTGCGGTCTGGATCGCGATACGGCTGTTCGGCACGATTGCGCTGGTGCCCCTG
>JANYHG010000129.1 GCA_025359165.1 Hyphomicrobiaceae bacterium
AATGCGTTCAACAAAACTCGGATTTTGCTCCTGCGCTCGAACTCCAGTTTCGCTTGCTTCTGTCGAAGTCCTTCGAACATTGCTCTACCGCATCAGTCCCATACGCCCGCGCCACTCGGGGCCGCGGACCTGCGCCGGCGCCGCGCTGGCGATCATATCCCGCGACACCTCATGCGACCATGGCTGACTGTCGAGATAGTGGCGCTCGCGGCTGTCGTCGCCGTTCAGCGGCGCGCGGCCGGCATATCTGACGCGGACCTCAGAAATGCCCGCAGCGGCAACGCCGAGCGCTTCGGCTGTGCGGCGAGAGAGATCCATGATGCGACCTTTCGCATAGGGACCGCGATCGTTGATGCGCACCAGAACGCTGCGCCCGGTTCTCTGACTGGTGACGTACGCATAAGAAGGAATCGGCAAGGTCGGGTGCGCGGCGGTCAACGCGTTCATGTCGTAGACTTCGCCATTGGCGGTTTTGCGACCATGAAAATCCGCGCCATACCACGATGCGATGCCGGTGCGGTCGTAGTTCGGATCTTCGTGCGGCACATACCAACTGCCGCCGATAGAATAGGGCTTGCCGATTTTGTAGGTTCCCCCGCCTTTCGCACTCTGGGGACCATCGGTCGACACCCGGATCGACGTCGGCGGCACCGACGCGGTGCGATCGCTTCGTTGCGGTGTGCGCGGCGTCAAGCTCGACTGCAGTCGATCGCCGCTCGAACGCGAGCAACCAGCAATTAACCCGACGATAGCCAAAGCCGTTACGGCGGCACCCACTCGGTGAGGCTTCAACCGCTGGAGCTTCGAAGCGCAGTCGCCTGAAGGTAAGGCGCGCCAGAGATCGCGCCATGCGACCCTGTTGTAACCTGACATATCCCACACCATTCCCAACGCGCTGCCACTCATCCTGAGTGACACCCGACTTGGCCGATCCGGCCAGCACCGCCTACGGACAGCGCGGCAAGGGTATGGCAGCAGCAAGGTAAACCGCAGGTTAACCTCGACGCAGCGTCTGTTGAAATTCGCGCCCCTGACCTATATCGAACTGAACCCGATGCGAGGTGACCGATGAGCCCTGATACGCCGCAAGACCTGCACTTTCTCTACGTCGCCGATCCCCTGTGTTCGTGGTGCTACGGCTTTGCGCCTGTCATCGAGCACCTGGCGTCGCATTTTGCCGGCAGGTTGCCGGTGCGGCTGGTCATGGGCGGCCTCAGAGCGGGCAACACCAAACCGATGCGGCAGGAAGACAAGACCTACATCCGCAACGCCTGGCAGAAAGTAGCTGAGGCGTCCGGCCAGACATTCGACATGGCGTTCTTCGACCGGCAGGATTTCATCTACGATACCGAGCCCGCCTGTCGCGCCGTCGTGACGCTGCGGGACTGGGACGGCGCAAAACCGCTGTCACCGCTGACTTTCAAAGCGCGGATCTCCGAAGCCTTCTACGGCCACAACCGCGATGTGACCGACACCGACGTCATCGTCAAAATCGCCGAGGAAGCAGGCATCGTCGGCACCACCTTCCGCGCACGCTTCGAGAGCGCCGACACCAGGAGCGCGACAGTCCGCGATTTCCTGACGTCACAGGAATTGGGCGTCACCGGCTTTCCCATGCTGGCGGCCGGCAACGCCGAGCGCGGCTATGCGCTCGTCACCAACGGTTTCAGGCCGCTGGACGGGCTGGTGGATGCGCTGGAAACGTGGCTCGCCAACGGCGCTCAGGTGACGCGCACCGGTTGAGCAGGAGGTCTTAGATCTTGAAGCACATCTGCGGATTGTCGCAGACAGCATAGATATCAGAGGGCGGCGATACCGGATCGTGAGTTCTCTGCTATGGCTGGCATCACTCTTTCACCCCAAGGTGCCGATCGACATGAGACCTGCCGCACGCGTTCAAGCCGCCGCCGATGTTCTGGAACAGATACTCGTTCACCATCAACCGGCCGCCACCGCATTATCCGACTGGGGCAAGGCGCATCGCTTCGCGGGCTCAGGCGACCGGTCGGCGATCGGCAACTACGTTTATGATGCTTTGCGGCAGCGTGGGCTGTCGGCGTTTCATATGCGCGGCGACACCCCGCGCGCGCTCATACTCGGCGCTCTCGTCAGCGCGCGCGGCCTTGGCGGGCCTGCCATCTCGGCCTTGTTCGACGGTGCGCAGCACAGCCTCCCCCCGTTGACATCGGATGAACTCACGCGTGTCAGCCAAGGTCCCCACGAAGGCGCTGCCGATTGGCAGCAGGCCAACGTACCGCAATGGCTGGCACCGCATCTGCGACGCGTCTTCGGGGACCGGCTGGTTGCGGAGGGGCAGGCCATCGCCCGGCGCGCTCCGGTCGATCTCCGCGTCAACACGTTGAAAGCCACGCGCACGCAGGTGCAAGACGCACTCGCTGCCCTGGGCGCGACGGCGACGACACTTAGTCCCACGGCACTTCGGATCGCTGCCCCGGACGGCGATGGACGCACGCCGAATGTCGAAGCCGAGGCCGCCCATGGTCGCGGCTGGTTCGAGGTTCAAGACGAAGGCTCGCAGATCGCAGCCGCGATGGCCGGTGTGAAGCCGGGTGACAACGTGCTCGATCTGTGCGCCGGCGCGGGCGGGAAAACGTTGGCACTGGCAGCGTCAATGGAAAACCAGGGCAAAATCCATGCGTATGATTCCGACAAGTCGCGGCTGCGACCGATCTTCGAGCGTCTGACGCGCGCGGGCATCACCAACGTGGACGTCATGACTGCCGGCGACACTGCGGCATTGGATACGCGCAAGGGAACTTTCGACGTCGTGCTGGTCGATGCGCCATGCAGCGGATCGGGCACCTGGCGTCGCAAACCCGATGCAAAATGGCGGCTCAAGCCGGATGTCCTCACGGCGCGCATCAAGGATCAACAGTCGGTGCTGACGCGCGCGGCATTCGCCGTCAAACCGGGAGGCCGGCTCGTCTACGTGACGTGCTCGTTGCTGGCCGACGAGAACACCGATCAGATCGCCTGGTTTTTAAAGGCCAACTCGCATTTCTCGGTGCGCCCATGGCGGCAAGTCTGGAGCGAGACGCTGAAAACGCCTGCGCCGCGTGCCTCGGCCGACGGTCGCGATGACACGCTGTTGCTCTCGCCGGGCATGCACGGGACCGACGGCTTCTTCGTTGCGGTGATGCAACGATCACGCTGAAGCGATACCGATCACCGCCGGCGTGAGTGCGCGTCGGCGGGATAACTGAAACATGGAAATGACAGCGGAGATCTCGCGATAAGCGTTTGACAAGGTTTTCAGTGCGACTAAGGATCGCCAGCCATTGGGGGGTCTGCAAGACATCCTGACGAACCGGTTGAATGTTCGGCGGCGCAGTATCATGTGCACGGCGCGCATCGAGATCAACGGGCATTCGCCCTGCGGGACCGGCAGCTTGGAGGACGATCGTCCATCATGGCACTAGCCTCGAAGCCTAAGCGAACCAAGCGCACACCGGCAAGATCTTGCCTCGGTCCCGTCTCCGATCTCGAACAGCATCTTCCACAGGAATGGTGGCGCAAACTTTTCAACGCCCTGTACGTCAAGACCGATGGCGACGTCGTCGAGAACAATGAGAACACGCGCCGCGAGGTGGACTTCATCATGTCCGCCGCCGCGATCCAACCACACAGCTCCATCCTCGACCTCTGCTGCGGGCAGGGCCGCCATTGCCTCGAATTGGCGAGGCGCGGCTTCAAGAACGTCATGGGCGTCGACCGTTCGCGCTACCTCATCCGCCTCGCCAAAAAGCGCGCGCAAGGAGAGAGCCTGCAGGTCGCCTTCAAGGAAGGCGATGCGCGCAATCCCCGCTTGCCAGAAAGCAGCGTCGACTGCGTCTGCATCATGGGCAACTCGTTCGGCTATTTTTCCGACAAACAGGACGACGAAAAGGTTTTGTCGGCTGTCGCCAAAATCCTGCGCCCGTCCGGCCAGATCGTGCTCGACATTACCGATGGCGCGCATATGCACGAGCACTTCGAAAAGCGGTCGTGGGAGTGGATCGACGAACACCACTTCGTCAATCGTGAGCGCTCGATCAGTAAGGAAGGCGACCGGCTGATCAGTCGGGAAGTGATCGTACAGGACGAAATCGGCGTGATCGCCGACCAGTTCTACGCCGAGCGCCTCTACACCAAGGAAAGCATAACCAAGCTTCTCGAGAAGACCGGCTTTCGCAATATTCGGCATCATGGACACGTCGAGGCGCTGTCGGACCGCGACCAGGATCTCGGCATGATGGCGCGCCGCATCCTGCTGACCGCCGACGCGCCCGTTCTGCCGGCGCGCAAACCACGCGGCAAAGCGGCCGTTCTCGACGTCACCATCCTGTTGGGCGATCCCCGACTCCCCGACACTGTAAAACGCGACGGGCAGTTCAATCCGGAAGACATGGAAACTATCCGCAAGCTGCGCGACGCGCTGTCCGAGCTGCCACAGTACAAATTTCGCACGCTCGACAATCATTCGACGCTGGAGCGTGATCTCGCCGAGCTGCGCACGGATCTGGTGTTCAATCTGTGCGACGAGGGCCTGAACAACGACGCCTTCAAGGAGCTTCACGTACCGGCGATGCTCGACATTGCCGATATTCCGTATACGGGCGGCGCGCCGGGCTGCCTTGCCGCCTGCTACGACAAGGGGCTGGTCCGTGCGGTGGCGCAGTCACTCGATGTGCCGGTGCCGCTCGAAACGTACGTGCGCCCAGGCGATCAGGGTGCCACCCTGCCGTCGGTGTTTCCCGCACTGCTCAAGCCCAACTTCGGCGACAGCTCGATCGGCATCACCAAAGATGCGGTCGTCAAAAACACCAAGCAGTTGCTGGACTACCTCGAGCATCTGCGTGTGCTGTTCCCTAAGCGACCGGTGCTGGTGCAGGAATACCTGACGGGTGCCGAATACTCTGTCGGCCTTGTCGGCAATCCCGATCAGGGACTCCGTGCGCTGCCGATACTAGAAGTGGATTTTTCCAAACTCGACAAGGGTCTGCCGCCTATCCTCGGCTACGAGTCGAAGTGGGAACCGGACAGCCCCTACTGGACGCAGATCAAATATCGCGAGGCGATACTGCCTGAAGCGGTACAGCAGCAATTAATCGACAACTCGGCGAAGCTGTTCGAGCGCTTGAATTGCCGCGATTACGCCCGCTTCGATTTCCGCGCGGACGCCAAAGGCGAAATCAAACTGCTCGAAGTCAACCCCAATCCCGGCTGGTGCTGGGATGGCAAGCTCAACATCATGGCTGGCTTCCAAGGCATGCGGTATTCGGAGTTGCTAGGACATATCCTTCAGGCGGCAGTGGAACGCCTGAGCGTGACGGCCCGGGTTTCGAACGCAACCGCATCGTCCCCCGCCGCTCCACTCGTTTGAGCCATCGTCGATGGTGCCTATTATGCGTCTGACGCCTTGACTACCGCACCGGCACGACTATGGTGCGGCCAACCCTTTAACGACCGCCTCCGACCGAGGCTTTTATCTGCGAGAGTCTCATGGCGAAGCCAGCAACCCAGAAGATCAAGCTCCTCAGCACAGCTGGTACGGGCGTGTTCTACGTAACGAAGAAGAACCCGCGCACCAGCACCGAAAAACTGGTGTTCAAGAAGTACGATCCCGTTGCGCGCAAGCACGTCGACTTCAAAGAAGCCAAGATCAAGTAAAGCCGTAGTCAGCGACTTGACCGAAATAACGAAGCCGGGTTGCGCTCATGCGCGCCCCGGCTTTTTCATGTCAGCGGGTTGCGCGGCGCGAGGAGTCGGCATCTATATGGCCGGGTCCGCAACATCTCGGCAGCGGGGTACGTTCCGAGATATCACAAACCCGGCCTGTCAAGCGTAGGTCAAAGAGGGCGTCGACCTGTCGCCTGACTTATGGTCGTTGCCTTCGACGGTGAGGAGGCCACTCCTTGTCGAAGGCTACGACACCACCTCACGGCATCAGGAAATGCGGCGGACCTGAGTGAGCGTGAGGAACCATATTGCCGGTAGGGCTTATACCGCTTGTTTCGGTAAGAGTGAATTTCCCACTGACTACATCACAAACTGTTACATGATGCAATGTGCTTGACGCGCAGGCCACCTCCACCCGTTTCGCAGAGGCGCATATTTTACGGCACCTGATGTCGCCGCACGAAACCCGCCCGAACGACTGTGCCCGGCACCTTTCGGCCCGGGCACAAATTTTTTCGACTTCAGACGACGCAAGGTTCAACCCTGCTCCTGCGCCTTCAACATTTCGGCATGACGCTCTTTATCGAGCTTCCCTTTCGCCGCAACGTCGCGGTCCACCAGTTCGATCACGGCGCGCGGTGCGCTATCGCCGTAACGGAAGCCAGCCTTGAGGACGCGGGTGTAACCACCGGCGCGATCCTTGTAACGCGGCCCGAGCACGTCGAACAGCTTCTTGACCATCGCCTCGTCGCCCATCCGCGATGCCGCAAGACGACGCGAGTTGAGGTCTCCACGCTTGGCAAGCGTGATGTACTTTTCGACGATGCGCCTGAGATCCTTGGCTTTCGGCAAGGTCGTGACGATTTGTTCGTGCTGGATCAGCGACGCCGCCATGTTCGAGAACATAGCCTGCCGATGTGCGCTGTCGCGGCTGAAACGCCGCCCTAGTTTGCCGTGTCGCATCTGAGTGTCTCTCTTTTTCGCTTCGGTTGTTACGGGGAGGTTCTACGGCCTCACCTCGTGGCTTGAAGGTTGGATCGAGCGTCTGCGCGACCCCACCTCCCAAGTTCAGGCTGCAGCGTTGGGTCGCGCAAAAGCTTGACCCAACCTACTAAATCAATACTGGTCCTCGAACCGCTTGGCGAGGTCTTCGATGTTGTCAGGCGGCCAGTTCGGGACTTCCATGCCAAGGTGGAGCCCCATGGACGCCAGCACTTCCTTGATCTCGTTGAGCGACTTGCGGCCGAAGTTCGGCGTGCGCAGCATCTCGGCTTCAGACTTCTGAATGAGGTCGCCGATATAGACGATGTTATCGTTTTTCAAGCAGTTCGCCGAACGGACCGAAAGCTCCAGTTCATCGACTTTCTTGAGCAGTGCAGCGTTGAAGGCCAACTCTGGATGCCGCTGTTCCTCGACGGCCTTCTTCGGCTCCTCGAAGTTCACGAACACGGCCAACTGGTCCTGCAAGACGCGGGCGGCGAGAGCCACCGAGTCCTCGGCCGAGATCGACCCGTCGGTTTCGACGGTCATGGTCAGCTTGTCTTTGTTCAGGTCCTGCCCTTCGCGGGTGTTGTCGACCTTATAAGAGACTTTCTTGACCGGGCTGAACAAGCTGTCGACCGGAATCAGGCCGATCGGCGCGTCATCAGGACGGTTGCGCTCGGCCGGGACATACCCTTTGCCCATCGTCGCCGAGAATTCCATACGGATCGAGGCACCCTGGTCGAGCGTGCAAATCACATGCTCGGGGTTGAGGATCTCGACTTCCGAAGAGGCTTCGATATCGCCAGCCTTGACGATGCCGGGGCCTTCCTTCTTCAGCACCATGCGTTTGACACCTTCGGAATGCACGCGCAGCGCAACTTCCTTGATGTTCAGAATGATGTTGGTCACGTCTTCCCGAACGCCCGGGATCGATGAGAACTCATGCAGCACGCCGTCGATTTGAACCGTCGTGATCGCGGCACCTTGAAGCGACGACAACAGCACGCGACGCAACGCATTACCCAGCGTCATGCCGAAACCGCGCTCGAGCGGCTCTGCGACCATTGTCGCAAACCGCACCTTGTCGCGACCAGGGGTCACTTGCAGCTTCGACGGCTTGATCAGATCCTGCCAGTTTTTTTGGAGAATATTCGCCATAGGGTTTGGCCTCGCGCGTCAGTTCAGGGGAAATTTTGGTTAGCCAGGCAATTCAGACGATTGCGCTCGAACGTTTCCGATCGCTCAAGCGATCGGACCACTTCCAACTACAAAATACTGCAAAGCTCAGCCATCGGCTGCCAGCTGCCATCAGGACAAATTGGCCTCGCACCACCGATGCGGTACAAGGCACGTCGCGATCAAACCCGGCGGCGCTTGCGCGGGCGGCAACCGTTGTGCGGGATCGGCGTCACGTCGCGGATCGACGTGATCTGGAAGCCGACGGCCTGCAATGCGCGCAGGGCGGACTCACGGCCCGAACCGGGACCCATGACCTCGACTTCGAGGATCTTCATGCCGTGCTCCATGGCCTTGCGACCAGCATCTTCAGCAGCGACCTGGGCGGCGTAAGGAGTTGACTTGCGCGAACCCTTGAACCCTTTGGTGCCCGACGACGACCAGGCGATCGTGTTACCCTGTGCGTCCGTGATGGTTATCATCGTGTTGTTGAACGTGGCGTTGACGTGCGCCACACCCGAAGTGATGTTCTTGCGCTCGCGCTTGCGGGGGCGTGCTGCGGCTGCTTCTTTGGCCATTCGAATACTCGTGCTTTCTCAAAGTCTGAATTATCCGAGCGCCGGATCGGCACCCTGGGCGGCGGCTTCCGCCGCACCCACATTTCGTCTGCGTGACTTGCTCCGCCGAATCTCCAACCCGCCGCAGCGCCACTCTGGGCGCTTTGGTTGGGCCGATGCAGAGGCTAGGTCTTCTTTTTACCGGCGATCGCCTTGGCGGGGCCCTTGCGCGTGCGTGCATTCGTATGCGTGCGCTGGCCACGAACCGGAAGACCGCGACGGTGACGGAGCCCGCGGTAGCAACCAAGATCCATCAAACGTTTGATATTCATGGCGGTGTCACGACGAAGATCGCCCTCGACCATATAGTCGCGATCGATCGTCTCGCGGATTTGAAGCACTTCGGCGTCCGTCAATTGATTGACGCGGCGCTCAGCCGGAATCTTGACTTTCGTGCAGATCTCAGACGCGAATTTTTCACCGATGCCGTGAATATATTGAAGAGCTATGACGACTCGCTTCTGAGTCGGGATGTTCACACCTGCAATACGAGCCACGTCTCTCTCCTTCAGCCGCCATGCGGACTTCACTATTCGAACCGCTCGGCGGCACTAGTTATTACTCGACTGAACACAGCCGATTTCATCATTACGCCCACGCTCGGCGAGAGCGAGGCAATTTTTTGGATGCTGCGATTGAATAGAACGTAATCGTCGAACAACCCCTGCGCCAAATCGCCGCAGACCCCACATGCAGTCGTCAAAGCTCATACGGACGCACCGAACTAAGCCTTCACGTGCGTTTTCGCAAATGGCGACAGAATAGCCTCCAGCGCCTTGGTTACGTCACCGATAGGTGCCATTCCATCGATGGTAGAAAGCTTGCCCTTGGCGAAGTAATAGCCGATCAACGGCGAGGTCTCACGATAGTAAACCATCAAACGCGCGCGCACCGTTTCGGCGTTGTCGTCAGGCCGCCGGGTGAACGTCGTACCGGCGCATTTGTCGCAGATGCCCGATTTCTTCGTTTGGTGATATTTGTCGTGATAGCCGGCGCCGCAGGTCGCGCAGGTGAACCGGCCGTCGATGCGTTTGACGAGTTCTTCGTCGTGCACACTCATAGAGATTACCGCGTCGAGAGCCCGTTTTTTGGAAGCAAGCAGCTTATCGAGCGCAGCAGCCTGATTCAAAGTCCGAGGAAAGCCATCAAGAATAAAACCAGAGACGCAGTCCGGCTGAGCAATGCGATCGGAAATGATGCCGATGACGATATCGTCCGAAACCAATCCACCACTATCCATCACCGCCTTGGCTTTTTTTCCGATCTCGGAGCCAGCCTTGACCGCCGCGCGCAGCATCTCCCCGGTGGAAAGTTGCGGGATGCCGTAGGACTCCGACAGCAACTTGGCTTGAGTGCCTTTGCCTGCGCCCGGCGGGCCCAAAAGAATTAATTTCATCACAGCACCCATACTGCCGGCTTCGGCAGTCCCCCTTGGATTAACGGCCGCGTGGCGTTGACGCTCCCCGAAGCTTGGCCTTCTTTATCAGGCCCTCATATTGTTGGGCGATCAAGTGACTTTGAATCTGAGCCACCGTGTCCATCATCACGCTGACAGCGATCAACAGCGAAGTACCGCCGAACGTGAACTGGATGCCGCCGATGGACGTCAGCACTTCGGGCAGGACGCAGACGATAGCCAAGTAAAGCGCACCAACGACTGTGATGCGAGTCAGCACATAGTCGATGAACTCGGCAGTTTTGGCACCGGGACGGATGCCTGGGATGAAGCCACCATACTTGCGCAGATTGTCGGCTGTCTCTTGCGGATTGAAAACGACGGCCGTGTAGAAGAACGCGAAGAACAAAATGAGCGCGACGTACACCGCAAGATACAACGGTTGTCCACGACCCAGCAATGCCACGACCTCTTTGAGCCAGTCCGGCCCCGAGTCCGCCGCGAATTGAGCCGCCGTGATCGGCAACAGCAACAGCGAGGATGCGAAGATCGGCGGGATGACGCCCGAAGAGTTCAGCTTCAGCGGCAGATGCGAGGCATCGCCCTGGAACATCTTGTTGCCCATCTGCCGCTTTGGATACTGTATCAACAGTCGCCGTTGCGCCCGCTCTATGAACACGACGGCTGCAACCACAGCCAGCATCATCGCCAGCAAACCGAGCAGCAAGGGAACCGAGATCGCTCCTTGGCGTGAAAGGTCGAACAGGTTGCCGAGGGCTGCGGGCAGGCCAGCGACGATGCCGGCCATGATGATCAACGAGGTTCCGTTGCCGACGCCGCGCGCGGTGATCTGCTCGCCGAGCCACATCAGGAACATGGTCCCGCCCACGAGCGTGATCACTGTGGTAAGGCGGAAAAAGATGCCGGGATCGGTGACGACGGAACCGACTTGACTACGGCTGCCTTCGAGGCCGATCGCGATGCCATAGGCTTGGAACGCGGCCAGCCCGACCGTCAGATAGCGCGTATATTGGTTGATCTGCTTACGACCGGCTTCACCTTCCTTTTTCAAGGTTTCAAGGGTCGGCACGACGCTCGTCATCAACTGCATGATGATCGACGCAGAGATATACGGCATGATATTGAGGGCGAAGATTGCCAAACGCTCGACGGCGCCGCCGGCAAACATATTGAACATGCCGAGCATGCCGCCCGACTGCTGTTTGAACGAGGCAGCGAACGCAGCGGGATTGACGCCGGGCAATGGGATGAAGGTACCGAGCCGATAGACCAATAGTGCAATCAACGTGAACCAGAGACGCTTTTTAAGCTCCTCCGCTTTGGAGAAGGCTCCGAAGTTCATGTTCGAGGCAAGTTGCTCGGCAGCGGAAACCATATCGTATCACTCCCAGGCGCAGCAACGTCGATGCCGGCTGCTCGGCTTTCAGTATAGCCCCGCCGCGCTGTCAACTCGCCGCCAGCCTAGCGCCTGCTGAATGAGCGCGTCGCGCTGTCAGCCACATGGGGGCACCGATGCCCAATTTCGAGTACGGTAACCGATTTGAATCCGGCTGAGCAGCCGAAATTTCAAACCCGGCGATCACTCCGGCGCTCTGATGGCACCGCGCAATTCACTCTTCGGTGCCGCCGGCCTTCTTGCCGGACTTCTTTGCCTTCTTGGCGGCCGTCTTGGCAGCCTTTTCGACGTCGGCCTTCAGGATCTTGACTTCGATCAGCTTCAGCGCGCCGCCCGCTTTTTCGATGGCTGCTTTGGCTGACGCCGTCGCGTGATTGGCGGTGATCGTCACTTTCGACGTCAACTCGCCCTCGCCCAGAATCCGCAGACCGTCGAGCTGGCGCCGAATGACCCCAGCCGCGACGAGCACAGCGATATCGATCGGCTTCGATCCGTCGATCCGCTTGCTATCGATCGCGCCCTGCAGATCGACCAAGTTGATCTCGTTCCAATCTTTGCGGTTCATCGATTTGAAGCCGCGCTTGGGCAGACGCCGATGCAATGGCATCTGACCGCCTTCGAAGCCGCCGAGACGAACACCCGAACGTGCGGTCTGACCCTTGCCACCGCGACCGCCCTGCTTGCCCATGCCCGAGCCTATGCCGCGGCCGATGCGAATGCGCTCTTTGCGTGAGCCTTCGTTGTCTTTGATCTGATTGAGCCGCATGGCTTCCATTCCTCGTAAGTCACAGCGTCGGTTACGACGCATCAGTCGATTATACAGTTATCCAGCGCGACACCAGACATTCCAACAGTCACCGAACCCACATGACCGGAGCGCACGCGCTCGAACGGTCACGATCTGCATCGATTACTTCTTTGCAGCGGCGTCCGGCACGATGCGCACCAGATGTGCGATACGATGGATCATGCCCCGTACCTCCGGCGTGTCGATCAACGTGCTACGGCGATGAAGCTTGTTGAGCTTCAGACCTTTCAACGTCGCAGTCTGGATTTCGGGGCGACGGATAGCGCTCCGATATTGTTCGACAGTGATTGTTTTTTGGGCGGCCATGTCGTTACCTTACGTCGTAGTTGAAAGCGTCTATGGATGCGTCACTGAAGCGAAGACAAGCACGCCGCGTAGATCGCGCCGCGCTTGACCGTCACATTCAAGCCGCGTCCGCTGCTGCCGCAGCTTCGGCGTCGGCAGCAGACCCATCGCGGCGACGAGAAATGATTTCCGAAACCTTCTTACCACGGCGGTTGGCGACACCACGCGGGTTTTCCTGGTGCTTCAACGCATCGAAAGCAGCACGCACGAGGTTGTATGGGTTGGTCGATCCGAGCGATTTGGCGACCACGTCCTGCACGCCGAGCATCTCGAACACAGCACGCGCCGGACCACCAGCGATGATGCCGGTACCGGGAGGGGCCGAACGAAGCACGACCTTGCCCGCGCCATGCCGACCGACGCTGTCGTGATGCAGTGTCCGGCCTTCGCGAAGCGGCACGCGGATAAGCCCGCGACGCGCGGCCTCGGTGGCCTTACGGATCGCTTCTGGCACTTCGCGTGCCTTGCCGTGACCGAAGCCGACGCGGCCTTTCAAGTCACCGACGATGACGAGCGCCGCGAAACCGAAGCGCTTGCCGCCCTTGACGACCTTTGCGACGCGGTTGATGCCTACGAGTTTCTCTTTGAACTCGCTCTCTTCGCGCTCTTCGCCACGTCCGCGATCACGGCTTGGACTACGTGCCACTAGGGTATCCTTTCAGTCTCAAAACTATTCGTGCTTTCGCAGCGGATCAGAACTTAAGGCCGGCCTCACGGGCGCCTTCAGCCAACGCTTTCACGCGGCCATGATAAAGAAACGCGCCACGATCGAACACGACTTCCTGAATGCCGGCCTTGACAGCGCGCTCGGCAACCAGCTTGCCCACAGCCGATGCCGCCGAAACGTTGGCTCCGGACTTATGCGCCGACTTCATGTCTTTTTCCATGGTCGACGCAGCGACCAGGGTGCGGCCTGCGACATCGTCGATGACCTGCGCGTAGATGTGCATGCCAGAGCGGTGCACGGAAAGCCGTGGACGACCCGCATTGTTCTTCTTGAGGTTCTTCCGATTGCGCATTTTGCGCTTTTCGGTCTGATTGAGTTTGCGGACCATTGTCGTATTCCCGAGGCTTTTATTGTCGTGTCGCGCTGCAAAGCAGAAAACCGCTGCAGGCGCCAGAGATTACTTCTTCTTGCCTTCCTTGCGGTGGACATATTCGCCTTTGTAGCGAATGCCCTTGCCCTGATAGGGCTCCGGTGGACGGTAGGAACGGATATCGGCGGCGACTTGGCCGACGAGTTGCTTGTTGATGCCTGAAACGGTGATGATTTCCGATTTGGCACCAGCAACCACCACATCGACACCCTTCGGCACGTCGTGCAGAACTTCATGGCTGAACCCGATCTGGAGGTTCAACTTGTCTTTGCCCTTCATGGCGGCACGATAACCAACGCCCTGAATTTCCAGGGTGTGAGTGAAACCGTTGGTCACCCCTTCGATCAGATTGGCGACTTGAGTGCGCGACATGCCCCACATGGAGCGGGCACGCTTCGTTTCGTCGACCGGCGACACGGTGATGCCTTCCGCGTCTTGAACCACTTTGATCTCTTCAGGGGCCGTAAACGAAAGCTCGCCCTTCGGACCTTTCATCTTGATCAACTGACCTGACACAGTCGCGGTAATTCCCTTCGGAACCGGAACTGGCTTTTTGCCGATGCGCGACATCTTACGAACCTTCGCTTCTACGGAAACCTATCCTGGCTTCCAAATTCTTGATCACGGCCCCGCCACCCACCAAGGTAACGGGGCAAAGGCTTAGAAGACGTTGCAGAGCACTTCGCCGCCGACGTTTTCTTCACGAGCACGCGAGTCCGACATCACGCCCTTGGGAGTCGACAGGATCGACACGCCCAGACCGTTGGCTACCGTCTCCAAGTCTTTGACCGGCGAATACACGCGACGGCCGGGTTTGGAGACGCGCGCAATCTCGCGGATCGCGGGCTGCCCGTTGGCGTACTTCAGTTCGATTTCGAGTTCTTTCAAGCCGTTCTTATGCTCGACCTGCGTATAGCCGCGGATATAGCCCTCGTCAGCAAGGACGTCGAGCACGCGCGCGCGCAAATTAGACGCCGGGCTAGAAACTTTCGGGCGCCGGCGCATCTGTGCGTTACGGATGCGGGTCAGCATATCGCCCAGCGGATCATTGATCGCCATGGTTGTTCTCTCCTCGCCCCGTTACCAGCTCGACTTGGTCATGCCAGGGATCATGCCCTGACTTGCCAGCTCGCGCAGTTGGTTGCGACACAGCTTCAGCTTGCGATAGTAGCCGCGTGACCGCCCAGTCACTTCGCAACGGTTGCGAATGCGGGTTTTCGACGAGTTGCGTGGCATCTGCGCCAACTTGATCGTCGCCTGCATACGTTCCGGAGCACTCGTCTTCTCGTTGCCGATGATCGACTTGAGCTTTGCGCGACGCGCGGCCTTCTGAGCCACCAGCATGCGCCGGTAGTTATTTTTATTGATCGAGCTTTGCTTTGCCATCAGGGCCTCCAAGAACCCACTTTTCGGATGCGTCGGATCAAGCCATCGAGGCCGGCCCCACGCGGTCGCCGAGGTTAAGTTCTACGTCGTGGTACGGAATGGGAAGTTGAAATTCTTGAGCAGTTCGCGAGCTTCATCGTCGTTTTTCGCGGTCGTGCAGACGATGACGTCCATGCCCCAGATCTCGTCGACGCGGTCGTAGTCGATTTCCGGGAACACGATATGCTCCTTCAGACCGAGCGCATAATTGCCGCGGCCATCGAAGCTCTTCGGATTGAGCCCACGGAAGTCTTTCACGCGCGGCAGTGCCACCGTGACGAACCGGTCGAGGAATTCGTACATGCGATCGCCGCGCAGCGTGACCTTGGCACCGAGTGCCATGCCGTCACGCACCTTGAACGTCGCGATAGACTTGCGAGCGCGGGTGACGACCGGCTTCTGGCCAGCAATAAGGGCGAGATCGCCAGCGGCGTTTTCGACCTTCTTGCGATCGTTCACAGCCTCGCCGACACCCATGTTCAGCACGATCTTCTCGAGCTTGGGAACCTGCATACCATTCGAATAACCGAACTTCTCGGTCATCGCCTTGCGCACGACCTGCTCGTAAAGAGCTTTCATGCGCGGCTTGTAGTCCTTCGGGCGCGGCTTAGCAGCAACCTTGGCACCATCACCCTTGGGTGCTGACTTCGGCGTCTTTGCAACTTTTTCCTTGCCCTTGCCGGCACCTTGGGGGGCGGCACTGGGCGGACGCTTCGCTTTCTTATCGTCGGCCATGACTTACTTCTTCTCCGGAATCACTTCGCCCGAGCGGCGGGCGACACGGACCTTGGTGCCGTCTTCGAGGTGCTTGAAACCGACGCGCGTCGGCTTGCCGTCCTTCGGATCTTCGAGGGCGATGTTCGAGAGATGGATCGGCCCCTCTTTCGAAATGATGCCGCCCTGTTCGGTCTGCGTCTGTTTCTGGTGCTTGCGAACCATATTGACGCCGCGCACGAACGCACGGTCTTCCTTGGGCACCACGCGGATGACTTCACCCTGCTTGCCCTTGTCGCGACCGGACAGGACAATGACGCGGTCGCCCTTCTTGATCTTGGCGGCGCTCATTACAGAACCTCCGGTGCCAGCGAGACGATCTTCATGTGATTGCGCGAACGCAGCTCACGTGTGACCGGCCCGAAAATACGTGTTCCGACCGGCTCGCCCTGCGCGTTGATCAGCACAGCAGCGTTGCGATCGAAACGGATCAACGACCCGTCGGCGCGACGCACACCCTTGGCGGTACGCACGACAACGGCCTTCATGACCTGGCCCTTCTTGACGCGGCCACGCGGGATCGCATCGCGAACCGACACGACGATAGTGTCGCCGACTGTCGCATACTTACGCTTCGAACCACCGAGCACCTTGATGCATTGCACGCGCTTTGCACCCGAGTTGTCGGCCACGTCGAGCGTGGTTTCCATCTGGATCATCGAACCAGTCCTTCTGCCGGACGACGCCGATCTGAGACCGGCGGACCATCCGGCGGCTCATCTTTGCGTGTCCCAATTCCGTCGCTAACAGTTCGTCCCGAGCGCCGACGTTTGCGCCCTCGGAAATTCAGTCGACCCAAAGCTTGAGCTCAGGCCTTGGCGTCGTTGATAACGATCCAGCGCTTTAATTTGGAAATCGGCGCCGTTTCCTCGATGCGGACGATATCACCGACCTTTTTGCCGGACTCGTCGTGAGCATGGTACTTCTTGGAACGACGCACCGTCTTCTTGAAGAGCGGGTGCGTGTAGCGACGTTCGACGGAGACCACCACAGTGTTGGTGTTCTTGTCCGAAACGACAGTGCCCTGCAAAATGCGCTTTGGCATGATCTCTTGTCCTCTTAGGCCTTGGCGCCAGATGATTTTGCACCCGTACGCTTCGCCTGAGCGATCGTCTTGAGGCGCGCAATGTCGCGACGCACTTCGCGCACGCGGGCGGTGTTTTCGAGCTGACCCGACGCACGCTGGAAGCGCATGTTGAACTGCTCTTTCTTCATTTTGACGAGCTGGTCATCCAGCTGATCGAGTGTCATGTCGCGGAATTCAGCGGCTTTCATCGGCATCGCGTGCATTCGCAGCACGTTCCCTTACAAATTTCGTCTCAGGCCATTCCGCCCCGAGCAGAGGACCAGGCCCTCAGCTCTGCGCAAGCTACGTGCCGAACCTTACGGTTGACGCGTCACAACTCGTGTCTTGATCGGCAATTTCGCAGCACCCAGAGCGAGGGCTTCACGCGCTATCACGTCCGACACACCATCCAGCTCGAACATGATACGACCCGGTTTGACGCGTGCCACCCAGAGTTCGATACCGCCCTTGCCCGAACCCATTCGGACTTCGGCAGGCTTCTTGGTGACCGGCACGTCAGGGAAGATGCGGATCCAGACGCGGCCGGCACGCTTCATATGACGCGTGATGGCACGGCGAGCAGCCTCGATCTGCCGTGCGGTCAGACGTTCCGGTGCCGCAGCTTTCAAACCGTGGCTGCCGAAGTTGAGCGTAGTGCCGCCCTTCGCCTGGCCATGGATGCGGCCTTTGAAGGCCTTGCGGAACTTTGTGCGTTTCGGTTGCAGCATGGTTTTACCCTGGAAGTCTCAATTCTTGGCGTGCGCTCAGATCGAGCGCACTGCCCACCTTTCAAATATCAGGCGAGTTCTCAAGCCCTGTCGCCGCCACGATCGCCGCGGTCACGACGCGGACGGTCGCCACGATCACCACGATCGTCACGACGGCCACCGCCGCCCTCCTGGCTCTCGAGCGATTTGCGCTCGGACGCCATCGGATCGTGTTCGATGATCTCGCCTTTGAAGATCCAGACCTTGATGCCGATGATGCCGTAGGCGGTCTGCGCCTTGCCATAACCGAAATCGATGTCGGCGCGCAACGTATGAAGTGGCACGCGACCCTCGCGGTACCATTCCAGACGTGCGATTTCCGCGCCGCCCAGACGTCCCGAAACGTTGATACGAATGCCGAGCGCGCCAAGACGAAGCGCAGACTGGACCGAACGCTTCATAGCGCGCCGGAACGCCACGCGGCGCTCAAGCTGCTGTGCGATGCCTTCGGCGACCAGAACGGCGTCAATCTCGGGCTTACGCACTTCGAGAATGTTGAGATGCACTTCCGAAGAGGTCAGCTTGGCGATTTCGCCGCGCAGCTTCTCGATGTCAGTGCCCTTCTTGCCGATCAGAACGCCGGGACGCGCAGTGTGCACTGTGACTCGGCACTTTTTGTGCGGCCGCTCGATGACGACTTTGCTGATACCAGCGGTACGCTGATGCTGCTTGACGTGTTCACGGATCGCCATGTCTTCATGCAGCAACTTACCGTACTCGGTGCCCTTGGCGTACCAACGGCTGTCCCAAGTGCGATTGATGCCGAGGCGGAGACCGACCGGGTTGACTTTATGGCCCATTACTTCGACTCCTCAACGTCTGCCACTTCCGGCTTCTCGCGGACGATCACAGTCAGCATGGAGAATGGCTTCAAGATCTGGCTCGACTTGCCGCGACCGCGAGCGTGGAAACGCTTCATGACGAGCTGCTTGCCCACGAACGCCTCGGCGACGATAAGATCGTCCGGGTCGAGGTGATGATTGTTTTCGGCATTGGCCACAGCGGACTTGACGCACTTCTTGACGTCTTCGGCGATCCGCTTGCGCGAGAACTCGAGCTCGGCGAGAGCCTTGCCGACCTTCTTGCCACGGATCATCGCAGCGACAAGGTTTAGCTTCTGAGGCGAGACGCGGAGGCTCGACACGACGGCTTTCGCCTCGTTGTCGCCCTGCTGCCGCGGACGTTTCGGCTTGCCCATCTTACTTGCCCTTCACGGATTTCTTGTCACCACCGTGACCTTGGAACGTGCGCGTCGGCGCGAACTCGCCGAGCTTGTGGCCGATCATGTCCTCGGAGATATTCACCGGGATATGCTTGTGGCCATTGTGCACCCCAAAGATGAGGCCGACGAATTGCGGCAGAACCGTCGAGCGGCGGCTCCACGTCTTGATGACCTCACTGCGGCCACCGGCGCGCACCTTCTCGGCCTTCTTGACGAGATAACCGTCGACGAACGGACCCTTCCAAACTGAGCGTGACATGTGTGATCCTTAGCCCCGAGGCCGTTAACCTTTGGTCGCGTGACGGCTGCGAACGATGAAGCGATCCGTCGTCTTGTTCTTGCGTGTTTTGTAGCCCTTGGTCGGCTTGCCCCAGGGTGTTGCCCAGTGCTTGCCACCATTGGTACGGCCACCGTTCGGATGGTCGACCGGGTTCATGGTGATGGAGCGAACGGTCGGGCGGGTGCCCTTCCAACGGGTGCGACCAGCCTTGGCGGTCACTTCGTTGGTATGGTCCGGGTTGGAAACAGCACCAATCGATGCCATGCATTCCGCGCGAACACGACGCGTTTCGCCAGAGTTCAACCGCACGATAGCCCAACCGCTGTCGCGGCCGACGAGCTGCGCGTAGGCCCCGGCAGAACGAGCCATCTTGCCGCCGCCAGCTGGCTTCAGCTCAATGTTGTGCACGATCGTACCAATAGGCATGGACGCCAACTGCATCGCATTACCAGGCTTCACGTCGGCCTTGATGCCAGAAACGACTTGGTCGCCGACAGCCAAACGCTGGGGTGCCAGGATGTAGGCGCGGACGCCGTCGGTGTATTTGACGAGCGCGATGAACGCCGTGCGGTTCGGATCGTATTCGAGCCGCTCGACGGTCGCAGGCATGTCGTGTTTGCGCCGCTTGAAGTCGATGATGCGATAGGTCTGCTTGTGCCCGCCGCCGATGTGACGCGTGGTGATGCGACCGTAATTGTTGCGGCCGCCCGTCTTGGACTTGCCCTCGGTCAGCGTCTTGAGCGGATCGCCCTTCCACAAACCACTGCGATCCACCTGCACCAACTGGCGCAGGCTCGGCGTGGTCGGTCGATATGTTTTCAATGCCATGGTAGCTGCTTTCTGAAGTAAGCAGTTCGTTGCTGGCTATCCGCAGGTGGTAGACAAAACCACGAGCTACGAACCACCAACGACCAACTCATAATCCCGTGGTCACGTCGATCGAGTGGCCGCCTTCGAGCGTCACGATCGCTTTTTTGGTATCGCTCTGGATCGCACGCATGCCGCGAAACGCCTTGAGTTTGCCCTTGCGAACGATCGTATTCACCGCCTTCACCTTGACCTTAAACAGCGCCTCTACAGCGGCCTTGATCTGCGGTTTCGTAGCTTTCGGTGCCACCTTGAAGATGACCTGATTGTGTTCGGACACCAGTGTCGACTTCTCGGTGATGACCGGCGACAGGATCACGTCGTAGTGGGATGGTTTAGCCATTGTCGTTGTCCCTGACAGACTTGTTGAAAGCCTGGTCTTACTTGAAGCGCGCTTCGAGGGCAGCGACTGCAGCCTTCGTCAGCACGAGCTTTTCACGGCGTAGAATGTCGTACACGTTGATGCCCTGTACCGGCAGAACGTCGATGTGCGGGATGTTGCGGGCAGCGCGGCGGAACTCGGCCTGGATCTCGGCACCGTCAATAAACAGCGCGTTCTTCAGACCCATCTTGGCGAAGCGCGTCTTCAAAGCTGCTGTCTTGCCATCGACGGACGTCGCGGCATCGAGCACGATGATCTCACCGGCCTTCGCTTTCGCAGAGAGCGCGTGCCTGAGCGCCAGTGCCCGCACTTTCTTAGGCAGGTCGATGGCATGGTCACGCGGCTTTGGGCCGAACGCCTTACCGCCACCGCGCCATTGCGGAACCGACTTGTCGCCATGACGAGCGCCGCCGGTGCCCTTCTGCTTGTACATCTTTTTGCCGGTGACGTTGATCTCCGACCGGTCCTTGGTCGCGTGCGTACCGGCACGGCGCTTCAGCTGCTGATAACGCACCATGCGGTGGATCAGGTCTTGGCGCACCTCGAGGCCGTAGATCTCGTCCTTGAGGTCGATGTCACCGGCAGTGCCGGCGTCGAGTGTTGTTACAGTGGCTTTCACGACGTTTTCTCCGCGGTAGCTGCGGGCACCGCGCCCTTACGGAACGCGCCCGGCTTCGGCGCATCCTTGGGCAACGGGCGTTTCACGGCGTCGCGCACGAACACCCAGCCGCCCTTCGAGCCGGGAACCGCGCCGCGTACCAGCAGCAATCCCTTGTCGACGTCCGTCTTGACCACTTCGAGGTTGAGCGTTGTGACGCGCTCGTCGCCCATGTGGCCGGCCATCTTTTTGCCCTTGAACACCTTGCCCGGATCCTGGCGTTGGCCAGTCGAACCAAGTGCACGATGGGTTACGGAAACACCATGCGTCGCGCGCATGCCGCCGAAGTTCCAACGTTTCATGGCACCAGCAAAGCCCTTGCCCTGCGTATCGCCTGTTACGTCGACCATCTGGCCCTTCACGTAGTGGTCTGCGGTGATTTCCGAGCCCACTTCGATCAGGTTGTCGGCACTGACGCGGAACTCCGCGACGGTCCGTTTCGGTTCGACCTTGGCGATGGCAAAGTTCTGCCGCTCGGCCTTGGTGACACGGCTGACCTTGCGACTGCCGGCACCCAATTGGAGCGCGACATAGCCGTTTTTCTCTTCGGTCCGATGAGCCATGACCTGGACATTGTCCAGCTTCAACACGGTGACAGGGATATGTTCCCCTGTCTCCGTGAAGATGCGGGTCATGCCCACCTTCTGCGCTATCACTCCGGAACGCATCTCCGGCATTCCTTTCCTGCTATTGGATCGTGCCATCGGTCTGAAACCGGGACAGAGGATCCGAAAAAATCCTGCGTATCGTCTGAAAGGCGGGCACACACTACACGTAGTGTCGAATGTGCAATCGGCTCGCAAACCCTACGTAAACGAAAAGGCTTACAGCTTGATTTCGACGTCCACACCGGCGGCGAGATCGAGCTTCATGAGGGCGTCGACGGTTTGCGGTGTCGGGTCGACGATCTCCAACATCCGCTTGTGCGTCCGCATCTCAAACTGCTCACGGCTCTTCTTGTCGATGTGAGGCGAGCGGTTGACGGTGAACTTCTCGATGCGAGTCGGCAGCGGGATCGGTCCACGCACCTCGGCGCCTGTGCGCTTGGCCGTATTGACGATCTCACGCGTCGAGCTGTCGAGCACGCGGTGGTCGAACGCTTTGAGGCGGATGCGGATATTTTGCGACATGGAAATTCTCGACCTTGTAGACAGCAGCAACAGCAGCGGGATGGGATCAGATCTCAGACCAGGCCCAAGGCCCGATCCCAGCAAGCTTACTCCGTGATGCTAGCGACGACGCCGGCACCGACGGTGCGGCCGCCTTCGCGGATGGCGAAGCGCAATTTTTCTTCCATGGCGATCGGCGTGATCAGCTCGACGGCGACGGTGATGTTGTCGCCCGGCATCACCATTTCCGTGCCTTCCGGCAGC
>JANYHG010000166.1 GCA_025359165.1 Hyphomicrobiaceae bacterium
CCCCTACAAAATGAACTTCGACAAATCCCTGTTCTTCGCGAGATCGCCGACGCGGGCGCGCACGTAGGCGGCATCGATCGTGATCGTCTGCCCCGGCTTGTCGGAGGCATCGAACGAGATTTCGTCGAGCACACGCTCCACCACCGTCGACAGTCGCCGCGCGCCGATATTCTCGACGTTGCCGTTCACTTCCACCGCCACGTCAGCGATCGCGTCGACGGCATCGTCGGTAAAAACCAACGTCACGCTTTCGGTCCCCAGCAGCGCGACAGTCTGCTTGACGAGACTGGCTTCCGGTTCGGTCAGAATGCGCACGAAATCGCTGCGCGTCAGCGATTTCAGCTCGACTCGGATCGGCAATCGCCCCTGCAGTTCCGGCAGCAGGTCGGACGGCTTTGAGACGTGAAACGCACCCGAGGCGATGAACAGAATATGATCGGTCTTGACCGGTCCGTGCTTGGTCGCCACCGTCGTGCCTTCGATCAACGGCAGCAAATCGCGCTGCACGCCCTCGCGGCTCACGTCGGCACCGCCCCGCGTGCCTTCCCCGCGCGCGCAGATCTTGTCGATCTCGTCGAGAAATACGATCCCCGCGTTCTCGACCGCCTTGACCGCTTCCTGCGTTAGCTGATCGCCGTCGAGCAGCTTGTCGCTTTCCTCCGCCATCAGCAGGTCGTAGCTGTCCGACACGGTCGTCCGCCGCTTCTTGGTCCGATTGCCGAATGCCTTGCCCAGCATGTCCTGGATGTTGACCATGCCGACCTGCCCGCCGGGCACGTCGAAAGTCGGAAACGGCGACGAGGCGTCCGCCACCTCGACATCGATCTCCGCATGCGCCAGGTCGCCGGCCCGTAACCGCTTGCGAAAGTTCTCCCGTGTTTCGGATTTCGCAGTCGAGCCGACGAGCGCATCGAGCACGCGCTCCTCGGCGTTCTTTTCCGCCTTCGCCTTCACTTCGCGCCGCTTCTGCTCGCGCGTGAGGCCGATGCCCACCTCCACCAGATCGCGCACGATGCTGTCGACGTCGCGGCCGACGTAGCCAACCTCGGTGAATTTGGTCGCTTCCACCTTCAGGAACGGCGCACCCGCCAGCTTCGCGAGCCTGCGCGCGATCTCAGTCTTGCCGCAGCCGGTCGGCCCGATCATCAGGATGTTCTTCGGCATCACCTCGTCACGCAGATCGCCGGTCAACTGTTGCCGCCGCCAACGATTGCGCAGCGCGATGGCGACCGCGCGCTTGGCGTCGTTTTGGCCGACGATGTAGCGATCGAGTTCGGAGACGATTTCGCGCGGAGAGAAGTTGGTCATCGCAAGCATCAGGCCTTAACGGGTGGAAGATTGGCGAGCCAGCTTTGCCCGCGGAACGGCGCGAGGATCGCGCGGCGTGCCGGATGCCAGCCCATACCCACCACGAGAACCACGCAACCCAGCACCATCAAGCTCGCAAAAGTCGAGCCACCGAGCAATTGCGACGCCGTCGATACGACATAGCCGACGGCCGCCAGCAGATAACCCAACGATGAAACGATCAAGGCGCGACGATCGATGGCAAGCGCCACCACCGTTACCACAGCAATCAGCGCGACAGTGAGCCCCGAGCCGACACCGCTCTTGGCCAACGCTGTCCCGCCGAATATGGAAAGCAACGAGTGTACGATCAAGGGTGCAGCCGCCATATGCAGCCAGAACCCGCAATCGGCATTGCGGGTGCGCCGGTGTGGATCGGACGTGTCGAACCACATGGCGGTCGCAAACAGCATAAGACCGAAGACGAGGCCGAGGATCTGCGGAATAGCGGCCGTCCGTTCCCAGCCGAAAAGGAGTAAGAGCGCCTGCACGCCGGCGATGCCGACGCCAAGCGCCAACGGCAGCAGCGCGAATGGCAGACGAAAGCGTGCGTAGTAAAGGGCGTTCATGCCCGCCACGGCGGTGGCCATCCAGAACGTGACGCCGACCGACAAGTCGAAGGCCGCGCGCAGCGTGCCTTTGCTGGCTGCCTGATCAAGGCTCTCCAGACCAAAACGCGATCCGATGTAAGCCGCCGCGACCGACATGCCGATGACCGCCACGATCCCAGGCAGAACGGCTTTGCGGCGCACATCCAGCCATTCTGAAATGATCCACAGTACCGGGATCGTCGCATAGACAGCAGGAGCGACGGCGGTGCCAGGCAAGCCCCACTGCGACATCAGCGCGACGGTGATGATGGCGGTGCCGAGTGCCAGCATCACATCGTTGAAGCCCCGCGTAACGCGCGGCGTCTCGCTGTCCCCCACGTCGATGGCCGCGCCATCGCTGCCCCGCTGACGGAGACCGGCCGCCTGCTGTTCCAGTGCGGCCTGCTGTTCCTTCGTGATGACGCCAGCCTCGACTGCTGCTTTCAGATCTTCGTTGCGCAGCATGACGGCTGGTTCCCCTGTCCCTGACTTGATGTCGTAGCAGCCATCCTAAACCGACTTCGCCACGCCGAACAGAGCAACGGCCCGGCTGCCGAGCACGATCGAGCCACCGACGAGCAGGCGGACGGGCGATAGCAACAAGCTGAATGATTGGCTGGGGCGGGAGGGTTCGAACCTCCGAATGGCGGAATCAAAATCCGCTGCCTTACCACTTGGCGACGCCCCAAAGCCTGCGTCGGAGGCATCGGCCCCGTCAGCGCGGCGGACC
>JANYHG010000170.1 GCA_025359165.1 Hyphomicrobiaceae bacterium
TTTCTCGTCGACCGCTACGCGCTGTGGCTGAGCCCTTCCGTTCTAAGTGTCAATCGCTACGGAAAGCAGTTGCCAGACGATAACGGCAGATCCGCCTTTATGGTTCCTCGACAGCGTTACTTGCGGTCCCTGCGAATCTATGGTAAGAATATCTTACCATTAGTAAGGGGGGGGGCAAGATGACACCAGACAAGGTCATGGAAAAGTTAGTGAGCGTACTACAGACCATCCAGTCCAACAGTGGACTTGCCTGTCCGCCGCTCACCGGCTCGTTCAAGCCGATCGACGACCTTGAAGGGTTCAGCAGTCCGGTCTGGCTGTCTGCCATCACCATGCTTGCGACCGCGCTCGAAATCACCATCCCGGATGACGTGAATATTTTCGCCACCGGGGTTGGGGAGCTATCGCTGTCTCTCGATGAGACCACGGCATTGGTGTGCCGGCTCGTGGGCAATACCGGGAAGGTCACGGAGGCAGCGGAATGACTGACACCGAAGCGCAAAGGCGCGCCGTCATAGCGGACCGAATCCGGGAAGCCAGGAAAATGGCAGGGTTGTCACAAGGCCACGTCGCAAAGCTGATGAACCTGCACCGGCCTTCGATCTCGGAAATCGAGGCGGGCAACCGTAAGGTCAGCGCCGACGAGCTGACCAAGTTGGCGGAATTCCTCGACGTGAGCGTGGCGTGGCTCGTTGGCGATGCGCCGGAAACGGTCGAGACGGATGACCCGCGCATTCAGCTGGCGGCGCGTGAACTCAAGAAGCTCAAGCCTGAAGATCTCGATCGCCTGATGCGCCTGTTGGCAAGCATGCGCGAAGGCGATCAAAAGGCGGGTGGTCGCGGAGGCAAGAAATGACAAGTCTTCGGTCACCGGCCCGGCCCATGGATAAACGCGCGCTCACCCAGACCGCAATACGGGCTTCGATCAAGGCGCGCACGAAGGCAGGCTTGGATCTGATGAGCCCGATCTGCGTCTTCGACCTGTGCGAGCGGTTGGGTGTCATCGTGCGCTTTACTGACATTAACATGGAGGGGATGTACGACCGCACCCCCAAGCCCCGCATCCATCTGTCCTCGCTGCGGCCGCTGCCCCGGCGCGTGTTCACCTGCGGACACGAACTTGGCCATCACGAGTTCGGCCACGGATCGACGATCGACGAGATGCAGGAAGAGGCCGAGGCGCTCAAGGCCGACAGCCCGGATGAATTTCTGGTCAACAGCTTTTCGGCGTTCACGCTGATGCCGATCATTGGCTTGCGCGGCGCATTTGCCCGCCGCGGCTGCGCGGCGGCAACAGCGGATGAACTGCAGATGTTCGCGGTCGCATGCAATTTCGGTGTCGGCTACGCGACATTGATTTCGCATCTGGCCTACGGTGTCGGCGAGATCTCCATCGCCCGAGCCCGCCAGTTGCTGAAGGCCTCACCAAAATCAATTCGGTGCCGTCTGATCGGCGATGCGGGTGCCGACCCGCTGGTCCTTGTTGACACTCATTGGGTGATGCGTGCGATCGACGCCGAAATGAAGACAACAATTCTGTTGCCCCATGACGCACGCGTCGACGCCTCGATGCTGGCGGCGACCGGAGAATGTGACGAAGGACTGTTGTTCACGGCGACCAGTCCGGGCATCGGACGAGTGGAATGGGGCCAGTCCGGACAGTCGGCCTTCGTGCGCGTATCCCGACAGAACTACGTTGGTCTGGCGCGCTACCGCCATCTGGAGGACGCCGATGTCTAAGCGGTCGGTGGGCGCATCACGCCCTATCCTGATTGAAGACGCGAATCTGTCCTGGGCGTGGGCGAAAATCTTACTGCACATCCAGGCCAATACTGGCAAGTCGATCTCGCCGCTGATTGTGAGCATCCGCGGGTTCGACGACAACGGCAAGCCACAGGAAGATCTCGCGCTGCGGAGAGATCTCGACGCGCTGCTCGCGAAGGCGGAGGAATGGGACGTCGAGACGGTTGCATTCACCATTTTTCCGGAGCGCATGTGGCGGATTGCCGGCGGCGACCGTCAGGCGCTCTTCAAACTCTACAAGGCCGCATTCCCGCGGTTCAAGGCGCGGTACCCGCAAGTGAATGGGAGAGGGCTATACTTCGAGCGGCTGACCATGTTCGGAGACGGTCATTGCGATGGTAACCAGCTTGAGTTCATCATTCAGGCAAGCAACGAACGTGACGGCGGCGTGCGGGATTCCATGTTGCAGGCCGCGGTGTTCGACCCCAAGCGTGATCACACCAAGAGTGCTCAGTTGGGCTTTCCGTGCCTGCAGCATGTGAGCTTTGTACCCACAGGTGAAGGCCTAGTTATGAATGCGTTCTACGCAACGCAGCAGCTCTTCAACAAAGCGTACGGGAATTACCTGGGCCTCGCCCAGCTCTGCGCGTTTATGGCCAAGGAGTTGGGGACAAAACCAGCCTGCCTCAACGTGTATGTCGGTGTGGCTAAGCTGGACAAAATCGCGAAGACGGATGCCGGCCTTGCGTCCATGTTGGAATCTGCAAAAGAACGCATAGGCGCAGCTGCATCGTGAAGTCAGTCAAATATGCATTACGGGGAAATATGCCTAAGCGAGAAAGCAAGAAGAGGCCTTCAGTCAAGAAGCGGCGCGGCCATCTTATCGTATTCGAAGGACCGGACGGTGTCGGCAAGTCGACCATTGCTGCCGGTGTTGCCGAGGCCTTGAAGCTTTCAGGCGAACAATGCCGTCTATTGTCTTTTCCTGGCAGGGAACCCGGCAGCCTGTGTAACTTGATTTACGGCCTTCATCACTATCTCAGCGCGCATGGTATTGCAGAGCTGTCGCCAATGGCTCGGCAGGCACTTCATGTCGCCGCCCACATCGACGTCATGGAACGTGTGATCCTGCCGGCTCTGTGCGCGGGGACGCATGTCGTGCTTGATCGCTACTGGTGGTCAACGATGGTTTATGGCCTATCCGCCGGCATCCAAGCCGATACCCTCGATGCACTGATCGAGCCGGAGCGACGGCTGTGGGGGGACCAGCCAATCATCATTTTCTTGGTCGACCGCGACAATCCAATTGATCGTGACGAGGAGCCCCAATATTGGCAGAAGCTGCGAGCTTTGTACGACGCGTTCGCCGTCAAAGAAGAAGCGACAAGCGAAGTCGTCCGGTTGCGCAACCTAACCGACGTGAAAGGCGCCATTCGGCAGGTCATTGGTGCACTCGCGAAGCGGAAGGTCATCAAGGCCCTCCCGGCGCGGCGCCTATCAGGCCAGCAGCCGGAAAAGGCCGCCCAGCTATCGATCGAATTCCGCCCGGACGTCGCAGCTGCGCGAGACGGCTACGCGCCACAATCCATTACCGTGCATTCTCGCATAGCCCCGGCGACGCCAACCATCGTGCTGGACAGCTACTGGCGTTTCGCGGCCGAGCGGCAGGACGTCTTCTTCCGCAGGCTTCAAGGCGCCCGACCACCCTGGACGACGGACCCGATCATCGAAGCGCACAAATTCACGAACGCCTATCGCGCGTCCGACAGGGTCAGCCAGTTCCTGATCCGGCATGTCATCTACCGACCCGATTTGCCGAAGTCTGCCAACGAGGTTTGCTTCCGCATCCTACTCTTCAAGCTGTTCAACAAGATCGAGACCTGGCAGCTCCTGGAGGAGAAGCTGGGCCCGATCGTCTTCGAAGACTACAGCTTCAAACGCTACGACCAAGTGCTGGCCAAGGCACTCGATTGCGGCCGCCGCATCTACTCTGCCGCCTACATCATGCCGCCCGGCGGCAGCGCGTTCGGTCACACCGCCAAACACCAAAACCATTTACGACTATTGGAAAAGATGATGCGGGAGGAGTTGCCCGCGAAGCTCGCCGACATGAAGCGCATGCAGGATGCGTTCGAGCTACTGCTTACCTATCCGACAATTGGTAATTTTCTAGCCTACCAGTTCGTCACCGACATCAACTACAGCGAGGTCACGGACTTCACCGAGATGGAATTCGTCATGCCCGGGCCGGGTGCATTGGACGGCATCCGCAAGTGTTTTTCGAGTCTTGGAGGACTTAACGAGCCTGAGATAATCCGGTTGATGGCCGATGTCCAGTCCGACGAGTTCGCGAGGCTCGGCCTGCAGTTTCGATCAATGTTCGGCCGGTCGCTGCAGCTGATCGACTGCCAGAATCTGTTCTGCGAGGTCGACAAGTACGCCCGCGTTGCTTACCCGGAAATCATGGGCCGGACGGGCCGGTCCCGGATCAAGCAGAAATTCGCGCCGACCGCAGACCCCATCGATTTCTGGTACCCGCCGAAATGGGAGATCAACGACGCCATCAAAGCCTTTCGCGGACACATTCCGAAGACTGCCGTCTAGACGAATGCAAGCCATTTTAAAAGACGA
>JANYHG010000177.1 GCA_025359165.1 Hyphomicrobiaceae bacterium
GCGCTTGCCTTTGGCGTCGACGCGCAAATCGAGTTCCGGCTTGCGCAGGATGAGGCGATCGATGCTGACATCGTGCAGCAGCAGGGGTAGCAACTGCACAGCGACTTCCACCTCGGCGACCTTGAGCAAGGGGGTCGCACCCATGTCCGGCGGGCTCGACAGGGTTACATCTCTGATCGAAACCGACGGGCGCGGCCACAAGGTCAACGACGTCGTGCCCGCGATGACCAGATCGCGACCGGTGCGGGTGCGAACTTCTGTTTGTAGGCGGTCGCGAATGAGTCCTGTCGGGATGAACGCGAAAGCTGCGATCGCCGCAGCCACCGCGAACGCGACCAGACCCAAAAGGCAATAGGTGATCAGCCGCAGGCCGCTCATGCCTTCGTCTTCATGAGTAGGCGGCGGCAATCGACGCGGGCGGTCGGGCGGCGGCGGTGGTGGTGAGACGCGCGCATCTTCACGCACGCGCGAGGTGACGATGCGGGGCAATGCCTCTGGCTGTTGCCAGAGGTTCTCTGCGGCCGGATCGGGGTAGCCATAACCCTCGCCATAACCTTCCCCTGGACCTTGAGGTTCGGACCGCGGCGGCGGCACTTGCCGCTGAGAAGGCCGGCGCGGGTCACCCGGATGGTCCTGCGTCGGACGGTAAGTGCCTAACGATGGCGGTGGACGGCGCTCGGTCATGGTGGCAGGGTCGCTCGACGGTCACAGACTCGGAAGGGCTGGCCTTGTGCTGGTCCACCCTTCTGGAGGTATGGCACATCGGGCGGCGAAAATCGGTCCCTTTGATGGCGTTTTCCACGCCGCCGTGCCAAATGCTCTTTACGGGGGCGAAGGAAGACCCTTTGACAGGCTCGCTAAATGACTGATCACAGCCCGTGCTGATGCGCACTGACATCGTCAATGGCATGATCGACAGTAAGCGCGGTCACCTGATCGCGCGATTAGCTTCGAGCCTGCTGATCGGTTGTGCGGGTGCCGGCCTATTCGTGGCGTTGCGGCTGCCTTTGCCGTGGTTCCTGGGTGCGTTGACCGCGACGTTGGCTGCGGCGGTGGCGAATGTGCCATTTCAAGCCCCGGTCCGCATCGGTGTCGTGTTGCGCGCTGTGCTCGGGGTCGCCATCGGGGCTGCCTTCACGCCGGAACTTCTTTCTCGCGGCGTGCCCATGCTCTTGAGCCTGTTCGGACTGATCCCCTATCTGGTCGTGCTTATCGGCGGTGGTTACTGGTTCTTTACGCGACGTGCGCTGCTCGACCCAATGACGGCATTTTTTGCCGCAGTCCCCGGCGGACTCTCGGACATGGTGCTGATCGCCGAGGAAATGGGCGGTGACGCCCGCGCCGTGACATTGATACAGCTCAGTCGCAACGTGCTGGTCGTATTCGCGCTGCCGCTTTATCTCCAGTATCACGACGGTTTCGAGGTTGCGCGCCAAGCCTTTGCGGCCAAATCGCATTTGAGTGACTTGACGCCGGAAAGTGCTGCCGAACTGCTGTCGCTGGGTTTCGCCGGAGTATTGCTCGGGCGCAAGCTGGGAATCGTCGGCGCGGCGATCGTCGGGCCAATGATCTTGTCGGGTGTGCTGCACGTGTCGGGCGCGACGACGGCGGCGATGCCGTTCGAGATCATGACGCCTACGCAGGTGCTGCTCGGGATTCTCCTCGGCGCACAATTCCGCGGGCTGACGTGGCTGGAGTTTCGCACCACGCTTACGTCAGGGTTGGTTTTCGCGTGCGCCTTGTTGATCCTGACGCCGCTTATGTCCGCACTGGTGGCACGGGTTACGGGGTTCTCACCGACGCTGACGCTCATGGCCTACGCGCCCGGTGGACAGGCGGAGATCAACATCCTTGCCTTCTCGCTGCACGTCGACGTGGCCTTCGTGGCGCTGCACCATCTTGCGCGGCTCGCCCTGGTCATGCTGACTGCGCAGGCGATGGTCAGATGGTGGAAAGTGCAACGACGGTAGGTGTTCCCGGCGTCAAACTTTTGGCTTAGGCGTTGCTCCAGCGCAGGCTGCCGGAAGGTTCTGCACCTTGCCTTCGGCCTGCAGCTTGGCAAGATCCATGCACTTGCGATCGACCGTATCGGGCGTGTTCTGCGGTGATGGTGCCGGGGTCATCAGGCGTGCCTTCATCTCGGCGAAGTGCTTGGGCCGTTGCGACTTGAAGCGTTCCAGTTCAGCCAGCGGCCAATCCGAGATTTCGACACTCACGTCGATGAAGGAATTGAAAACACCGGCGGAGCGGCCCGAGCGCACCAGCCGGATCTGGCCGAGATTGACCACTTCACCTGCGGCGACCGAGAAGCTCGCATAGCTTCGGCGCATTTGACCGTTGCCCTGCGGTTCGGCCATGATCAGTTTGGATTTCGCGCGATAGCAGGCGAAGCCCAATACATGATATTCACCCGGCGACAACAGCACCTCAAGCACGTTGGTGACGGCGGTCTGCTGCAGGCGCAGCGTCTGCTGCGGGCGGTAGAACTCACCTTCGCGAACCCCGATATTCACGGCCAATGTCAAGCACGACGGGTCGGGGAGTGCGAGGCGGAAGAAAGCTACAGCCTGCTGACTGTCGCGAAGGGCCTGCGGATTACTCAGCGTCTCGTTGACTTTGCCACCGCCGCTGCAGCCTGCGAGCATAGTGCAGATCGCCAGGGCCAAAATCCCTGCACAATAATGCCCTCGACCACGCCGCATGCCACGTCCCCTGACTGTACGTTCGTCAGACTACGCCGTGACATGGGAGATTGCGAGGGCTTTCACCGAAGCGAGATTACACAGACTTTGCCTTTGAAACGGCGGGTCGGCGACCTACATTCGAAACAGGCCAAGCGAAACAGGCCAAGCCGTCGAACGGATCGTTTCATGTGTTCCCGTTACAGTCTGACTTCGCCGCACGAGGCAGTGCGCGCATATTTCAAAACTGTGCGCGGTCATGAGTATCCGCCGCGATACAACATTGCACCCACCCAGCCGGTGGCGATCGTGCGCGCAGGTGCCGACAATAAGCGTGAGCTGGCGCTGGTACGCTGGGGGCTCATTCCTGGATGGGTCAAGGATCCTGGCGAATTCGGTACGTTACTCAATGCGCGCACCGAAACCGCTTTAGAAAAGGCGTCGTTCAAAGTTGCTATGCGGCACCGCCGCTGTCTGGTGCCAGCAGACGCCTATTACGAGTGGACGGGCAAGCCGGGTGCCAAGGTTCCGCATATGTTCTCGCGCGCAGACAAATCCCGTGTATTCGGCATCGCAGCCCTGTGGGAGCACTGGATGGGGGCTGATGGCAGCGAAATCGACACCATGGCCATGCTGACGACGGCAGCCAATCGGACTGTGAGCACCGTGCACGACCGTATGCCCGTCATATTGCCTGAAACGCTTTTCGACGCTTGGCTGGACGTCCGCAATGTCAGGGATCGGGAGGCCGTCGGTTTGTTGGTGCCTGCGGCAGAAGATTTTCTCAGGATCGATGAATTGCTGCCCTCGATCAACGATTCGCGCAAAGAGGGTGCATACTTGCAGACCTTGGCACCGCCACGGACCGGCGCGCGAGATTTCGGTACGCTTCTTTAACTATGACGCATTATCAATGGGTTGCGGAAAGGTATTGATGTGTCTGGATTGTAGCGGCAGCTGTTGACCATGGCGGCAGAGATAGGGCGCGGCACCCTCGCCAAACATGTCGATCGGGGATAGTCTACGTTTGTCAAGAGTTTGCCTGCTTTTTGCGCTAAGTAGTTCGGCGAGTAAACCGGTCACGAAGACGAGGTGCTGCGGGTGGCGCATTTCTTGCGGTGAGGCGAGCGTGGGTGGGCTGCGGCGGCTACTGCAACGTGGCAATCGAAGGATTGATACCGGCGCAGGCCGGCGTGAATTGAGAGCGCTGCCGGGCAGCGAGGAGACGTGACGATGGCGTATCGAGGCGAGGATCTGGATCTGCGACTGCCGCAGGCGCGTGGCTCGCGCGACGGTTATGTGCCGAATGAGTTTGGTCTGAACGGAACGCGGCCGCGCGCACCCATGAATGGCTCGGCAAATGGGCGACCCGAACCGGTTGTCGTCGATGATACGGTGATGGCCTGCTGCAATCATGCCTACGACATTGCGCAAGCGCACGGCGCAAGCGAAGTTCGCCTTGAGCATCTCGTGCATGCGCTGACCCGGGTCGAGGCAGCTGCCGATATACTCGAAGAACGCGGCATTCGCGAAGCCCACCTTCGCCGTGAGAGTGCCGCCGTCATCGCCTCCGAAATTCCGGTCGGGCTTGCGCATAGCCAAAGCGCACCGCGCGCCTCTGCCGAATTCGAGGACGTACTGCGCCGTGCTTCCGATCAGGCCTCCAGTCAGCCTGGAAACCGTGGTGCTACAGTGCACGATCTGCTGTGGGTGCTGCTCAATTACAACCGGGAAATTCCTGCGATCGCGCTACTGTTGCGCCACGCTGCGGGCTGGCAAACTTGGGAATGGCCGAACCGCGCGCCTGCTCGCGAGACCGTCCGCGATGAGCCGCGCCGCCGCGACCCGGTGCGCACCGAGCGTGTGGAACGGCGACCCGCGCGGCCTCCGCAGCAGTCGTACGCGGCACCGGTCCCGGCTTATAGCGCACCCTCATACGCCACGCCGGAACCGCGCGCACCGGCGGCGATGAACTTAAATTCTGATGCGATCCAGAGCCGTCTCGATCAGATGGAGCTGTCGATCCGTTCCCTACATAGTGAAGTCTCTTCCGATCGGCGAGCGCTCACGGATCTCATTCGCGATCTG
>JANYHG010000213.1 GCA_025359165.1 Hyphomicrobiaceae bacterium
CCGTCTTACCTATTGCGGCTGACCGACGAAAACGAGAAGCGAATTCAATGGCGCGCGTTCCTCGCCGATCTGGCCGCAGCAAAGACATGGCTCGACGATCATTCTGTCATTTCACTATAGCGCAGCACCGCGATTTAAGAAGTCATCGCTCGGTAGTCCGATCAGCCCACGTAACTGACGAGCTAGGCGCGAAGATACGTACTAGCCCTTTGTTCCCGCCTTCGTGCCCGAATGCCGAGTGCAAGCCCAGCGTCTCTTTCAGGCTTGTTACTTCTTCTTCGATACCAATTTCTTGTAAGCTACTTTAATCGCATCGTGCGCGGTTTTCGGCACGTGCCTACCGCCGTTTCGGCGTTCATAAGCGGCCCATTCAGAAAAAATATCATATGCCGCAGAAAGTTGGTCATCGGTCAGTTGACCGCGTTCGTTTAGCGCAACGGCCAAAACTACGTAGTCGTGACGTGAGATGGCATTGTAAGTTCGCTTATGCCTGCCATCCGGATCTTCTGATGCTAAATCATTCAAGAAGTCTTTGGCCTTTTTGACCACCTCTCGCGTTTCTAAGCGGAAAGTCGGTTCATCTTGAACCTCTGGTTCGATTCGGGGTTCGGGATTTTCGTCTTCTAGTTTCAGCGCAATATTATTCGCACTGACAACGCTTTGAGAGGTCTCAGCGTTCGCCACCGCCGCCCGTCCATACCTAGCGATTAAGAGGGATACAATTATCCCAATAATAGTTGAAAGTACTTGCGAATTCATCAATTCCCAAGCTGTACGCTTTTCAGATGGAATAAATGCGATCAACCATTGAAACGCCTCTAACATTGTAGTCCCTTCAGCTCAGACGCGCCATCCCGGCCACAGCCGTGCGTTAGCTCCAACGATGCGCCGGGATCCATCACAGCGTGTTTTTGGTATTTAGCCCATGTAGCTGACGAACTTCGCGCTTAAATACGCATTCAGTCCTTCGATGCCGCCTTCATGACCGAAGCCGGAATCCTTGACGCCGCCAAACGGCGTTTCGGGCAGCGCAATGCCGAAATGGTTGATCGATACCATGCCGCTATCGAGCGCATCGGCGACTTTCGCAGCCGTTTTGCCATCGTGTGTGAAGGCGTAGCTCGCCAAGCCGAACGGCAGGCTGTTGGCCTCGGTCAGCATCTTGTCGGTATCTTTGAAGCGCATCATCACGGCGACCGGGCCGAAGGGTTCCTCAGTCATGATGCGGGCGTTGGCGGGCACGTCGGTCAATACGGTTGGCTCGAAGAAATTACCCTGATTGCCGATCCGTTTGCCGCCGGTCTGCACCTTGCCGCCCTTGTCCTGAACGTCGGCGATAATGCTTTCCATCGCGCTGATCCGGCGAGGATTTGCAAGCGGCCCCATGTTGCTCGTGGGATCAAGGCCGTCGCCGACTTTCAATCCTTTGGCGAGATCGGTGAATTTGCTGACGAACTTGTCATAGACCTTCTCGTGCACGAAGAAGCGCGTCGGAGACACACAGACCTGACCGGCGTTGCGAAACTTCATGGCTGACAGCGTGGTGGCGACGTAATCGGTATCGATGTCGTCGAACACGAGGACGGGCGCATGGCCGCCGAGTTCCATCGTCGCGCGCTTCATGTGCAGGGCCGCGAGCGAGTTCAGATGCTTGCCAACCGGCACCGAGCCGGTGAACGAGATCTTGCGGATGATCGGCGATGGGATCAGGTATTCGGAAATGTCTGCCGGCACGCCGTAGACGAGGTTGACGACACCGGGAGGCACGCCGGCATCATGGAAGCACTTGAGGAAGCCGATCGGCGAGGCCGGTGTCTCTTCCGGGCATTTGACGATGATCGAGCAGCCGGCAGCGAGTGCGCCACCGATTTTGCGTGCGGCCTGCGAAACCGGGAAGTTCCACGGGCTGAAGCCGGCGACGACACCGACCGGCTCCATGATCACCATGTTGCGCACGCCGTCGGCGCGGGCGGGGATGATCCGGCCATAGGCGCGGCGGCCTTCTTCGGCGAACCATTCGATGATGTCGGCGGAGCCGAGCACTTCGACCTTGGCCTCGGCCAGCACCTTGCCCTGCTCCATGGTGAGGACGGTGGCGATTTCGTTGACGCGTGCGCGCATCAGTTCGGCGACCTTTTTCAGGATCTTACCGCGTTCGAATGCCGATACCTTGCGCCACGTTTGAAAACCTTTTTGTGCGGCGGCCAGCGCCTTGTCGAGGTCGGCTTTGGAGGCATGCCCCAAAGTGCCTAGCTTGGTATTGGTCGACGGGTTCATGACGTCCTGGGACTTGCCCGAAGTGGGCTGTACCCACTTGCCGTCGATGTAGTGATCGAGTGAGGTCGCGTACATGGCATCTCCTTGAATGGACAAATCGGTATACGGGTGGACTTCGGGAGGTGCAGTCGGATACTTCGACCGGAAGCGTCATCGACGAATTTCGACCGCACTTGAGGATTGTTAGTGCGTCATAGGCGGCGGCGACCGGATCGCGCAAGTGTTTCGGCGTTCGGGCAGCGCATTGCATAGCTGGCCTGAGCAGCCCGAACGCGGGCGCCCTCAAAGGGCTCGATTGCTCCGGTTATAACGGCTGTGAGGCGAGGCTGCTGCCGATTCGCGACGGCGGGGCTCTCATTTTCAGTCGTTACCGGCGTCCGCAGCTGTCTGTTGTCGCTGAAGCGGTCGAGAGTTGGTTTGCCGAATTTACCATGCTCGCAAAGATGCGCGCGGTTGGCGCTGCTGGTAGTCATTGACGAAATACAGAAAAGCCAACAAATGTCGCGCTTAGCTTTCGCCTGCTCAGAGCACGTCTCATTAGCGACGTGCATCTGCTGCGTGCGAACTCACCGGTGGCCGCTCCAACGTTTCGGCAGCGCTTCCAAACGGCTTTAGGCTTCTAATCGGCTCAAAGTGGCCATTCGTTCAGGAGAATAGACATGAATATCATGCCGCTGGTGATGCAGTACTTCGGTCCTGTGATCATGAACAAGATCGCTGGGTCGCTGGGGATCAATTCGACGCTGGCGCAAAAAGCGATCTCGTACGCCGCGCCTGCCATTTTGGCCGGTATCATCGGTAAGGTGTCGCAGCCGGGCGGCGCTAAGGTTCTGTCCGACATGATCGCCAAGCAAGATCCCTCGGTTCTCGGGAAACTCGGCGAAATGATCGGAACGGGCCGTCAGGCGTCGGTCGTCGAACAGGGCACCAGCGCATTGGGCGGTTTGCTCGGTAATTCGGTGCTGGGATCGCTGGCAGGCGCGCTGAGCAAGCAAGCCGGAATCGGCGTCGGGGCCAGCAACACGCTGTTGGGTCTCGTTGGCCCTGCCATACTCGGCACGCTTGGACGTGAGCAGAAATCTGCTGGTCTTGATGCCGCAGGCCTTGGCAATGCGTTGATCGCTCAGAAAAAACAGATCTCAGACGCGATCCCGGCCGATTTCGCGAAACTGCTCTCGGGCACAGGCCTGCTCGACGCCGTGCAGGGCAAAGGCACCGTCAATGGAGGTGCCGCCAGCACCGTCACCCCGGCGCGTCCAAACACGGCTTCGACGTCGACCACGTCGTCCTCGACTGCCGGTGCCGCGCGGTCGACGACAACAACCACGTCGCCTATGCCGGCGACCCACCACCATCACCACTTCAGCTGGACGCCGTGGTTGTTGGCGATCGCCGCGGCGACGGGTCTGTGGTGGGCAGTGTTCGGCGAGCGCGTGACGCAGCCGCAGCCGACGACGGCTATCCCAGCGGTCGTAGCCCCGTCGACGACGTTGGCGACGACACCTGCCGCATTGCCGGCCGGACTGTCGAACACTGATGTCGGCAAGCAACTGGTCGGCGTGCTGGACGATATGCGCGGTTCACTCTCGAGCGTCCGCGATGCGGCGACGGCGCAGGTTGCGCTGCCGAAGCTGCAGGATATCGCCGGTCGCTTCGACAAGTTGAGCGCCTCGGCGAACGGCCTCAATCCGGATGCACGGCGCGCTGTCTCGACTTACGTCGGCTCGCAGCAGAGCGTATTCAAGAGCCTGATCGGCAGCGTGATGGCGCTGCCGGGCGTGTCGGGGGTGCTGAAGTCGGTGCTCGACCAGATCCAGGGCCGCATCGATGGTCTGGCTAAGGTCTGATTATCGGCTAACGAGGTAACGGACAAACATGACGCTGTAGCGAACCCCGCTGCGGCGTCATTTGTCTTGCCGACGACGGACTGAGATCTTAAGTGAATGGGCACACATCGGGATTGATTTGTGCGGCGATCGGCGCCGCTTCCCCGCATGGAGTGCAATACCTGCGTGATCGCAGGTCCTGAAAGGCTAGCCATGAGCTATAACGTCGCCGTCGTCGGCGCCACGGGCAGCGTGGGTCGCGAAATGCTGAATATCCTCTCTGAGCGCGGATTTCCCGCAAAAGAGGTGCACGCCATCGCGTCGCGCCGCTCGCTTGGAACAGAGGTTTCGTTCGGCGACAAAACACTCAAATGCAAAGACCTCGAACAGTTCGATTTCTCGACAGTCGACTTCTGCATCATGAGTGCAGGGGGCACCGTCTCGAAGGAATGGTCGCCGCGCATCGGTGCGAAGGGTGCTATCGTTATCGATAACTCGAGCGCGTGGCGTTACGATCAAGACGTGCCGCTGATCATTCCGGAAGTGAATGCGCACGTTCTCGATGCGTACATGAAGCGCGTCAACCGCAAGAACATCATCGCCAATCCGAATTGCTCGACGGCGCAAATGCTGGTGGCGCTCAAGCCGTTGCACGACCACGCAACCATCAAACGCCTTGTCGTCGCCACCTATCAGTCTGCATCCGGGGCCGGCAAGGAAGGCATGGATGAACTGTGGGCGCAAACCAAAGGCAGTTTCGTGCCCGGTCGCGAATACGCGGCGAAGAAATTCACCAAGGATATCGCCTTCAACTGTATTCCGCACATCGACGTGTTCATGGAGGACGGGTCGACCAAGGAAGAATGGAAGATGGTCGCGGAGACAAAAAAGATCCTCGATCCCAAGATCAAGGTGACGGCGACCTGCGTGCGCGTGCCGGTATTTGTCGGGCACTCGGAAGCGATCAACATCGAATTCGAAAAGCCGATTTCCGCCGACGAAGCAATGGAGTTGCTGCGCAAGGCACCCGGCTGCATGGTTTATGACCGCCGCGAAGACGGCGGCTACATGACGCCGAAAGAAGCTGCCGGCGAAGATCCGACCTACATTAGCCGCATCCGCGAGGATGGAACGGTCGAAAACGGCCTCAACATCTGGGTCGTCGCCGACAATCTTCGTAAGGGTGCGGCGCTCAATGCGATCCAGATCGCCGAAGTGCTGATCAACCGCAAGCTTGTGGACAAGAAGGCTGCCTAAAATACGTCGCACCACATGTTTTATGAATGTCGGCCGGTGTCGTTGAAGCGATGCCGGCCATTATTTTTGCGCTGGTCACGGCTGAAACAGCTGTTAGTGTAACATTGTTACAGTTGGCGGATCTCTACAGGTATCGTGAGGACAAAGTCATGCGTCGATCAGTTTGCATGTTCGCACTTTGTTTGGTGATAGCGTCGGCACCGACGCATGCGCAGCAGGAGCGGCGCGAAGTCGGGCCGCACGAGCACGGTGCGGGTACACTCAATGTTGCGATCGAGGGCGAAAAAGTCTCGATGGACCTGAGCGCCCCCGCCAACGATGTGCTCGGGTTCGAACATCAGCCGAACTCACCCGCGCAGACGGAGGCACTGGCCAAAGCCAAAGATCTGCTTGCGCAACCGCTGAAGTTGATCGAAATCCCGGCGGCGGCTGGCTGCACGGTCGCAAATTCCAACGTGACGTTCAACGCGGCAGAAGCCGTCGGCGCGACGCCGAATACGGAACTCAAAAAAGACGCGACCCAGCACGCCGACTTCGACGTCGACTACGTGCTGACGTGCAAGTCACCAGATAAAATCACGTCTCTGACGTTTGCGTATTTCAAACTGTTCGCCGGTGCACAGAAGCTGTCGGTGACCGTGGTGAGCGATAAAGGACAGTCGCAGTATGATGTTTCGCGCGACAAGCCGAGCGTCACGCTGAAATAATAATCACCGATTTAGGCGGCGGAAATCTGCGCAGGAGCGTGTTGCACTGCGCGAACGAGACGTGTTATCACACCGCGAGTACTGGCAGAGTGACTTGCTGGAACGATGTCGCGCCGCTCACCCTGGCGCGGACTGGTAGGCCACGTGGCGGAGTGGTGACGTAGCGGACTGCAAATCCGCGTACCCCGGTTCAATTCCGGGCGTGGCCTCCAATTTCACCGGATTCTGAGACGGATCGCGACCGGCGGTAGGCTTTGCGGCTACGTGTCTGATATACGCCATGGTCATCCCGTCACGCTGAGGATCGCCCGCTATGCAGACCGTCGCCATCATCGATTACGGATCAGGAAATCTGCATTCTGCCGCAAAGGCGTTCGAGCGCGCGGCGCGGGACGGTGGCATCAATGCGCAGATCACCGTAACGGCAGACCCCAAGTTGGTCGCAGCCGCCGACCGCATCGTGTTGCCGGGAGTGGGCGCATTTGCAGATTGCATGCGCGGGCTGACGGCTGTCGAGTGTATGCGCGCGACGCTCGAAGAAGCAGTTCATCGCCGCGGTCGACCGTTCCTCGGAATTTGCGTCGGCATGCAGTTGCTCGCGAGCCGTGGGCTGGAGTTCGCGACCACGCAAGGGTTAGGCTGGATCCCGGGCGATGTCGTCGCCATCGAGCCCGCCGACAAAGCGCTGAAAATTCCGCACATGGGCTGGAACACGCTGACGTTGACGCGAAATCATGCGCTGTTGAATGGCATCGAGTTGGGCGAAAAGGGTTTGCACGCATACTTCGTGCACTCGTTTCATCTGCGCGCGACTGATCGGGCGACGGTGATCGCGGAAACCGATCATGGTGGGGCAGTCACAGCCATGGTCGGTCGCGACAACATTGTCGGCACACAATTCCATCCAGAGAAGAGCCAACAGCTCGGCCTCCGGCTGATCGCGAATTTTTTGCGCTGGGCACCGTGAAGTCGGCGTTGAACCTGCTGACATCGACGAACATCAGGGCTGCGGGCTGAGAATTTGAGCGACGCACCGATGCCGGTGCTCCTGCGGGGATCTGGCAAAAAGCCAGGGTCTACCGGCTACGCACGGTGCGTCGCTCATCTTGGCCCGCGTGCTGGCGAGAGGGCGTGCCAGCCATCGGGTTTTGGCAGCGAGCAGCCGGATCTGGGCAAATCCTTCTGCCATCATGCCAGTGCACGCAACTGCCTCGCGACGCACTGGGTAAAGCGCATCCCGAGAGGGTCAGGCGCGCAATTTCAACGTTTTAGCCGATCGAGCTGCAAAGATTAAGCAGCCTCCGGGATTTTATTTCGCGTACCACGCCATTGTATGACCTGACACTCGCTTAAATTCGCTGGGGCGGTGGCCCCGGTGGGCGAGGCCCGCATCCAGCGCACGACGGTGTTGGATAACGCCGCTTCGCCGTCGACTCCCTGCACGATCAAACCATCGTCGGTCCCCAGCAGCGGCTCCAGACGGGCTGAGACCGCCTCTGCCGACAGCGCGGTGTCGACATACCAAACTGCGGCCAGCGGGCGAGCCCAACGCGTTGCCAGCGTTTTCAAGGCCGTCGTGACGGCAGCCGCCGTATCCGGGTTGGCGATATCGTAGGCGATCGACTTGATGGTCATTCGACTCTCCCTGAACATATAAAGAACATGCCAGTGCAATCGACATGCGTCAACCGAAGTTCTCGCAATGTTCCAAACCTCCTAGAGCCTGTGCAAAACTTCAATCGAACAGGTCATTTTGATCCGGATGGCCGCTGGCGCGGGGTATGCGGCGATAGCCGAAATCGGTCCGATCACTCTGGCTGGGATGGAGTGTCCGAAAGCGTTCGGCGGCCTTGCGTCGGCTCGAAGGAAAACGCTCGCCCCACCAGATCTCATAAAGCCGGCGGCTGTCGCAACGATAGCGATCGAGCAGGTCTTTTTGCCGGACTCGCAGCCAACGCGCGATCCAGATGTCGATGGCATCGGCTTCGGTCAGCGGGCGTACGACCGCTCTGATGGTCTCGCCGGAGCGTTTCGTTTGGCGCTCGTCGGTCACGCGTGCTTGACCCTGGATTTGAATTGGCTCTTTTGTACCAAAAATTCGTGTAGGAACACCTACAGCGAGAATGCAGCAAACCAAGGGCATGCGCTCGCCAAGCTACAGTCTGATCTTGGGCGAACCGCAACACGAACAAGTGTCTGAACGTTTGGCCCGGCCTTCTACAACCCGTTCGAATCGAGAGACTTCGCGTGATCTTGTTCCCGGCTATCGACCTCAAAGACGGCGCGTGCGTGCGTCTGAAGCTCGGCGACATGGCGGCCGCAACCATTTTCAATGACAACCCGGCGGCGCAGGCCAAATCGTTCGAGCAGCAAGGTTTCCGCTACCTGCACATCGTCGATCTCAACGGCGCGTTTGCGGGGCGACCAGTGAATGCGTCGGCTGTGGATGCCATATTGGCGGCGGTCGAGATGCCGTGTCAGTTGGGCGGCGGCATTCGGGATTTGGCGACCATCGAGATGTGGCTCGGCAAGGGGGTCCGGCGCGTCATTCTTGGGACGGTGGCAGTGCGCGATCCCGAACTGGTGCGGCAGGCGTGCCGACTGTACCCGGGACGCGTCGTGGTCGGGATCGATGCCAAGGCCGGAATGGTCGCAACCGAGGGGTGGGCCGAGACAAGCGAGTTGACCGTGATCGATCTTGCGCGTCGGTTCGAAGACGCCGGAGTAGCGGCGATCATCTACACGGATATCGATCGCGATGGAATTCTTGCGGGGCTCAATTTACCGTCGACAATGGCTCTTGCGAACGCGACATCGATTCCGGTTATCGCATCCGGTGGGCTCGCGTCGATGGCTGATATCGATGCGCTGGCAGCCCCTGAATGCAGGGTTCTCGAAGGTGCAATTTCCGGGCGGGCTTTGTATGACGGCCGCATCGATCCTGCGGTTGCGTTGGCGAAATTGGCGCGCGCGCACGCCTGATCTATTGGCGGAACTACGTGTTAACGACAGAAATTTTCATGACGCACTCATCGGTTTGGATGATGCATTTCCAGCAAAATACGTGTCACAATAAGTTTACTGGCGCATCTAGAATGGAGACATTCAGAGACGCGCTGAATTTGAGAACCAAAACTATTTTGATGCTAATGTTATGCGGCGTGTTGATGGGGTTCGATCCAGTCGAACCCCATCAACTTTTTGAACTGCCTTTGCTCGCACAGAAGACGGCTCTCACGGCATCGGCAAGACTTCGTGCTCTTTGAGGACCCGACCGGACTCTGTGTCGACTTCGATCAAACGCACCCGGTAACCCCAGAGCCGTGCCAGATGTTGCATGGTGCGCTCGCACTCGCCCTTGTCCAAAACGATGCCGTTGCGCACGGTATGCGTTACGACGAGACGCCGGCTGCCGGAGAGATCCGCGTCGGTCACCTGTAAGTCTGGATCTTGCGTCGCCACGTCATAAGAGCGCGCCAGACGGCGCCGCACATCACGATAACCTTGCTCGTCGTGAATGGCGGTGATGCGGACGGCGGGGTCCTTGGCCTCGTCGCGCAGCGCGAACAGATGAAAGTCGCGCATCACCTTCGGCGAGAGGAACTGATGCACGAAGCTTTCGTCGCGATAGTTTGCCCAGGCATCGCGCAACGTGCCGAACGGATCGTTGTTGCCGGCGAAGTCCGGGAACCAGGCGCGATCCTCGGCGGTGGGCTCTTCGCAGATACGTTTGATGTCACGCATCATGGCGAACCCCAGAGCGTACGGGTTCATACCGGAATATCGGCGGTCGTTGAACGAGGGTTGAAAGATGACAGACGAGTGGGAATGCAGGAATTCCAGCATGGTACCGTCGGTCAGTCGGCCGCGTTCATACAGTCGGTTCATGATTTCGTAATGGACGAATGTGGCGCAGCCCTCGTTCATCAACTTGGTTTGGCGTTGCGGATAGAAATACTGCGACAGACTCCGTACGATACGGAGCAACTCGCGCTGCCAGTCGGCCAGCTTCGGTGCATTCTTTTCCAGAAAATACAGAATGTTTTCTTCTGGCAAACTGAGACGTCTTTGTTCGGTCGCCGACGAACCCAGCTGCGTGAGCGCAGAGGGCGGTATCGGCTCGCCTCGGTTGATCGGCGGCAGCGTACGGCTCAGCACGTCGTAGGTCTGTTCTTCATATTCGCGGCGCGCCATTTCGCGTTGCATCTCGCGCTTGCCAGGATCGCGGGCGCGAATCTTGAGATTACGACTGACACCCTGATTCATCAGGGCGTGGGCTGCGTCGAGCGTAAGTTCGACCGCCTCTTGTCCAAAGCGATCTTCACAGTCGGCGACGTAGGTTTTTGCGAAGGCGAGATAGTCGATAATCTGGTCGGCTTGGGTGTGTTGCGTGAACTGGTTGTTGTTCTTGAAAAAATGATTATGGCCGTAAGCTGCGTGCGCGATAACGAGCGCCTGCATCGTCATCGTATTCTCTTCCATGATGTAGTTGATGCATGGATTGGAATTGATGACGATCTCGAAAGCCAGGCTGCGATGGCCTTTTCGGTAGGCGGACTCGTCGTAGGCGAAACGTTTACCGAACGACCAGTGGCGGTACATCAGTGGCATGCCGATCGAGGAATAGGCGTCGAGCATCTGCTCCGCAGTAATGACCTCGATCTGGTTGGGATAGATATCCAAGCCCATCTCGCCGAGCGCGATCTCGCCCATGGCATCATAGACTTTGTTGATCAGCGGAAAGTCCCACTCGGCACCGTCGAACAGTGGATCGAGCGGCGCGGTGCGACGCGGCAGCTTGGGCGAGGGATCTGGCGCGGAGGCGGCTGCGGCGGCGACGGGCGTGCTGGCTGTGGAGGTCATCAGGGTAACGCCTCTGTGGTTCACGCGGCGGCTGGCTCAGGCAGCGATGCCGTTGGCGGAGAACAAATCGCGGAAGACGGGAAAAATCTCCTCAGGAGATGTCACGCGTCGCATGGCAAAGTTACGATTGGGTTGATCCTCGAGTTCGGAGTAACCCGACCAGACCTGCGTTTCCATCGTGTCGGAGTAGCGCTCGCCGTGGGCGGTTTCGATGTAGGCGAAGTACTGACAGACGGGCAGTATTTCCTTGGTCAGCAACTCCATGCAGCGGGGCATGTCGTCGTGGAAGTTGTCGCCATCGGAGGCTTGGGCCGCGTAGATGTTCCAGTCTGCCGGCGAATAAGATTGCCGCACCACGCGCATCATCTCTTCGAGCGCGGACGAGATGACAGTTCCGCCGGTTTCGGTACCTCGGAAAAAGGTTTCTTCGTCCACGGTCGCCGCAGTCGAAGTGTGGCGGATGAAGACGATGTGCACCTCGCGATAGTGGCGGGTTAGAAAAAGGTGAAGCAGCATGAAGAAGCGCTTCG
>JANYHG010000224.1 GCA_025359165.1 Hyphomicrobiaceae bacterium
CTCGGTGCCCCAACCGGACCACAAGAACTCCTGCATGACGTAGCCGTTCGCGGCACTCGGGGCAGCATCCGTGTACTTGTTCACACCCAAACGCTCGGCAACGCAGTATTTGCCCGGATATTTGATGAACGGGTACCCATAGGCAGAACCCGACGTTACCTGCGTGGGAACCGCGGAACCGGTAGCCGCCAGAAAGGCTGCAGCTGTCGGCAACTGAACATCCTGCGCGAATGGCACGATGGCGACCTTCGACGTCTGTTTGCTCTGGTCGGCCCAGATCAGAATGTCGATGGCGTCGCTGGCAGCGGACTGCAGATCGAGGATCTTCTGGCCAGCCATCGAACCGGTGATGTCGAGCATGAAGGATGTTTCGATCGAATAGCCGGTATTGTTACCGCCGGCCGTGATGGTCGTCGATGCCTTGGTCACGACCTTCTGGCAGACCCAGTAGCTGCCAGTGCAACCGGCGGGTGCGCTCGAATCGGCAGCCTGCGGCTTGACGAAGCCGGCAATGCTCATGAACGGGGTCTTGACCCAAGATGTCGCTGTCCAAGTGAAAAGTGTCTGCGATGAATCGGTGGTGACCGCCGACAGCGTCTTCGATGCCACGAACGGCATCGCAACGGCGCTGAAATAATTCGAAGCGGCAGTCTGCGCGACCGTTGCCACGTTCGTGCTCGTCGTCTGGGCGGCACGGGCACCCGCCAACGCGGCGGCGTCGAGCGCAGTTTGCATGCGGGCCTTGACGGTGATCATCCGGCTGTAGTCCACAGCCATACCGGTCATCATCATGATCGGCGCAACCATCAATCCGAAGATGATGGCGGTCGAGCCGCGCTTGTCAGAGCTGAAGCGTGCGAGAAACGAGGAACGAGAGGCAATGCCCGCCGGCACTGCCTTAGTGACAATAGAGAGTGGCGCCGAAGTCGGCGTCACCATCTTGGTCGATGGTTTTGTTACGCGGGTCACGAGGGATGCCTCCTGCATCAATTACTGCAATGGTCAAACTAATTGAAGCGAGTTGCAGTCTGATAAAATAAATAGATCGGATTTTATGCGTAATCAGTTCTGATTTATGTGTTTAAAAAATAATTATAAGCTGCTCCAAAATAAACATTTTACTTGGTCGGTAATTTATCCAGGCCGACGCCTGCTCCGGCCGCGAGCGGCGTCGGCAATGCCTCGCGTCTAGCGCATTGTTTTTGCATTTAAAATTTCGCGTCCAGAAAGGACATAAAGAAATCTTTATGTCCTCATTGCCTTCGGTTGCGTCATCAGCTATAGGCTCGCTCGAACTTCGCCGGATCGGCTGCGCCGCCTTTGTGGACATCTTCGCGAAAAATTATTGCAAGGTTGTTCGTTGTCCGTTTGCGCAATCGCAATCTACGCGGGATTTGAAATCCGTACTCACCCTATCGAAAGTTGCCTTGCATGACCGCCAACAAAGATTACATCGTCAAAGACATCGCGCTCGCCGCTTTCGGCCGTAAGGAATTGGCCATCGCCGAAACCGAAATGCCCGGCCTGATGGCGACACGTGCCGAGTACGGCGCATCCAAGCCGCTCAAGGGCGCGCGTATCGCCGGCTCGCTGCACATGACTATCCAGACCGCAGTGCTGATCGAGACGCTTGCGGCGCTCGGTGCCGATATCCGCTGGGTCTCGTGCAACATCTACTCGACGCAGGACCATGCCGCCGCCGCCATCGCAGCCGCTGGAATCCCGGTATTCGCAGTCAAGGGCGAAACCCTCGAGGAATACTGGGACTACACCGCGCGCCTGTTCGACTGGCACGGCGGCGGCATGCCCAACATGATCCTCGACGACGGTGGCGACGCCACGATGTTCGTGCATCTCGGGTTGCGCGCCGAGAAAGGCGATGTGGCGTTCCTCGACCAGCCGAGTTCTGATGAGGAAATCATTTTCTTCAAACTGCTCAAGAAGACGCTCAAGGAAAAGCCCAAGGGTTGGTTCGCCGAGTTGGCCAAATCCATCCGTGGCGTGTCCGAAGAGACCACCACCGGTGTGCACCGCCTCTATAATATGGAGAAGGAAGGCAAGCTGCTGTTCCCGGCCATCAACGTCAACGATTCCGTTACCAAGTCGAAGTTCGACAATCTCTATGGTTGCCGCGAAAGCCTGGTCGACGGTATCCGCCGCGGCACCGACGTGATGATGTCGGGCAAGGTCGCCATGGTCGCGGGCTTCGGCGACGTCGGCAAAGGTTCGGCCGCATCCCTGCGCCAGGCCGGTTGCCGCGTGATGGTTTCCGAAGTCGATCCGATCTGCGCGTTGCAGGCGGCGATGGAAGGCTATGAAGTCACCACGATGGAAGATGCCGTCAAGCGCGCCGACATCTTCGTGACTGCTACAGGCAACAAGGACGTGATCACCGCCGACCACATGCGCGGCATGAAGGATCGCGCCATCGTCTGCAACATCGGGCATTTCGACAACGAGATCGATGTCGCCGGCCTCAAGAACAACAAATGGCACAACGTCAAGGATCAGGTCGACGAGATCGAGTTCGCCGACGGCAAGCGTATCCTGCTGCTGTCGCAGGGCCGCCTTGTCAACCTCGGCAACGCCATGGGTCATCCCTCGTTCGTCATGAGCGCGTCGTTCACCAACCAGACCTTGGCGCAGATCGAACTTTGGACGAAGAAGGACAGCGGCACCTACAAGACGAAGGTGTACACACTGCCGAAGCATCTGGACGAGAAGGTTGCGCGGCTGCATCTCGCAAAAATCGGCGTCAAGCTGACCAAGCTGACACCGGCGCAGGCTGATTACATCGGCGTGAAGTCGGACGGTCCTTACAAGGCGGACCAGTATCGCTACTGAGAAGCCTTCGCAGGATATATTCGGGTCCCAATCGAAGCCGGTGCGACGTGTTCGCGCCGGTTTTTTCCTGTCGGGGGCGTTCTGTCGTCCCCAAGTCGCTTTAACGGGAAATGTGGGCGCAGGGCGTCGGCGATGCTGGCCACGCGCCGGAAACCGCAGCATTGTTATGCCAAGCGATTCGCATTCGTGCGGATTAGTCGTTTCCAATCGGTTAACATAGACAGCAAGGCGCGTGCGCGTTTGACAATGGATCGGGCTCTCAGGCCCGAGTGCCGTATTGCCCGAACTCAGGTCCACAATCGGCCATGCACGTGGCGAGCTTGCGATGCTGGTGCTCGCCAGTTTCGCGATCGTATGCACGCTACTGGTCGTTTTGTCCGATCAGTCCCAGATCAACCTGACGGGTGAGCAGACCCGGCTGGTGTTGCTGGTCGGGCTGGCGATCGCGTTGGCGACGATCGGGCTCGCGCTGTTGCTGCGGCCGCGCTTTGACGCAGGCACGGTGCCTTTGCGCGGCGCAGTCGACGTCACCGAGTTGCGCAAGACGCTGCTGGCGACTGAGGCGATCATCAACGCCGAGGCGCAAGTCCTGGTATTCTGGGAGCAGGGTCAACGCGCACGCGTCATCAATCACTCCCTGCAGGCTGTGCCGGGCGTTCCTTTCGAGCCGGCCGATATCGAGCGCTTCGGCCAGTGGCTTGAGCCGACATCGGCGGAAGAGTTGAAGGCCAGTCTGGATGCGCTGTTTGCGGACGGACGCTCATTCAATCTGCTGGTGCGCACGCGGTCGGGCGCCCATCTCGAGGCGGATGGCCGCGCGGCGGGCGGGCGTGCCGTCCTTCGTTTGCGTGACGTGGTCGGCTATCGCCGCGACCTCGCCCGCATCATCGACCAGCATCGCGACCTGAAGCGCGAGATCCGTGCGAGCCGGTCCTTGCTCGATGCCTTGAGCATTCCGGTGTGGATGCGCGACGGATCCGGTCGGCTCGATTGGGTCAACAGTGCCTATGTCAAAGCGGTGGATGCCGCGAGCTTGCGCGAAGTGCGCGACGGGCAACTCGAGTTGCTCGAAGGCCGGGAACTTGCTCGCGCCAGTGCGCAACTGGCGACCGGAAAAGAGTTCCGCGAGCGGCTGCCCATCATCATCGGTGGCGATCGCAAAGCGCACGACGTAGTGCTGCTGCCGCTCGAAGATACGATCGTCGGAGCGGCGATCGACGTGGCCGCCATCGCTGCGGTGAAGGATAGTCACGAACGCCAGATCGCCGCCTACGATCGCACCCTGCATCGGGTCGCGACCGGCGTTGCGATGTTCGGACCCGATCAGCGGCTGATCTTCTTCAACGAAGCGTTCAGGCGTTTGTGGTCGCTCGACGCCGATTGGCTGGAGGGGCGTCCATCCGACGGTGAGACGCTCGACCGGTTACGCGAACTTTCGCGCATTCCGCAGGTCGTCAACTATCGCGAATGGCGCGCGGGCGTGCTGGCCAGTGCGCGCACAGCGGAGGGCTATGAGAATTGGTGGCATCTGCTTGATGGCCGCACAATTCATCTCATTTCCGAGCAGCGCCCCGACGGCGGCGTGACATATCTTTTCGACGACGTGACTGAGCGTCTGGCGCTCGAGAGCCGCTTCAAAAGCCTGATCGAGGTGCAAAGCGAGACGCTCGATAGCCTCAAGGAAGCCGTCGCGGTGTTTTCGCCGGATGGTCGGCTGTCGCTGTTCAACGCCGCTTTCGTCAATATCTGGCGGCTTTCACGCGCGACCTTGAAAGAAGGGCCGCACATCGACGCGGTCATTCTGCAATGCCGCGGGTTGTTCGACGACGCCGATGTCTGGACGCGCATGAGCCGCGCGGTGACCGGCATTTCCGATCGGCGTCAATCAATTGACGGCCAATTCGAGCGTCCTGACGGTACCGTCGTCGACTATGTCACCGCGCCGCTACCCGATGGTGCCACGTTGATAACCTTTGCCGACGTCACCGATGCCAAGCGTGCGCAGCAGGCGCTGATCGAACGTAACGACGCGCTGATCGCGGCTGACCGACTGAAGAGCCAGTTCATCGGACATGTGTCGTACGAACTGCGGTCGCCGCTGACAAACATCATCGGCTTCGGCGATCTGCTCGCGCGCCCCAACACCGGCCCGCTCAACGAGAAGCAGAAAGAATATCTCGGCGATCTCTCGGCATCGTCGAAAACGCTGCTGGCGATCATCGACGACATTCTCGATCTAGCCACCATCGATGCCGGCGGATTGGAACTGAAGGTCGCCCCGGTCAAAGTGCGCCATCTCATCGACGTGGCGGTGCTGGGGGTACGGGACCGTGCGCAGCGCGCAAAATTGACGTTGGATATTCGTGTCGAGGACGACGATGCGATGCTGGTGGCGGACGAAGCCCGCATTCGCCAGGTGCTCTACAATCTGATCTCGAATGCGATCGGTTTTTCGAACCCCGGCGCGATCGTGCGCATTCACAGCTGGCGCGATCGCGGGATGCGTCTGTTCGCGGTCGAAGATCAGGGTGTCGGCATACCCAAGGATAAGCAGGCCCGTGTTCTCGAACGCTTCGAAACGAATAGCCAGGGCGGCAAACATCGCGGTGCGGGACTTGGCCTCGCCATTGTAAAAAGTCTGGTGGAGTTGCACGGCGGCGCGATGTCGCTCGAGAGCGAGCCTGGGCGTGGCACCAGCGTGGTTGTGCAACTGCCGGAAAACGGGCATGGGCGGCAGCAGATCATATCGTCGGCGCGGCCAAAGCTGTCGCCGGCGGCCTGAGCGCGGACCGAGACAGGGCTCAAAGTATGGCAGATCGGGGCGTCCAGTCTGTACTTTCCGAAGCGGAGCTGCAGGCGTTCGCGGCCGATGTCGCCGCAGTGCTGTTGCCCGGCGATTGCGTGACGTTGCGCGGCGATCTTGGTGCGGGAAAGTCGACGTTTGCACGTGCGTTGATAAGAGCGTTCCTCGATGATCCCGACCACGACGTTCCGAGCCCGACTTTCGCGTTGCGGCAGGATTACACAGGGCAGCGTGGCACGATCGTGCACTTCGATCTTTATCGCCTTCACGCCGCCTCGGAACTCGATGAACTCGGCTTCGATGAAACACTGGCAACCGCTATTTCCCTCGTGGAGTGGCCCGAACGCGCCGCGTCGCTGTTACCGGCCGGCCACGTCGAAGTGGCGTTGACCGAGGTTGCGTCCGCTGACGCGCGGTCGATCGAGATCGGCGGGCGCGGTCGCGCGGCGGCCGCGGTCGTGACGTTGCTTCGGGATCGCGAAAACGGCGCGCGCTGACGCGGTTTTGCCCGCTTTTGCTGCATAAGTTGTGCGCAAGGGTGCGTCGCCACGTGACGTGGGCACCGTCGGGGGCTACGACAACTCATGACCCAGATCAACACCGCTATGGTACTCGCGGCAGGGCTCGGTACGCGCATGCGGCCGGCGGCGCAAGACAGGCCGAAACCATTGGTGGCACTGGCGCGCAAGCCGCTGATCGATCATGTGCTCGATCGGCTCGCCGCTGCCGGGATCGCCAGTGCGATCGTCAATGTGCATCATCGTGCCGACCAGATCGTCGAGCATTTGGCTGAACGAACTCAGCCCGTCATCACGATCTCGGACGAGCGGCAGCACTTGCTCGACACCGGCGGCGGCGTCAAGAAAGCGTTGCCTTTGCTCGGTCCGAACGGCTTCATCGTCCACAACTCCGATTCTGTCTGGCTCGAAACCCACACATCGAATCTTGCGCGGCTGATCGCGGCGTGGGACCCGGCGCGGATGGATTGCCTGCTGATGCTCGCGCTGGGTGCGGCGGCCATCGGCTATGACGGTCGCGGCGATTTCTCGCTCGACGGAGACGGCAGGGTGCGTCGCCGCCGCGAGCACGAGGTGGTGCCCTTCGTCTTCACCGGCGTGCAAATCGTGCATCCACGCGCGTTCGCTATGACGCCCGATGGTCCGTTCTCGAACAATCTGGTCTGGAACCATGCGATGCTCACGGGCCGCGCCTGCGGTTTGCGGATGGAAGGGCTGTGGATGCATGTCGGTGCGCCCGATGCCCTTGCTGCCGCAGAAAACGTATTGGCGACCGGCGGTTTGTCCTCATGATGACGAAGCCCGCAATTTTCACGGTTCCGGTCGGCCGTGCGTTCCTGCCGAGCCTCGCGGAAGCGATCCTCGCCGGAAATTTGCCGCGACTCGGCGGCGCGCGTCCAGACCCGATCGAGCTGTCGCACATGACGTTGCTGTTGCCGACACGGCGGGCGGCGCGTGCTCTGGGAGACGCGTTTCTTGCAGCCTCCGGCGGCGCGACGATGCTGCTGCCGCGTATTCGGCCCATCTCCGAAGGCCAGGAAGATCTGGCACTTCTGAGTGAAGGGGCGAACGGCGGAACGTTTGCAGACACAACCGATATTCCGCCTGCTGTCAGTGAGATCGAGCGCCTGTTGGTGCTGACTGAGCTTGTGCTCAAGTGGTCACGCGCACTGCGATCCGGCGGCGATATTGAACCGTTCGCCACGGCCGGGGCTTCGACGCCCGCGCAGGCAGCCAATCTCGCGGCCGAGCTCGCACAACTCATGGACATGGTCGAGACCGAAGGCGTCAGCCTCGACGGACTGGACGCACTCGTGCCCGAGGAGTTTGCCGCGCACTGGGCGCAGACCCTCGATTTTCTGCGCATCGTCGTTCAACTTTGGCCGGCGCATCTGACCGCGTACGGCAAGATCAATCCTGCGCACCGGCGCAACCTCGTCATTCGAGCGGAAGTGGCGCGTCTGATCAAGATGCCGCCGAAGGGGCCGGTAATTATCGCCGGCGTCACCGGCAGCATCCCGGCGACCATCGCGATGATGCGTGCCGTAGCGGGCTTGCCGCAAGGCGCGATCGTGCTGCCCGCTCTCGATCAAAGTCTCGATAGTTCAAGTGCGGATTTGATTCCGGCAGGTCATCCCGAGCATCCGCAATTCGGGTTGGCGAAGTTGTTGCGCGCCTTCGAGATGTCGTTGCGCGACGTCGTCACGTTGCCGGGTCGTGAGATCGGCACGCGGCTTCGGGCGCGCCAACGCCTGGTCAGCGAAGCGATGCGTCCGGCACCGACGCTGGAACTCTGGCAGCGCTACGTCAGCGAAACACCCGAGGCAGAGATAACTTCCGCCTGTGACGGCGTGCAGCTGCTGGAGACATCCACCGCCGACGAAGAAGCGGAAGTTGTTGCACTGATTTTGCGCCGCGCAGTCGAGATGCCAGGCGCGACGGCCGCGCTTGTATCGCCCGATCGCTTGCTCGCGCGCCGCGTCGTCAATCGGCTGGAAACGATGGGCGTCGCGGTGGACGACAGTGCCGGTCGTCCGCTGGCCAAGACACCGCCGGGGGCCTACCTCAATCTGGTCATAGATGCCTGGGCCGACGACTTCGCCCCTGTGCCGTTGATCGCACTGCTCAAGCATCCGTTACTGCGTCTGGGTCTGCCGGTGCCGGTCGTTCGCCGGGCGGCGCGCGCGCTCGAGCTGATCGCGTTTCGTGTGCCGTATCTAGGTCGCGGTCTCGAAGGTGTTCTTGCAGCGCTCGATGTCGCCGAGCAGGACTTGGGCGAGGGGCGACGTCGCCAGCGCGCCACCCGACGTCTGCGCGACGAGGACCGCGCCGGTGTTCGCGCGCTCGTGATCCAGTTGCAGGCGGCGTTCGCACCATTGCTCGCGGCGTCGAATGTGGCGGGTGAGCAGTCTCTCAAGGTCTGGGCCAAGGCCCACGCCGATGTCGCGGAAACCCTCAGTTTGACTGATGAAACGGCCCAGGCAACCGAGCCGGCCGTCGAGCCGATGCCTTCGCCGCTGTGGCAGGGAGATGCCGGTTTGTCGGCGCACCAGTTCTTTGCCGAGGTGCTCGACGAGAGCATCCGCGCGCCGTCCATTGCGGCCGAGGATTATCCCGATCTCTATCGCGGCCTGACATCGAGTATCAACGTGCGGCCGCGTGTGCCGGCGCATCCGCGCATTTCGATCTGGGGACCCTTCGAGGCGCGTCTGCAGCAACCTGATGTCATAGTTCTCGGCTCTCTCAACGATGGGGTCTGGCCGGCGTCGGCAGATCCCGGTGCGTGGCTCAATCGCCCGATGCGGTCGCAGTTGGGATTGCCGTCGCCGGAAGAAAAGATCGGCCAGGCCGCACACGACTTCACGTCGTTTCTCGGCGCGGAACGGGTCTATCTCACACGCTCGGCGAAGATGGACGGCGTGCCGACCGTCCCCTCGCGCTGGCTGATGCGGCTGTCGGCTCTACTGGACGGAGCCCAACCGCGCACGCACAAATCTGCCCGCGAAATGCTGGCGAGCGACGAACCGTGGCAGTCCTGGGCCCGCGCGCGCGACGATGTGCAGAAAGCGCCTGCGCTTGCGGCACCGGCACCGAAACCCGCCTATGCATGGCGTCCGCGGCAGTTGCCAGTGACAGCCATCGAGCGCTGGTTGGCGAACCCCTATGCCATCTATGCGCAGCACGTGCTGAAACTCGAAAAGCTCGATGTTATCGGTGGTGAGCCGGGTGCAGCCCTAAAAGGTCAGATCATCCACGACGCGCTGCATCGTTTTGCGGCGCGCTATCCGCGCGAGCTTCCCGCCGATATCGCCGCTCACCTGCTCGATGAAGCCCGTGCGGCGATGCAGACCTACGCGGCCCACCCGCGTGTCGCCGCTTTCTGGTTGCCGCGTTTCGAGCGCTTTGCGCAGTGGTTTGCCGAAACCGAACATGGCCGTCGCGAGGGCAGTTTGACGACGATCGCCGAAGTCGAGGGCAGCACGGTCGTGCCGGGCCTGACGGAACCGTTCGTGCTCAAGGCGCGCGCCGATCGCATGGATGTCGGCGCGCAGGCGCTCGTCATCACCGATTACAAAACGGGTCGTGCGCCGCCGGACAAACGCGTGACGTCTGGTGCGTCGCCGCAGTTGCCGCTGGAAGCCGCGATCGCGCTTGCTGGTGGATTTACCGGTATTGCCGGCAAATCGATCCAGGGCTTGGCCTACGTGCGCGTCTCCGGCGGTGAACCACCCGGCGAGTATCGCATCGTCAAGACAGACGACGCGGCAGGACTGGCGGATCAGACGCGGCGTGGCCTCGAAAAGCTGATTGCGAAATTCGACGATCCGGCGACGCCTTATCGGGCGGTGCGCCGCGCCGCGTTCGCGCACAGCTATGCGTTCGACGACTACGCGCATTTGGCGCGGGTGGCGGAGTGGTCGGCCGTCGACGATGCCGGCGAGGAGGGTTGAGCATGCTCACGTCAGCGTCATCGCCCGAAGTGGTCGCACTCGAAACCGCGCTCCGGCGCACGCGCGCGTCACAGCATTTGGCCTCCGACCCCGGCACGTCGGCCTGGGTCAGCGCCAATGCGGGCACCGGCAAAACCTACGTCCTGACGACTCGGGTGTTGCGCCTGCTGCTGGCCGGCACGAAGCCGGAGCGCATTCTGGCGCTCACGTATACGAAGGCAGCCGCTGCCGAAATGAGCAAGCGCGTGTTCGAGCGGCTCGGGACCTGGGTGACGGCTGCGCCGAAGAAGCTGTCGGACATGCTGACGGACGTGCTGGGCCGGACGCCGAACAGCGGCGAACTGATGCGCGCGCGCCAACTGTTCGCGCTCGCCATCGAAACGCCAGGTGGCCTGAAAGTCCAGACGATCCATGGCTTTTGCGAACGTCTGCTCAAACGCTTTCCGCTCGAAGCCGGCATCCCCCCGCATTTCGCGATACTCGATGAGCCGACTGCGGCGGCGCTTCTGCGGGACGCCATCGACAGCGCCCTCGTCACTGCGATGCGACAACCGACATCGCCACTTGCGCGAGCGCTCCGCGTCGCGATCACCTTTGCCGCCGACGACAGCTTCGACGATGTCCTGAAAGACGCGCTGCGCCAGCGGACTTGGTTGGCGGACCTGCAGAAGCTCGCGCCGGACGATGAACACGCCATTGAGCGCCTTTATCGAGGCGCGTTCGAGTTGCCCGCGATATTGGATCTGGCAACTGTCGAGAGCGCGCTCGCGCAGATCGTCGCCGATGCCACGCTGAGCCGAGCGGTGGAAGTTTTGGGTGGCGGCGGCAAGAGCGACATCAAACGCGCTCACGACTTCAAGGCAGCACTGAATGCCACGAATGACCATGCGCGCATGCTGGCACTCAAGCGCGCTTTCCTGACGGCGGAAGACGAGCCGCGTGCCGACAAAGGTTTTATCACGCAGGCGATCCGCAAAGCCGAACCTGCGTTGACGACAACGCTGTGCAACGCGCGCGATACGTTTCCGAGCCTGCTCGAACAGCGGCAGAAATTGATCGCGCTCGAGGCGACCACCGCGTTGGTGACGCTCGCCAGCGCCGTCATGACGACGTACCAGACCGCGAAGGCGCGCCGTGCCGCGTTAGATTTCGACGATCTGATCGCCAAGGCCGCGAGCCTGCTCAGCCAGATCGCCGCGCCCGGCGATGCCAGTGCAACGCAGTGGGTGTTGTTCAAACTCGACGGCGGGCTCGATCATGTTCTCGTCGACGAGGCACAGGATACCAGTCCGACGCAATGGTCTGTCATCAGTGCGTTGGCTGCCGAATTTTTCTCCGATGCGGCAGGGCGCGACGTCGTGCGCACGCTGTTTGCGGTGGGTGATGAAAAGCAGTCGATCTACGGGTTTCAGGGCGCTGCGCCCGAAATGTTCAAAGCGATGGGAGACAAGTTCCAACTCGGCGCTGCCGGTGTCGAACTGCCGCTCGCACGCGTGCCGCTGAATGTGTCGTTTCGCACGACCGCGCCGGTGCTGCGTGCCGTCGACGAAGTGTTCGCAGACCGACAGCGCTTGCCCGGCGTGTCGACCGCCATCGAGGCAATCCAACACATCGCGCATCGCGCCGGACATGCCGGCGTCGTCGAAGTCTGGCCGACGGAAAAACCCGAAATGGCGGTCGAAACCGATACGTGGGAGCCGAACGCCGAACAGGCCGTCGCGTCGCCGGTGACGCGACTGGCCAATCGGATCGCGGACTGCATCGCTGGTTGGCTGCAGCGCGGCGAGGTTCTTGCGTCGGAAGGCCGGCCCATTCGCGCGTCCGACATTCTGGTTCTCGTCAGGCGGCGCCGGCCATTCGCCCCGGCTATGGTGGCGGCGCTGAAAACGCGCGGCATTCCAGTTGCCGGTGCTGACCGAATCACGCTGATCGAACAGATCGCGGTGCAGGATCTGATCGTCCTAGGTGATTTTCTTACGCTGCCTGAGGACGATCTAGCGCTCGCGACGGTTTTGAAATCGCCGCTGTTTGGTCTCGACGACGACGATCTGATGCCGCTTGCATACCAGCGCAAAGGCCAGCTGTGGACCGCGCTGCTCGAAGAGGCGAAGACGAACCCGCGTCTGGTCGAGGCGGCCGAGTTGTTGAAGCGCTGGCGGTCCGAAGCCGACTTTCTACCGCCCTACGAATTTTTCGCGCAGTTGCTCGATCGTGACAACGGACTGATGCGCAAGCGCATGTTGGCCCGTCTCGGCATCGAGGCCGCCGACCCGCTCGACGAATTTCTCAATCAGGCGCTGAAGTACGACGATACGGCACCGGCGTCGCTGATGGGGTTTCTCGCCAACCTGCGCGCCAGTGGCACCGAGATCAAACGCGACATGGAGCAGGGGCGCAACGAGGTGCGCATCATGACCGTGCACGGTGCCAAAGGTCTCGAAGCGCCGATCGTAATCTTGCCCGATACCTGCTCGGCCCGTTCGGGCGGAATGCCCGGCGGCCTCCTCAAGATGACGGACGTGCGCCTGCCCATCGGTATCGACAAACTGATGCTGTGGCCGGTCAAGACAGCCAAGGCGATCGCGCCGGTCGTGCAGGCGCGTGCAGCGTTGAAAAGCGCCGAGCAGCACGAGCGCAACCGCTTGCTTTACGTGGCGCTGACGCGGCCGCGCGACCGGCTCTACGTCACGGGATATGAGAGCACCAGCGCACCCTCGCCGGACAGTTGGTACAGGCAGGTCGAAGATGCGCTGCGTCCGATCGCCGAGCGCGCCGTCTGTGACGACGGCCGCGAGGGACTTCGCCTGCAGACCGGACAGACGGTCGCTGCCAAGGCAGGCGCACACGGCGACGTCGCCACTCTGCCGGTCGAGCCGTTGCCACTGTGGGCTCGGACGAAAGCCAGATCCGAGCCGCGTCTGACGATGCCACTCGCGCCATCGCGCCTGGCACCGCTGGAAACCGACGACACCGGCGAACCCGTCGCCCGTCCCGACGCGGGTCCGGTCGAACCGCCGATTGCTTCGCCGTCGCTGACGCGCGACCAGACACGGTTCCTCCGGGGTACGCTGACACACGCGCTGCTTGAACATTTGCCCGCGTTGCCAGCCGCACACTGGGCCGAGGGAGCGGCGAGGTTCATGACTGTCCGCGGCGAGGCGTTGAGCCCGGCTGCACGGCAGTCGATCGTGCGCGAGACGCTGGCCGTCGTGAACGATCCGACGTTCGCGCCGTTGTTCGGGCCCGACAGTCAGGCCGAGGTGCCCATCGTCGCGCAGATCGAACGTCCAAACGGCAAAGGTCCGCCGCTGCGGTTGAACGGCCAGATCGACCGCTTGGCGCGTGTCGGCAATCGGGTGCTGATCGTCGACTACAAGACCAATCGGCCACCACCGCGCAATCCGGAGGATGTCGCCGAGGCCTATCTGTTGCAACTCGCGGCGTATCGGCTTGCGCTGGCCGGCTTGTTCGCCGGATCGAGCGTGGTTGCGGCCATCCTGTGGACAGATGGTCCGCGTCTGATGGAAATCCCGTCTGATCTGCTCGACGGAGCCGAGCAGCGATTGTGGGACCTCGACCGTACGCGTACAAAATAAGTTGCTTGAAACAGTTGGCGACTGCGTCAGGGTTGACGGTCGTTGGCCCAATGCCTACCTACTGTGCGCGATAACCACATTGCCCCGACCGGAGACTGATTCCATGGCATCGCCCGATACAAAAGTCGTGTCTGACGCAACGTTCAAAGCTGAGGTTCTGGACAACGAAACGCCCGTGCTGGTGGATTTTCATGCGGAGTGGTGCCCCCCGTGCAAAGCCATGGCACCGGCGTTGGATCTCGTCGCGACCGAAATGAAGGGCAAAGTCAAAATTACCAAGGTCGACGTCGACGCCAATCCGAACACGACGCAAACTTACGGCATCCAGGCGATGCCGACCCTGATCATGTTCAAGGGTGGCAAGGAAATCGCCCGCAAGATGGGCACTCTGGTGCAGAAGCGCCAGCTCGAAGAATGGATCAAGAGCGCTACCTGATACTTCATGACTTTTAAGGGGGCGAGCGTGAGCCGTCCCCTGATGTCAGGCGCTCAGGTCCAACCTGCGTTTTGATGTGACCAAACGATCAAGTCGGCCGAAACCTCATTCGGCGCTGTGATCGATTACACGTGCGCGCCAACTCGCATCCGGCAGCATGCAAGTTTCGGTCCGACCAAACAGACGATAGCGGTTCTTGGCGACCAGATCGTAAGCCATGTCTCGGAACCGTCGTGGCAGCGGGAGAAAGATCGCAGATAGCCGCCACGGCCCGCCGATCAACCGGGCCATTTCCAGCGCCATATCCATCTTACCGAAAGCGCGTCCATCGCGGAGCAGCAGCACGGTTTCGAACGCGACGGGATCGAGCCGGTAGTGGCGAAACAGCGCGCGTCCGAGAGGTGATTGGGCGCTCGCGAACTGAATAGCACCGCTGCGGTCGCGGCGTGCGATGTTACGCATGGCGCGCGAACACAAAACACAGACGCCGTCGTAGATGACGAGCGGTCGAGTGTCGTCGAACGACGGCACGCTTGATTCTTGGCGGTATGAGTATCGCGCAGTCTTGGCGAGGCGGTGGGAAACCGAATCGGGCCGCGCGTTTGTCATCTCAGCCGACCTGTCCCCGGTGTCGCAACAGATGATCCGCCAGCACCAGCGCCATCATGGCTTCGCCCACCGGCACGGCGCGGATGCCGACGCAAGGATCGTGGCGGCCTTTGGTGAAGATATCGGTTTCCTTGCCCGCTTCGTCGATGGTGCGGCGCGGCGTCAGGATCGACGATGTCGGTTTGACCGCGAAGCGGCAGACGATGTCCTGACCGGTCGAGATGCCGCCGAGAACCCCACCTGCGTGATTGGACAGGAACAGCGGTTGGCCATCGTTACCGGCGCGGATTTCGTCGGCATTTTCGACGCCCGTGAGTTGGGCGACCGCCATGCCGTCGCCGATCTCGACTGCCTTCACCGCATTGATGCTCATCATCGCGCTTGCCAGATCGGCATCGAGCTTACCGTAGAGGGGCGCGCCGAGGCCCGCCGGCAAGCCTTCAGCGACGATTTCTACGACCGCTCCGATTGACGACCCCGCCTTGCGGATCGCGTCGAGATCCCTGGCCCAGGCTGCGGCGGTTTCGGCATCCGGAGAGAAGAAATCGTTGGCGTCCAGCGTTGCAGCACTCCAACGTCCGCCGTATTGCTCGGCTGGAATGCGACGAGCGCCCATCTGCACGAGTGCGCCGCGAATGCCGGCTCCGGGAGCCATCTGGGCAATCACCAGCCGTGCTATGGCTCCGGCAGCGACACGGCAGGCGGTTTCCCGCGCCGACGAGCGACCGCCCCCGCGATGATCGCGCACGCCATATTTCGCCCAATAGGTGTAATCGGCATGTCCCGGCCGAAACGTCTGCGTCAAGTTCCCGTAGTCTTTGGAGCGCTGATCGACGTTCTCAATCGACAGCTGGATCGGTGTGCCGGTGGTCGTGTAACACCCCGCCTCGCCTTCAATGACACCGGAGAGAACCTTCGCCACATCGGGCTCGCGGCGCTGTGTCGTGTGACGTGACTGGCCGGGACGGCGCTTGTCGAGATAGCTCTGAACGTCCTGGGCGAGGTTGAACGTCAAGCCGGGCGGGCAACCGTCGACGACGACGCCGATCGCCGGACCATGGCTTTCACCCCAGGTCGTGATGCGAAACAAATGGCCGAACGTATTGAATGACATAGCGGAACTGATCCTATAGCGGCGATCGGCGCTGCTGCCGCGTGCCCTCATCGTCTATCGCAGAGCTGCCTCAGGCGCAAAGGGGACACAGCGGGCAGACTTTCGGTGCCAATGGGGTGACACCTTTGCAGCGCGTCAGTTAACAACGTCTGTCCGTTGCGTTCGAGTCACTCAACAGCAACTCAAACATGGAGGCCAACACATGCGTAAAGCACTTGTTGCCTTATCACTGTCTGCTTTTACCTTATCGAGCTTAGGAGCTCTCACGTCTGCCTCGGCGGCACCAGCCAAAATGTCCAAGATGGGCTGTATCGTCGGCAAGCAGAAATGGGATGCTCCGATGGCCAAGTGCGTCGATGCGAAACCCGTCAAAAAGGTTTCAAAGACGCTCAAGAAAAAGCCGGCCGTTAAAAAAGCCATGTAAGCAGCATCAGCTGTTTATACCGGAGCTACTCGCGGCAAGGTCGTGTCCCAAACGCGACGGTGCCTGAGTTGAGCCGGCAAAGGTTGGGAGAGAGATACGAAGCCGCCGCTCGGCCTTCGGTCTTTCTCCTTTTTTCGTTTCAGCGCTTTTGCAGTTCAGAACTTGTGATCACTTCTGGCGTTACCCTGCCGGTTGCCTTCACGCGTGGGCACGCCTAGCGTCGGTGCTTCGACGTACTCACAGGAGGTCGCCTTGGCTCACGTCACCGTTATCGATGCCGACGGCATGATTGCCGCACACCGTCGGTGGTTCATTTTTCTCGGTGTGGCGTTGGTCATTGCGGGCCTGCTCGCGATTGCATTCCCCTTCGCCGGCGGATTGGCTGTCGAGGTCTGGGTGGCGGTCGCATTGGTCATCTCGGGTATTGCGCAGATCGTGCATGCGTTCGCCGCCAGAGAGTGGCAGGGCTTCCTGCTCGGACTGCTTGTGGGCCTGCTGTATTTGGCCGGCGGTGCCGTGCTCTGGCTCGACCCGATCAAGGGTGTGATCACGCTCACGGTGTTTCTCGCCGCCATGATGCTGATCGATGGGATTCTCCGCTGCACAATGGCGCTGCGCATCAGACCGATGCCGGGGTGGGGCATGTTGTTGGTCGGCGGCATCCTCGGAATTGTCGTCGCCTTCATGATCTGGAAGCAGTTGCCGACATCGGCGCTGTGGGTCATCGGGCTGCTGCTCGGCATCAACCTGATTTTCTCTGGCGTTGCCTTCATCACCCTGGCGCGGAGTGCGCGGGTCGCGCGCCAGCAAGATCCGGTATTGCAGCGCTAAATCTGCTGCAGTAAAGTTAATGCGATCCCCGCCACAAAACTGCGATTTGGCGGCGATTTGCTTCATTGGGCAGGGCACCCTCCGGCGTGTTGGTAAACGACCGCTGGCGGTGGTCTGGAGCGGTTTTTGAACCGCTCCGACGCTGTCACCGGGACCGTCAGTGGTTCTCGGTGATCCAGGGCCGGTGGTTGACGGTCAACACCCGCCAGCGGCCCGGACCCGCCGATTTCGGATCGCGTAGATGTTCGAGCACCGTGACCGAGACGTTGTCGATGGTGAACGAATGCGCGATGTCGTGCGGCCCGCCGAGCGCCAGCCCGATCGCCGCTCTGATCGTGCCGCCGTGGGTGACGGTGATGATCTGCTGGCCCGCGAACTTGTCGTTCAGTGCGCCGATCAGCGGCGTGACGCGGTCGACCAGATCGGGATAGCTCTCGCCGCCATGCCCGGGTGCCTTCTCGTTGCCCTGCGTGAGCCAGAAGTGCATCGGCGTAATGCCGCGCTCGCGGCGAAATTCGAGGCGGTCGCGCCCTTGCCAATCGCCGAGATGCTGCTCGTTGAACTCCACGTGCGCCGTCATTTCCAACGGCGTGTGCTTTCCCTCGGAGGCCGCCTGGATAGCCGCCGCGGTCTGTTTGGCGCGTTTAAGATCGCTGGTGAGCCAAACGGCGCGGCGCGGCAGCACGCCAGCGACCGCCCGGAACACCTTGGCGTCCGAGCAATCGCAGTCCAGATCGCGCTGGCCGTATATTCGGCCACCATCGGGCACGGGCGCATGACGCACCCACCACCAGCGGGTTTCGACGACATCGTGGGTCGTTGTCATGGGATGCTTATGCCTTGCCCGGCTTGTAAGATGCGAAGCCCTTGCCCTCGGCCGCCAACTTCACCAGCAACGGCGCGGGTTCGAGCGTCGGATCGTTGGTCAACTTGGCGAAGTGGGCGAGATCGTCGCGGATTTTGGCGAGGCCGACGGCGTCGGCGTAATGCATGGGTCCGCCCTTGCCCATCGGAAAGCCGTAGCCGTTGATCCAGACGATGTCGATGTCGCTCGCGCGCGCCGCAACGCCCTCTTCCAGAATGCGCGCACCTTCATTGATCATCGGGTAGATCATGCGGCCGAGGATTTCCTGTTCCGAGATCTGGCGGCGGGTCACGCCGAGCTTTTTGGATGCGTTGACGATGATCGCTTCGACCTCGGGATCGCGGATGGGTGTGCGGCGGCCTTCTTCGTAGCGGTAATAGCCCTTGAGCGTCTTCTGGCCAAAGCGTCCGGCCTCGCAGATGGTGTCGGCGATCTCGGCGCGGACGCCACGATCCTTCCGGCTGCGGAAGCCGACGTCGAGGCCGGCGAGATCGCCCATCGCCAGTGGTCCCATCGGGAAGCCGAAGCCGGTGACGACGGCATCGATCTCGTGTGGCAGCGCGCCTTCGAGCAGCAGCAGTTCGGTCTGCTTGGAGCGCTGCGCCAGCATGCGGTTGCCGACGAAGCCATGGCAGACGCCGACGACGACGGGGACTTTGCCGATGCGGCGGCCGATCGCCATGGCGGTCGCCAGCGCATCCGGTGCTGTCGCCTTGGCGCGTACGATCTCCAAGAGCTTCATGACGTTTGCGGGCGAGAAAAAGTGCATCCCGAGCACGTCGCCGGGCCGCTTCGTCACCGCCGCCATGGCGTCGATGTCGAGGTACGAGGTGTTCGACGCGATCACGCAGCCGGGTTTGGCGTACTTGTCGAGCGCGGTGAATACAGTTTTCTTCAGCGCCATTTCCTCAAACACCGCTTCGACGATCATGTCGGCGTCCGCCACGTGTTCGAGACCGACCTTCGGCGTAATCAGCGCCATGATCTTGTCGACGCCAGCGATGTCGCGGCCTTGGCGTTTGGCGCTGGCTTCGTAATTCTTGCGGATGATGCCGAGCCCGCGCTTGAGGTTGTCGTCGCTCTGCTCGATCAGTGTGACCTGAATACCGGCACTGGCAAAACACATGGCGATGCCGCCGCCCATCGTGCCGGCGCCGAGCACGGCCACACGGTCCACCTTGCGCGGCTTGACGTCGGGGCCGACGCCGGGCACGCGCGCCGCCTCGCGTTCGGCGAAGAACAGATGCCGTTGCGCCTTCGATTGGTCGCCCGCGACGAGGCGCAGGAAGGTGGCGCGTTCGGCTTTCAAGGCCTCGTCGAGCGGTGTGTCGATCGAGAGCTTGACGCATTCGGCGCAGGCCACGGGTGCCTCGAGGCCGCGCGATTTCGATAGCACCTCGGTGAGCGTCGCATCGAAGGCACTACGATCGGCGCGGGTCGCCGTCAGCTTCGACGTATCGTCGCGCAGGCTCGGATGCGCCTTGCCCGAGGCGGCCACTTTCTGCGCGAACGCGATCGCGCCGGCTTTCAGATCGCCTTCGACGAGCTCGGCGATCAGTCCGAGTTGATGGCCGAGCTTGGCTGGCTGGTGGGCGCCGGTCACGATCACTTTCAACGCTTCGGCGGGGCCGATGGCGCGCGGCAGCCGCTGCGTACCGCCAGCACCGGGCACGAGGCCGAGTTTGACTTCCGGCAAGCCCCATTTCGCATCGGGCGATGCAACTCGGTAGTGACAGCCGAGGGCCAGCTCCAGGCCGCCACCGAGGGCCGTGCCGTGTATGGCCGCGACGACGGGCACCGCATTTGTTTCGAGCATGGCGATCACGTCGCTCAGGCCCGGCGCTTGCGGTGGCTTGCCGAATTCCGTGATGTCGGCGCCCGCGACGAACGTGCGCCCATCGCAGATCAGCACGATCGCTTTGGCACCGCCGTCGCTTTTAATCTTGGTCAACTGCTCGGCAATACCCGCGCGCACGGCGTGGCTCAGCGCATTGACCGGCGGCGAATTGATCGAAATCACGGCGATGTCGCCGTGGCGGGCAGATGTGACGACAGACATGGGTTTCTCCGGCTCTCGAATGATGGCGGCACGATACCCGGCAGTGACGCAAATGCAAGCCGCGCTGGAGGCGATCCCGCGAGGAGCGCAGCCGTGAACCGGAGCCCGTTGGGCCGTGTTCGTTCGCTGCTCGGCGTGACGCGCCGATCACGCTGCATCGCACAATAAACCATCGACATGCTTGTTCCTCAGGCACACGCGGGCTGGGCGTGTGTTCCGAGATCTGAGGGTAAATTGTTGAAAACACATAATATTAACTAATTAATAAACTTGGCACGGTTTTTGAATTGTGTTCTCCCAGACCTGTCGAGGCCTCCAGGCCTCAACTGCATTTTCAGGTTGAACTGCACATTCGGGAGACGGCATGTCGATATCGAGCAAGAGCAAATCGCAGGACATCAACCGGCGCAGCCTGCTGCAGCGCGGATCTGCGGCGGCGGCAACGGCAACGCTGTTTGGGTCGATCAAGGCTGCCTTCCCCGGTGGCGCTTTCGCGCAAGGGGCAGGGCCGGAGGTCGCTGGTACCAAGCTCGGTTATATCGCACTGACCGATGCAGCCCCGCTGGTCATCGCGAAAGAAAAAGGTTTCTTCTCAAAGCACGGCGTGCCCGACATGGACATCGCCAAGCAGGCATCGTGGGGTGCCATGCGCGACAACATGGCGCTCGGTCTCAAGTCCAACGGCATCGACGGCGGCCATCTGCTGCGTCCGAAAACGCACCTCTATTCGACCGGCAAGGTCATGCAGAATAATCAGCCCTTGCCGATGTATACGCTGCTCAATCTCAACGAAGACTGCCAGGGAATATCGGTCTCGAACGAGTTCAAGGATCTCAAAGTCGGCACCGACTGCTCAGCATTGAAAGCCGCCTTCGAGGCCAAAAAGGCAGCCGGCAAGGACGTCAAGGTCGCCATGACGTTTCCCGGCGGCACGCACGATCTCTGGGTCCGCTACTGGCTGGCCGCCGGTGGCATCGATCCCGACAAGGACGTCTCGACCATCGTCGTGCCGCCACCGCAGATGGTGGCCAACATGAAAGTCGGCACCATGGACGCATTTTGCGTCGGCGAGCCGTGGAACGAACAGCTTGTCAATCAGGACATCGGCTTCACGGCCGCGACCACCGGCGAGATCTGGTTCAAGCATCCCGAGAAGGTCCTCGGCATGCGCGCCGACTGGGTCGATGCCAATCCCAAGGCCGCATTGGCCATCATGATGGCTGTCATGGAAGCCCAGCAGTGGTGCGAAAAGATGGAGAACAAGGCCGAAATGGCCGAGATCGTCGGCCGCCGCCAGTGGTTCAACGTGCCGGTGCCCGACATCATCGGTCGCATCAAGGGCGACATCAACTATGGCCGTGGCCGCTCTGAAAAAGGCACCAACCTGTTGATGAAATTCTGGGGCGAAAACGGCTCGGCGTCCTATCCCTGGAAGAGTTTGGATACCTGGTTCGTCACCGAGAACATCCGCTGGGGCAAGTTCGCGCCGGACATGGACGTGAAGGCGCTGGTCAATAAGACCAATCGCTCCGACCTGTGGCTCGAAGCCGCCAAAACGCTTGGCGTCGTCAACCCTCCGTCGGGCGACAGTCGTGGCGTCGAAAAATTCTTCGACGGCAAGGTTTTCGATCCTGCCGATCCCTCGGCATACCTGAAGTCGCTGTCAATCAAACGTGCCGGCGTTTGAGCAGCGCCCGCATCTTTCCGCGCCGTAACGCAGAGAGATCACAGGTCTTGCCCAGCATCCAGAAACGCGACGGAGCGATCCCATGAGTGCAATTCTTTTGAAGCCGGAAGCCTTCCAGCAGGCGAGCCCGACGGCCACGGCCGTCCCAACCCCGCGCGCGGAAATCATCGCGCTGCCGCCGAAACGGGCCACGGAATCGCAGCTGGTGAAAAGGCTGAACTCCATGTTCGTGACCGTGGTGCCCCCGCTGGTCGTGCTGGCGCTGATGTTGCTGGCGTGGGAACTCGCGTGCGCCGGCCCCAAGGCTGCGTTGCCTGCGCCGTCACGGATCTGGGCCGAAGCCCACGACCTCGTCACGCAGCCGTTCTTTGTCAACGGCCCGCAGGACATCGGGCTCGGCTGGCGGGTGCTGACGAGCTTGCAGCGCGTTGCCATCGGCTTCGGCATTGCGGCGCTTGTCGGCGTGCTACTCGGCGCGTTCGTCGGCCAGAGTGTGTGGGCCATGCGCGGTCTCGACCCGATCTTCCAGGTGCTGCGCACAGTGCCGCCACTCGCATGGTTGCCGCTTTCGCTCGCCGCCTTCCGCGACAGCGCACCGTCGGCGATCTTCGTCATTTTCATAACGTCGGTCTGGCCCATCATCATCAACACGGCCGTCGGCATCCGCAACATTCCGCAGGACTATCGCAACGTTTCGGCGGTACTGCGGCTGAGCCACTTCGAGTTCTTCTGGCGCATCATGATCCCGTCCGCCGCGCCCTATATCTTCACGGGTCTGCGCATCGGCATCGGCCTCTCCTGGCTGGCCATCGTCGCCGCTGAAATGTTGACCGGCGGCGTCGGGATCGGCTTTTTCATCTGGGACGCCTGGAACTCGTCGCGCCTCTCCGACATCGTCGTGGCGCTGGCCTACATCGGCACCGTCGGCTTCATCCTCGACCGTCTGGTCGCCTTCGTCGGCGAACTCGCGACCCGCGGCACAGCGACAGCCTGACAAGACGGCCCGCCACCTCGAAGGACCCCATCATGATTGCGCGTCTCGATCCCCACGACCACACCACCCATGCCAACCTCCGGCCCGGCCAGGCCTTCCTCCGCATCGACCATGTCGACAAGGCGTTCACGCGGGGGTCGACGACCTCGGTCGTCTTGAAAGACGTCAACCTCAGCATCGCGCGTGGCGAGTACGTTTCGATCATCGGACATTCGGGATGTGGCAAGTCCACCTTGCTGAACCTGATCGCTGGCTTGACCCCGGTCACGTCAGGCGCGGTGCTGCTCGAAGACAAGGAGGTCAACGCGCCGGGACCCGAGCGTGCCGTCGTGTTCCAGAACCACTCGTTGCTGCCCTGGCTGACTGTCTACGACAACGTCCGCATGGGTGTTGACAAGGTTTTCGGTCGACTCAAGTCGCGCAACGAGCGGCACGAGTGGACGCTCGCCAATCTCGATCTCGTGCAGATGGGCCATGCCAAGGACAAGCGCCCGGCGGAGATTTCGGGCGGCATGAAACAGCGCGTCGGCATTGCGCGCGCGCTGGCCATGGAACCGAAGGTGCTGTTGCTTGACGAACCTTTCGGCGCGCTCGATGCGCTGACGCGGGCCCATTTGCAGGACGAGGTTATGAAGATCCATGCCAAGCTCGGCAACACGGTCATCATGATCACCCACGACGTGGACGAAGCCGTGCTGCTATCGGACCGCATCGTGATGATGACCAATGGCCCGGCGGCTCGCATTGGTGAGGTGCTCGACGTCCGGCTCCCCCGCCCGCGGCTGCGATTGGAGTGTGTCAAGAACGCCGAGTATCTGCGCTGCCGCGAGGCCGTAATGCGCTTCCTCTACGAGCGCCATAGCTTCGTCGAATCGGCGGCCTGACGAGCGGCAGGCGATATGGGCGCTGGTTCTCACGGCGATGACGGGTGCTTGTTGCGCGCATAGTTGCCAGGCAACAAGCATTGGCCGCACGGTCCCTGCGGCGATATGAAGAGTCTGCCCGCCGAACGCTCGAAAGTTTTGGCGGTCTAGTGACGATTCCCCGACCCCGTCGTTCGGCTGAAATTATGCCGCGTCGCTGGTGTTTGCGTCCACCTTTCGCGAACCCGTCACCAACGCTTCGCCGTAACGCGCTATCCCAATCGCTGCAGCCTCAGCTCCGTCGGTTTGGCTATAGCGCCCGCCGATGGCGGCCCCGAACTTGCGTTTCAATGCCAGCTAATGGCGGTTCGCCGTTGGCGTCGCCGGGCCGAATGGGCTTGTTCCAAATTGCTGATGATCAGCCTCCTGGTTCTAATTGCCCGGCTCCTCTAAGATGACTCAGGTGATAAAAGTCCGCAGTCCCCAGCCCAACTTATTGCCGACTGGAACCATGTGCAACGCCGAGCGTTATGAATTGGCCGAGGCGTACGCTCCTTAAACCGTTATCGGCGTGCGCTTGCGGGGACCTCTAGTGACCATCCAATCTCAAAAAGCACGCATCGGCATCTCCGGCCTGGACGACATTCTGGGAGGCGGACTCATGCCCGGTCATGTCTTCCTCCTCGAAGGGGTCCCCGGCACCGGAAAAACCACGATCGCCACTCAATTTCTCATCGAAGGGAGCCATGCCGGCGAGAAGTGCCTTTATATCACACTGTCGGAGACCGACGCCGAGTTGCGCGCCGGTGCCGCGTCACACGGTTGGACGATCGACGACAAAATCACCATTTTTGAGCTTGTGCCGCCCGAGTCCATTCTTGATCCGACCCACCAGCAAAGCCTGCTCTACGCTTCCGACATCGAGTTGGTTGAGACCATAAAGTCGATTGTGGATGTTTTTGAGAAGGTCAAGCCGAGACGGGTGGTGCTGGACAGCCTGTCGGAAATCCGCCTGCTCGCACAAAGCTCGCTCAAATACCGGCGGCAACTGCTGGCTTTGAAGCACTTTTTTTCGCGTCATGCCGCCACGGTGCTGCTGCTGGACGATCGAACTGCCGACGTCTCCGACAAGACGGTCCACAGCGTGGTCCATGGCGTCATACAACTCGAGGAGTTGACCCCCAACTACGGGGCCGAGCGGCGGCGCGTGCGCATCAGCAAATATCGCGGCACCCGATTTCGCGGCGGTTTTCACGACATGAGTATCCAGACCGGCGGGGTCGTCGTATTTCCGCGCCTGCGGGCGTTCGAGCATCGGACGGCCTTCTCGCGCGCACAATTGTCGAGCGGAATTGAAGGCCTCGACGCACTTCTGGGCGGCGGCATAGAGCAGGGGACGAGCACTCTGCTGCTCGGGCCCGCCGGTACCGGAAAATCGCTGTTCTCGCTGCAGTTCGTCAAAGCTGCACTGGGCCGTGGCGAGAAGGCGGCGATGTTTGTCTTCGACGAAGAGCTGGGATTGCTGTTCGAGCGCGCGCGGCCCCTCGGGTACGACCTGGAGGAGATGCGGGCGCGGGGCGTGCTGCACATCGAGCAGGTCGACGCCGCAGAGTTGACGCCCGGCGAATTCGCGCATCGCGTTTGCACCATCGTGGTGGAGGGCGGCGTATCGTCCGTCGTCATCGACAGCCTCAACGGCTATCAAGCGGCGATGCCGGACGAGGCATCTCTCGTGCTGCACATTCATGAATTGCTGCAGTATTTGAACAGGCAAGGCGCGAACACGTTCCTGACCGTCGCACAACACGGTCTGGTCGGTGACATGCAGGCACCGGTCGATCTCACATACCTCGCCGATACCGTTATCCTGCTGCGCTATTTCGAAGCTGTGGCCCACGTACGGCGTGCCGTCTCCATCATCAAGAAACGCGCCGGCCCACACGAAAAAACCATTCGTGAATATCGCATCGCCGAGGGCGGGCTTGCGATTGGACCGCCGCTGGAGCAGTTTGTGGGTGTGTTGAGTGGCGTGCCGACTTTCGTCGGCAACGTCAACCCGTCGACGACAAAGTCGGACAGGAGTGTCGCGCATTCCTAGCTCCGTCCGATCTGTCGCATTGATCCTGGCGCCGATCGGCCGTGATGCCGCCATCGCGCAGCAGTTGCTTCTGGAAGCGGCCATTCGATCGGAAACACGCGCCACGGTGGCGGAACTGCAGGCCGCGTTGAGCGATCACACGAGCTTTGTCATCATCGCCGAGGAGGCCCTGCACGCAGCCGATTTGCGCGGATTGTCAGCATGGCTCGAGGCGCAGCCGGCATGGTCCGACCTCCCCTTCATCATCCTCGCCCACCATCCCCATGGCTCGGCCTTCCATCCTCGTCTCTCGGAGGGGTTGGGCAATGTCACGCTGCTGGAGCGCCCTTTCCATCCGATAACTTTTCGGAGCGTGGCGAGGGCAGCTTACAAGGCCCGCCTGCGCCAGTACGAAGTCAGGGCGCACCTCGAGCGATTGCAAGAAAGCGAGGAAAACCTCGAGCGCCGTGTCGTCGCGCGCACGGCCGAACTCGACCGGGCGCATCAGACACTACTCGCCGAGATGCAGCAGCGAGAGCAGGCCGAGGAGAAGCTACGCCAGTCCCAGAAAATGGAGATGATCGGGCAACTCACCGGCGGTGTCGCCCACGACTTCAATAATCTTTTGATGGCAGTGATCGGCAACCTCGATCTGTTGCGGAAGCGCGCTCCGGACGATCCGACCACACTCAAGCTGATGGACGGTGCCATGCAAGGTGCTCAGCGCGGTGCTGCGTTGACCAGGCGCTTATTGGCCTTCGCACGCCGACAGGATCTCAAAATCGAACCCACCGATCTTGGGCAACTGGTGCATAACATGAAGAATCTGATCGAGCGCTCCATCGACAGTCAGATCGAACTCGTCATGCAGGTCGCGCCGGACTTGCCGCCCGTAATGGTCGATGCCAATCAGGTCGAGCTGGCCATTTTGAATCTCGCCGTCAACGCGCGAGATGCGATGCCGAACGGGGGCCAGATCCGCATCGAGGTCGAAGATGTAACGTCGGATCACATCCCGGGACTGCCACCTGGAGCCTTCGTTCGCCTCGCCGTGGTCGACACCGGGGTCGGCATGGACAGCGAGACACTGGGGAAAGCCACCGAGCCGTTTTTCTCGACAAAAGAACTCGGCAAGGGCACCGGGCTCGGGTTGTCGATGATCGACGGCCTTGCCCGTCAACTCGGGGGCGCACTTCGGCTCGACAGCGTCGTCGGTCGCGGCACGACGGCCGAGTTCTGGATGCCTGCATCGATCATGCCCGTGACCTGTCACGCACCGGCTACGCAGGTCGACGAAGCAAACGCCGCGTCGAAAATGACGGTGCTCGTCGTCGACGACGACGGGCTGATACTGATGAGCACGGCCATGATGGTCGAGGATCTCGGGCACGAGGTCATCGATGTCAACTCGGGCGCTGCCGCGCTTGAAATTTTGCGCTCGGATCGCAAAGTGGACCTGCTGCTCACCGACTTCGCAATGCCGAAGATGAACGGGGCGCAACTGGCCTCGGCTGCGAAAGGGATCAGGCCGCATCTCGCAGTTCTGCTGGCGACAGGATATGCCGAGCTACCCGGCGGGGAAGGTTTCAGCTTGCCCCGCATCGCCAAACCCTATCAGCAGGAACAACTGGCTGTTGCCGTTGCCGAGACCATGCGGGCGAGCGCCGGCCGGTTCGCCTGATCCATCGACAGGCTTTCGGCAACGGCGACTACGCCGATTTGCGCTTTTGGTTGCAGGCCTTTAAGCAGACGCGTGCAACCCATCGAATGCAGGCGATTCGCGTACGCCATGACAGCAGACCCGACCAAAACGACCGCAGATATGCCTAGAGTTAGCCATGCTGCAACCCTGCCCGCGTTTGCGGCGCCGGAACTCGCGTTGATCGTGCCGACGTTCAACGAGCGGGGCAACCTGCGCGAAGTCCTGCGGCAGGTCGCAGCCGCGCTTGGCGATGTCAGCTGGGAGCTGATTTTCGTCGACGATTCCTCCCCCGATGGCACTGCCGCCCTGGCGCAGGAGATCGGACGTGAAGATCCGCGCGTGCGCTGCATTCATCGCATCGGACGCCGTGGTCTGTCCGGTGCATGCATCGAGGGATTTCTCGCGACGTCCGCGCCGATCATGGCGGTGATGGACGCCGATCTGCAACACGACGCGACGCTGCTCGGCCGGATGCTCGAGAAATTACGTGCGACCAACGCGGATCTCGTCATCGCCAGCCGGTACAGCGACGGCGGTTCGGCGACCGCAGGGTTCTCGAAATTTCGCGGTTTCGCCAGTCGGCTGTCGACCGCTATCGCGCGCTTGGCCACGGGTGTGGCGGTGACCGATCCGATGAGCGGGTACTTCATGATCCGTCGCGCCGCGTTCGTACCGTTGGCGCCCGGGCTCGCGTCGGAAGGTTTCAAGATCCTGTTCGATATTCTTGCCACTGCCCGTGGCAAGCTCAAGATCGAGGAAGTCACCTATTCGTTTTCCGCGCGCCAGGAAGGCGCATCGAAGTTCGACACGCAGAACATTCTCGATTTTCTCGGGCTCATCCTGTCGAAGATGTCGGGCGGCGTGGTGCCGGTGCGGTTTCTCAGCTTCGCGCTGATCGGTTCGGCGGGCATCGTCGTGCATCTCGCCGCTTTGGGCGTTTTGACCGCCAGCGGGTTCACCTTCGGCAAGGCGCAGGCCGCCGCAGCGCTCATCGCCATGACCTCGAATTTTTATCTCAACAACCTCACGACCTACAGGGACCGCCGTTTGAAGGGCTTGGCTGCAGTCAGCGGGTTGTTCATGTTCTACGTGATCTGCAGCATCGGGTTCCTCAGTAACGTCGGCGCGGCGAGCTACCTGTTCATCCATAGCGTCGATCGCTACATCGCAGGTTTCGTCGGCTCGCTGATCGGCGCTGTGTGGAATTTCACGCTGTCGAACATGATCATGTGGCGCAAGTGATCGCGGCATTGAGCGCGCCGACCGGCGACGGGCGGGCGCTGCGTTGGTTGCTCATCCTGATTTTCGGTTCGTTTGTCGCACGACTGGTGCTGGCGTCGTCGATCGGTCTTGGCATCGACGAGGCGTACACCGTGGCGACGGCGCGGGTAATTGCGCTCAGCACCTACGATCATCCGCCGATGGCATGGTGGCTCGCGGGTGGTGCCGCCAAGCTGTTCGGCACGGAAGCGCCGCTGGCGGTTCGGTTTCCGTTCGTTCTGCTGTTTGCCGCGAGCACGTGGCTGGCGTTCGATGCCGGACGCTATTTGTATTCACCGCGTGCCGGTCTGCTCGCCGCCGTCACCCTCAATCTCGCGCCGGTGCTGGGGTGGACGGGGGGCAGCATGGTGCTGCCCGATGGTCCATTGATGGCGGCGATGCTGGCGGCACTCTGTTGTGTTGCGCGCGCGCTGTTCGGCGACAGCAAGGACGCCGCGCGATGGTGGCTGCTGGCAGGTTTGGCGACGGGGCTTGCGTGCCTTTCGAAACTGCACGGTGTGTTTCTGTTGGCGGGCGTTGGACTATTCGTGCTCACGTCGCGGACGCAGCGTCACTGGCTGACAAGCCCATACCCGTATCTCGCTGCCCTGCTGGCACTCGCGATCTTCAGTCCGGTGCTGATCTGGAATGCGCAGCACGAGTGGGTATCATTCGCGTTCCAGGCGGGTCGCGCCAAGGCACGCAGTTTCAATCCGGCCGGGCCGTTGGTCGCGGTGGCGGGGCAGGCCGCTTTTCTGCTGCCGTGGGTGTGGGTCGCTTTGACCATCGCCTTGGTGCGTTCTGCCTGGCGCGGTCCACAGCGGCAGCGCGATTGGTTGCTGTTCTGTCTCGCGGTCGGGCCGATTGCGGCCTTCACGTTGATCACCCTCAACGGCACCAAGACGCTGTTTCACTGGGCCGCGCCCGGCTATCTGTTTGCGTGCATCCTGCTTGGGCGCGACGTGGCGCGTGATCTCGCAGACGGGGATCGTGCGGCGCGCTGGTGGCTGCGCGGCTCGCTCGCATCGCTGGTGGTATTATTCGTGGCTGTGCTGGCGATCGCGCGGTGGCCGTGGCCGGTCTTTACGCTGCCGAACGGGCAAGTGGTGCCGTATCCGCTGATCGAGACGCAGACCTGGAGCGAGGTGAAAACGAGCCTTGCAGAGCAGGGCTTGCTCGGTCGGCCTAATACCTATGTCGCCGCGCTCAAATGGCACGAAGCCGCCCGTCTCGATGTAGCGTTGGCCGGAGCCATGCCGGTGCGGTGCCTGTGTGCCGATGCGCGTGGCTATGGCGTGATCTACGACAACCGCGATCTCTCGGGCGCCGATGTGATCGTGATCGGGCAGGACCTCGGCACGCAACTGCCTGACTACACTTTCAAGTCGCTCACACCACTTGCACCCATCCCGATCCACCACGCGGGCCGACAGGTCCTCTCGCTCCAAGTATCACTCGGAACCTCGATCCGTCCCTGACAAGCGGGTTTCCAAAGGGCTACGCCCTTTGGCGGAAGTATGAGGGCAGCGCCCTCATTTCGTCTCGCTCAAAACTAACCCTTCACCTTCGGCCCGGTTTCGATCTCGCCACCCGCAGTCTTCCAGGCACCGAACCCACCGATCATATGGGCGACAGGCTTCAGCCCCATATCCTGCGCCGTCTTTGCCGCAAGTACCGAGCGCAATCCTCCGGCGCAGAAAAATACGAACTGCTTGTCCTCACCGAATACCGGCTTGTAGTAGGGGCTCGCAGGATCGATCCAGAATTCCAGCATGCCGCGCGTCGCATGAAACGCACCGGGAATGCGCCCGTCACGCTCCAGTTCGCGCGGGTCGCGAATATCGACCATCACGATGCCGGGGTCTTTGGCTTTCGCGATCATGTCGGCGGCGGTCAACTCGGTGATTTCGGCCTTCGCGCTCTCGACCATGGACTTGACTGATTTGGTGATGGTCTGGGGCATGGGATGCGCTCCGTTAATGAATGTCGGTTGCTGCCATCATAGCGGCTCGGGTGGGCAACGCCACTGCGTAACACTCGCTCACAAGCCTCATCGAAGCGCGGGAATAATTCGGAGTGCGTTATCGCGGTCGATGGCTTTGAGATCCGCAGCGCCGAACACTTTGCCAAGCCCCTCCACATGCTCGATGCCGCTGCGATAGGGATAATCGGTGCCGAACACGATCTGTGAAACGGGAACCAGCTTCGCCAAAGCCTCGATGGTCACGGTGTTCGAGATCTGCGCGGTGTCATAGTAGAAGCGCTTCAATTCGCCGTCGACGATGGCACGGGTGAACTTGTCCTTGAACGGCGCGGTCTGCACCATCTGGATGAGGAAGCGCTCGGCGAACGAAGTCAGCGAACCGCCGCCGTGGCTGAAGATCCAGTTGATGTTCTTGTAGCGCTGCGACGTGCCCGAGAAGATCAGGTTGGCGATGGTGCGGGTGGTATCGGTGCCGTATTCGACAATCGTCTCGGGGAGGTCGGCGACGAGGTTGACGCAGCAGTTGGCTCCGGTCGGGTGTGTGTAGACGGTGGCTTTACGCCGATCCAACTCCTCCCAGATGGGCGCGAACTGCGGGTAGCCGAGCCACGCATCGCCATAGCTGGTCATGACGCCGACGCCGTCCACTTTCAGCGTATCGAACGCATAGGCGATTTCTTTCAAGCTCTCGTCGATGTGCGGCATCGGAAGCAACGCGAATACCCCGAAGCGGCCGGGATGATCAGACGTCAGCTTCTTCGCATAGTCGTTCGACGATCGCGCCACGCCGGCTGCCGCCTCTTTGCCGAGAAAGTTGACCTGCGGCGTCGTCGGCGAGGTCATCGAGGTTGCGATGCCCGCCTTGTCCATGTCCTCGAGCGACTTCTGAATGCTCCACTTGTTGAGAGGGACATTATCGAGTTTGGCGGCTTTGAGGGCATCGAGCCAAGCCGGCGGCACGATGTGGTGATGAACGTCGATACGGTGCGGCTTCGGTTGTGCCGAGAGCGCGTCCGGCAACCCGGCACCGGCGGCGAACGCTCCCGTCGCCGAGGTGGCGCGGATCAGGAAGTCGCGACGGCTCGTGTCATGACGGCTCGTGTCATGGTTGGCAGCTTGGCTGACGGAAGGGCTGCAACGGACGTCGGACATGGCGGGGCTCGCGATGCGGCAGGGTGATCAGCGCAGCATGCTCTGGGTCAGCCGCCACGTCCATGGGCGAAACCAGGGCTCACACCAGCGATTTCCTTGATGAGCTTGGTCCGCATGGCCTGCCCGAACGTCTCGAAGCTGTCGGCTGCCAGCGCGAAGCTTCCTGGACCACCGATCACGTTGTTTTCGTAGTAAGCGAGCAAACCGCCCGGCGGGTGGGTGTGCGCCGGATTGAACGGCAAAGGTACCGCCGACAGGATAACGATGCCGTTGATGACGATGCCCTGGGACGTTGCTGTGTCGCGCGCCGCCGTTACCTCGCGTCCCGAATTATTGGTGCCGTCGCCGGAAATGTCGATGATGCGGCGGTCCGATTTGTAGGGGCTCAGTTGCATCTGTTCCATCCCGACATCGATGGCACCGGCAATCGACGTGCGACCGTAAAACGGCCGCGGGGCGGCGAGCACGGCATCTGCGAATATCCGCGCTTCCGCAGGGGTTCCGACACTGCTCCAGTCGACGATTATTTTCGTTTCGCCGACGCCGGCCCACTCGATGAAGATCAAGCCGATACGCCGGTGGGGGCCGACGGACTGCATCGCCTTGACGATCGCTGGATCGGAGATGGCAGCGGCATAGCCATCGCGCTGAAGTTTGAACTTGGCGTCGTCGATGCTGCGCGACACGTCGGCGGCAAGTACGAGAAGGAGATCGACCTCCCGCGTGTCGGCGCCCACGGGGAGCGCTCCGAAAGTCGCAACCAGAAAACTCAATAAGCGAAAGAAGACCCAGCGAGACCGAATGCGGACCGAACGCATACGCAACCCTCCACAGTATCCCGCTTCCAAGTCGTCAGGATGAACAGGAACTGTGGCGAAACGTGCGATGGCGCTCGCATAATGGCAAGAGCAGGACTGCACTGCGCTGTGTGGAGAGCTTATTACAGCCCGTAGGTCGCGGCGCGCGCGGTGTCTTTGGTGGCGACGAGTTTGGCGAGGTCTACGATGACTTTGGCCTGTTTCCAGGTCGCGTCATCCTGCATCTTGCCGTCGATCATGACGGCACCGGTGCCGTCCGGCATGGCCGCCAGGATGCGTTTGGCGAAGTCGACTTCGACGGGATCGGGACTGTAGACTTTCTTGGCGATCTCGACCTGGCTCGGATGCAACGACCACGCGCCGACGCAGCCCATGAGGAAGGCGTTGCGGAACTGCGCCTCGCAGGCGGCAGGGTCCGAGAAATCGCCGAACGGACCGTAAAATGCTTTGATGCCGTAGCTCTGGCAGGCGTCGACCATCTTGGCGACCGTGTAGTGCCAGAGATCCTGCTGATAGAATGCGCGGGCGTCTCCGGCCTTGCCGGGATCGGCGAGCACGCCGTAACTCGGATGCCCACCACCGACGCGCGTCGTCTTCATCCCACGTGATGCTGCGAGATCGGCAGGGCCAAGGCTCATGCCGTGCATGCGTGGCGAGGCGCCCGCGATCTCGGCGACGTTCTTGACGCCCTCGGCGGTTTCAAGAATGGCGTGGATCAAAATCGGTTTGGTGATCTTGTGCTTGGCTTCCAACTGCGCCAGCAACTGATCCAGATAATGAATGTCCCACGCGCCCTCGACCTTGGGCAGCATGATCACATCCAGCTTGTTGCCCGCAGCAGGGACGATTTCGAGAATGTCGTCGAGGCCCCAAGGCGAGTTCAGGCAATTGATGCGGGTCCACAGACCGGTCTGGCCGTAGTCGTTTTCGCGCGCCATGGCGATGAAGCCGGCACGCGCGGCTGCCTTCTGCTCCATCGGGATCGCATCTTCGAGATTGCCGAGGATAACATCGACCTGCGCGATCATCTCTTTGACGCGGCCACGCAACTTGTCGTTCTGCGGCGGCACGAAATGGATCATGCGCTCGAGCCGAACCGGCAACGACCGCATGGGGTCGGGTGCGCCGATGGCGAGTGGGGCGTAGAATTTGGCGGGAGTGCGGGATGTGGTCATGGCAGGGCTCGCGATCTCGCGGGAACAAAGACGAGGGCGTTGTTGCCCTCGTGCTCCCACCAAAGGGCGCGCCCTTTGGAAACCCGCTTTTCAGAAAAATTTTGTGGTCAGAACCACTTCGGCTGCCACCAGTGGAGCAACTGCATAACCTGCGTCGGCGCAACCAGATAGGCGATGCCACAGACGATGACTGCGGCGACCACCAGCAGAGCACTGAGTGCATTGAGCGGCGCATTGTAACTGAGGCCCGTGCCGGGAATGCCGACCGTTACGGTGCGTTTGCCATTGGTGCCGACGTTGACCGTCGCGCCATGTCCACCGAGGCTGGTCGACACACCCGACTTGGACACGTTCAGTCGGACACCCGGTAGAACCGAGAAGATTTTGCGGAAGCGCAAGCCCATGGGATGCTCCTTAAGCGCGATGCGGTCACACCCTGGTAGGATGTCCGACCCCTGACAGTCGGGAGTTTGGCCTATACTATAGGCATTTCCCGTGTTTCTACAACTAACGCCGAAACAAACACGAACGGCAAACTCGCCGACGCTTCATTCGGCCGGCCAAGTCTAACGCACTACTCGATCGCCTGTCGGTACGCCGATTCGGGTACTCATACGTGCCGGCGCCCACGAGAAATCAGTTTATCCGCAGCAAAAGATCAGCGGTCTTTGCGACCGATCCCAAACCAGCCACCGGCCTTCTCCTTCGCGGTCTCGATCGTGTCGGACACTTTGCCGGAGATCGAGTTAAGCGCCTGGACGCGTTCGAAGGCACCCGTCGTCACAACTTCCTGCCCATACTTGGCAGCATTTTCGGTGTCCTGCGCCACGAACACTGCGCGCTCGGCTGGCATCAGCGGCCCGACCCGGCCCATGGGCGGGCGGATGAGCGCACGCTGAACCATCGACGGTTCGCCCTTGTTGCGCAGGGTAGATACCAGCGCCTCGCCGACGCGGAGCTGCTGGATGGCTTGCTCGGTGTTGATCTCGGGATTTTTGGCGAACGTGGTCGCGGCCGCCTTGATGGCCTTCTGCTCTTTGGGCGTGAATGCGCGCAGCGCGTGCTGGATGCGATTGCCAAGCTGAGCCGAAATACGATCCGGCACGTCGCCGGGGCTTTGAGTTACGTAATAGACGCCTACGCCTTTCGAGCGGATCAGCCGCGTCACCCGCTCGATCTGATCGAGGACCGCCTTCGGCGCATCGTTGAACAGCAGGTGCGCCTCGTCGAACAGGAACACCAGCTTCGGCTTTTCGAGGTCGCCGACCTCGGGCAGCTTGTCGAACAACTCCGAAAGCATCCACAGCAGGCAGGTGGCGTAGAGGCGCGGGTTGTTCATCAGCTTTTCGGCGGCGAGGATGTTGACGACACCGCGGCCATCGGCCGATGTCCTCAGGAAGTCGTTGATATCCAGCGAGCGCTCGCCGAAAAATTTGTCGGCTCCCTGCTCTTCGAGCACCAGCAACCGTCGTTGCAGCACGCCGACCGTCTGCGGCGCGACGTTGCCGTACTTGCTGCGGATCTCGCCGGAGCGACGTCCAATCTCCTCGATCACCGCCCGCAAATCCTGCAGCTTACGAATGACCATGTGCGGGTCGCGCGCGCGGCGGTCCTCCGCCCAGCGGAATGCGATGTTGAGCACGCCTTCCTGCGGCTCCGACAATTCCAGCAGGCGCGATAGCAACAGCGGTCCCATATCCTGCGCGCTGGTGCGGATCGGATGCCCGAGTTCGCCGAAAATATCCCAAAAAGCCACCGGAAAGGCTGCATTCGCATAACCCGGCAAGCCAATATCTTCGGCCCGTTTGACGAGGTGCGGCTTGGGTTCGCCGGCAATGGCGATGCCGGCGAGATCGCCCTTGATGTCGGCTGCGAACACCGGAACGCCGGCAGCCGAGAAGCCCTCGGCGATGACCTGCAGCGTCACGGTTTTGCCGGTGCCGGTCGCACCTGTAACGAGCCCGTGCCGGTTGGCGAATTTCAAGTCGACGTACTCGATGCCGGCGTCGCTGCCGCCCAACAGGATGTGCCCGCCCTGGGCATAGAACTTCGGGTCCTTGAAAGTGCCGCTGATGTCTGTCGACGTTGCGGTTGGGGTGGCAGTCCCGTCGGTCATGAACGGCTCCTGAGTACGCGGCATCGTCGGCAAGCCGAGCATCTATGGACGAGAGCTGTCCACGACTCGGTCAATACGCCATATAAACCGGTGGTTACATGTCGACCGTGGCTTGGCAATGGCTGGGGCGGGCGGCATCGTTTCTCTTACTTCGACGTGCCCTGCTGAATGTGGCCGTCCTTGTAAACGGCCGGCTCGTAGGGCTTTTCAAGATTGGACTCCTGCAGTGTGGTGAAAGCGAGCAACGTCGCCACCAGCAGCGCACAGCCCGCCGCGAACAACCAACCCAAAGGCGCTTCGTCGAGAACTTCGGAGACCAGCTTGTGTTTGCCCGTCGTCGTATCCGCCATTTCGCCGATCATGAACTTGTAACCGTAGTACATCAGCGCCGGCAGCATGAAGACGAGCGCACATTCGAATCCGATGCGGATCATGATGCGTAGAGCCTGTCGTAAAGATTTTTCAACATGCCAGCGGTCGCGCCCCAGATGTAGCGTTCTTCGAAGGGCATCGCCCAATAGGCTCGTGTTCGACCGCGCCACTCACGTTCCTGGCGCTTGTGGTTCTCGTCCGACATCAGGAAGCGTAGCGGCACCTCGAAGGCATCGGCGACTTCGCCGGGAGCGAGCTGTAATTGAAAACCAGGCCGCACCAGCGCCACCAACGGCGTGATGCTGAAGCCTGTCCCTGTGCGGTAGCCGTCGAGATAGCCGAGGGATTCGATGAAGTGCGGTTCGAGACCGATCTCCTCGTGCGCTTCGCGCAACGCCGCCGCTTTCGCATCGGCATCGGTGGCGTCCACGCGACCGCCGGGAAAGGCGATCTGGCCCGCATGGCTCGAAAGTGTATCGGTGCGCTGCGTCAACAACACCGTCAGCTCCTCGCGTTGCACGATCGGCACCAGCACCGCCGCCGGCCGCGGCGGATCCATGGCAGCGAGATCGGCCGCCAGCTCAGGACTGAGATCCCAGTCGCTGCGGCCGAGTGCGCGCCCGGTGCGGGGATCGAACAGGCGATCCGTTGGCGTGGCGAGTAAACCCCGCGCAGCCCGTGCCCGAAAGTCGGCCGTAGTGAACGGCACTGATGTCAGGCCGGCGTCGCGGGAGTTTCGAGGTAACGATGTCAGGCTCATGCGGACCTTCTAGTCGCTATTTCTGCAAAAGTCTCAGCCGAGCTGCCAGCGGCACTACCCGCGTCTTGGCTCGACGATCTCGAACATGCGGGCGATCGGTTCCAGCAGGGCCACGATCGCACGCAGTCGATCCAAGCCGTCGCCGGAAATGCGTCCACTCGTGATCGCATCCTCAAATGACTGGTGACCGCAGACGATCGCATTGATCGCCGGACGCGAGGTCTCCACCGACGGCGCGTCGGGCATGGCCGAAGTAACCGGGTGTGCGTGCAGCACGGCATTGTCGAGGTCCAGCACGTAGCGCTTGCCGCTGTCGGCGAACAGCCAGTTCAGACGCAACGGCTGACCCGCAGCACGCGGTCCGTCGAGCCGGACAGCCAACGTATCGAAGATCTGGGCATCGGATAACGCGGGCACGGTTTCCGCCGAGATCGCGGCGCGCATGGGGATCTTGCGCATGCCCTCGCGCAGCTCGAGCGCACCAAACAGGTAGGCGTTTCGCCATGTCGAACTCTCGGCGAGATAGCCGAGTTGCTCGAACGCGTCGGCCAGCAGAGCGCGCGCGCCCGTATGGCCGGGATCACCGAACACGGCATGGCTCATCACTTGCGCCACCCAACGGAACTCACCCTTGGCAAAGTCGTCGCGGGCACGCGACACCGCCGCGTCGATGCCGCCCATATACGCGATCATCTTGCGACCAGTTTCCTGACGCGGCAACGGATCGAGAGTGGCGGGATTGGCATCATACCAGCCCAGATAATGCTGATATATGGCCTTCGCGTTATGTTTGACGGTGCCATAGTAGTCGCGGGTATGCCAATTTTTGGCGATGCTGTCGGGCAGCTTCAACGCTTCGGCGATCTCTTGCGCATCGAGGCCCTTGTTCATCAGGCGTACGGTCTGGTCATGGACATATTTGTAGAGATCGCGCTGGGCCTTCACGTAGGCTCTGACGCGCGCATTGTCCCAGACTGGCCAATGATGCTGGCCGACCAGCGCGACAACGTCTGCGCCCCAGAGCGTCAAGGCTTCGCCCAGATACCCGGACCAGGCGGCAGCATCGCGCACCTGCGAGCCACGGAACGGCAGCAGATTGTGGAAGTTGTGCGTGGCATTTTCCGCAAGGCACAGAAGCTTGTATTTGGGCACGAAGAAATGCATCTCGGCCGGCGCTTCCGAATTGGGTGCCATCTGGAACTCGACTCCGTCGATGACGCGAGAGTCGCCGGTTGCCTTGATCAGATCGTTGGGCGGCACCAGTCCGACCGTGCCGACGGCCATTGATTTGCCGAGGCCACAGTCGACTTGTCCGCGCGGTCCCGGTGGCAACAGGCGGCCGAACTGATACATGCCACGACGCAGCATGGCGTTCCCTGCCGTGACGTTCTCGAGCACCAGATGGTGCATGAACAGATCCGGTGCGATCACCGGAACGCGCCCTGCGGCAGCATCCGCCGCCGAAACGACCCCAGGCGAGCCCCCCCAATGGTCCGTGTGCGTGTGCGTATAGATGACGGCCGTGACGGGGCGTTCGCCGCGGTGGCCTCGATATAATTTCAGCGCTGCCTGCGCGCCTTCGACCGATGTCAGCGTATCCACCACGATGACGCCGTGTTCGCCTTCGATCAGCGTCATGTTGGCGATGTCGAGGCCGCGCACCTGATAGACGCCCGACACCACTTCATAGAGGCCATGATTGAGATTGAGTTGCGATTGTCGCCACAAGCTCGGGTTGACCGTATCAGGCGCCACTTCGGCTTGCTGAAATGCGTACGGTGCCATGCTCCAGATCGGCTTGCCCGAGGCGTGCATCAGCGTCGCGTCCGGGACCGTCGCGATGAAGCCCCTGACCGCGTCGGCGAAATCCTGGGTGTCGGCGAACGGCAGCTCGGCCCTGGTTCGTGCATGGGCGGTCGTTACAGCGGCGCTGGGCGCTTTCGATGCCAATGCCGCTGTCGCTGGTGTCTCGCTCATCGCTTCGGTCCCCATGCGGTTATGTCGACCTATTCAACAGCGTCGTTGCCTCACTGGATAGCCGCTGGCACAAAAAAACCGGACCCCGGGCCCGGTTTGTTGTGATGCTCTCCGACGGTCGGCAACGGCTCAATTGCCGCTTCGGCACGCTGAGTAGCGGGCCCGCCATTTCCGGGAGCCGGTCTCCTTGGCCCGCTGCTTGAGCCAGGCGCAGGTGGTGCCGACGTCGCCCGGCTGCAGGGTAGGTACAGATGCGAACGTCGCCGTCGGGGAGATGACTTTGTCGTAGCGGCGATAGCCATAGCTGGAAATGCCACCGTAACCGCCGAAGGTGTCGTAGTAGCCTCCGAAGGTGCTGTAGCCGCCGAAATTGCCACGCGTATTCGCTTCGAAGCGATCCTGCGCCGACGCGGGCGCGACAATAGAAGTTCCCAACGCGGCAGTTAGCCCGATCGCGAGAGCAGCGACGTTGATCCTGCCGACCTTACACATGACCACGTTCCAATTCACCATGACGCTCTCGCTTCCCGACTGAACACTTTATCGCCATACTGTTGCGCGGACGGTCCGGGTTTGCAATCGCAACGGTGGGGTGGACCAAGACTCGCTGAACCAAGTATGCAAAAGTGCCACGCGAGACCTAGGGGGATAAGCCATGATGGTTGTGACGACGAACGACTTGCCGGGGCACAAAATTGTGCGCGTGCTTGGCTTGGCTCGCGGCCTCTCGGTCCGCTCGCGGTCGATCGTCGGCAACGTCGGGGCGTCGCTGCAAATGCTTCGCGGTGGCAATATCTCGATCTACACCAAGCTGGCCGAGGCCGCCCGCCAAGAATCCTTCGACCTCTTGACCGCTCAGGCACGCGAGATGGGTGCCAACGCCATTGTTGCGATGCGGTACGACGCCAACGAGATCGCGTCGGCGGTTACAGAGGTGCTCGCCTATGGTACCGCCGTCGTCGTGGAACCCAACGTCGCATGACGGAATTTTTGGCGGCCTTCCTGGCAGCGGTAAAACGCCTGTCGATAGAATTATAATTGATAAATAACAACGAGTTAGTTTCAAGCATCGTCAGGAATGTTGCCCGTGTTCGCTTGTCAATAAAAATGTGTGACAAGCCGGTTGAAATCGGCTAACAAGCTGGCTCGAACACATCCGAAGTACGAAACGACTACGATCAGTCGGCCTAGGGGCGTAGCTCAATTGGTAGAGCGTCGGTCTCCAAAACCGAAGGTCGCAGGTTCGACCCCTGCCGCCCCTGCCATTGATTGTCGTCGAGTTGCCTGCAACGGATGAATTTGAAGAGGTCAACTTGGCGACGGAAAGTCCGTTGTTCGGGGTGGCCCCTTTCGCTTTGCGGCGGATAATGCTTAACACTTGCTCCTTTGGACATATGCCGATCGACGGTACGTCGAGCATCGGAACGTCGGGCGGCTGAATGTTGGGTGAGTGATTTGCGGTTTTGCCTATTTGCCAAGATCTAGCGGGCATGTAGCGCGTGGATGTAACGAGAGCGGTACGGCGGCATGGCGAAGAACCCCATCCAATTCATAGAAGAAGTCCGCCTGGAAGTTAGCAAGGTCACGTGGCCTACCTGGAAAGAGGTATGGATCACGACGGCGATGGTGGTCGTGATGATCGCGCTGGCCTCAGTGTTCTTTTTGGTCGCCGATCAGGTTATCGGCTGGATCGTACGGACGGTGCTGGGCCTGGGACTGTAGTTGGCGAATAATTCAGGCGCGCGGCTGCGGCCTGAAGTTTTGGTCTAAAATGCGCAGTGACTTGTATGTCTGTTGATATGAACTTTGATACGAAGTCTGGGACGGGAAGCGAGATGGCTAAGCGATGGTATATTGTGCATGCTTACTCGAATCTCGAGCCTAAGGTCGCCGAAAGCATCAAAGAACGAGCGAGGATGGCGGGTCTCGAAAGTTCCTTCGAAGAGATCGTCGTGCCTTCCGAGGACGTGGTCGAAGTGCGCCGAGGCCGCAAGATCCACACGCAACGCCGCTTGTTTCCCGGGTACGTGTTCGTCAAGATGGACATGAACGACTATACCGTGTCGTTGATCAAGAATACGCCAAAGGTTACCGGCTTTCTCGGTGCCGAAAATAAGGCGACGCCGATATCTGACGCCGAAGCCATGACCATGCTCAATCGCGTCAAGGAAGGCGTCGAGAATCCAAAACCGGCCATGTTGTTCGAAATCGGTGAGCAGGTCCGGGTGGCCGAAGGGCCGTTCGAGTCGCTCACCGGCACAGTGGAAGATATCGACGAGGAGCGGTCGCGCCTCAAGGTGGCGGTGTCCATCTTCGGGCGTCCAACACCGGTCGAATTGGAGTTTGGACAGGTTCAGAAGCTGACGTGATCGCGTTGGCCGCTGCAGCTTTGAAATGCTGCGCGGACCAGAGTGAGCTGTGGCGTAACAGTTCGGTCGCATCGGTTGCACGAACGTCGGATCGCTCGAACGCGGTTGGACGAAACTACGCGGGAGGGCGCGCCGCCCGATTACCGCTAACCCACGCCGGCCCACCGCAAGGGACGTCGGTAACGCAAACCAGGGACATCCCCAGGGGATAACAATGGCGAAGAAAATAGACGGCTACATCAATTTGCAAGTGCCGGCAGGCAAGGCTAACCCCTCGCCCCCGATCGGCCCTGCGCTTGGCCAGCGCGGCGTCAACATCATGGAATTCTGCAAGTCCTTCAACGCCAAGTCGAAGGACCTAGAGCAGGGCGCGCCAATCCCGGTGAAGATCACGGTCTATTCCGACCGCTCCTTCACCTTCGAAATGCGTCTTTCGCCGGCGTCGTACCTGCTGAAGAAGGCGGCGAACCTCACGGCTGGATCGAAGACACCGGGCCGCGACAGCGCCGGTACGATCAACATGAGTGCGATCCGCGAAGTAGCGAAACTGAAGATGAAGGACCTCAACACCGAGGATATCGAGGCGGCGACGCGCACGATGGCGGGTTCCGCGCGCTCGATGGGTCTGCAAGTGGTGGAGGGCTAAGCTGATGGCAAACGTTTCAAAAGAGCAGATCCAGGCGACACGTGAGGCCGGCGGCAAACGCATGGCCAAGGTCTACGACGGTGTCGATCGTGCCAAGGCCTACTCGGTCGAGGAAGCCGTCAAGGTTATCAAGAGCCGTCCGAAAGCGAAATTCGACGAAACCGTCGAAATTTCGATGAACCTCGGCGTCGATCCGAAGCATGCCGATCAGATGGTGCGAGGTGTCTGCAACCTTCCCAATGGCACGGGCCGCACTCTCAAAGTCGCGGTGTTCGCGCGCGGTGCCAAAGCTGAAGAAGCCAAGGCTGCGGGTGCCGATATCGTCGGTGCCGAAGACTTGGTCGAAATCGTCCAGAAGGGCACGATCGACTTCGATCGCTGCATCGCGACGCCTGACATGATGGGTCTCGTCGGCCGGCTCGGCAAGGTTTTGGGTCCGCGCGGCCTGATGCCGAACCCGCGTGTCGGCACTGTCACGATGGATGTCGCCGGTGCCGTCAAGGGTGCCAAGGGCGGAGCCGTTGAATTCCGTGTCGAAAAGGCTGGCATCGTTCATGCCGGCGTCGGCAAGGCGAGCTTCACCGAGACGGCATTGGTCGAAAACATCAAGGCCTTCGTCGACGCTGTGATCAAGTCGAAGCCAGCCGGTGCCAAAGGCAATTACCTGAAGAAGGTGTCGCTGTCGTCCACCATGGGCCCAGGCCTTAAGGTCGAAGCCAGCACGGTCACGAGCGGCCCTGTTATCTAATCGAGATGTCCAATGCGGCGGGGAAACTCGCAGCATTGGAATGGCGGATGTGGCGGCTTGCTGCCGCATCCAAGCCTGTCCGAGATTGCTGGTTGTGGTTCGGGTCAAACCGGACGGCTCTAATCCCATAGACGGGGCCAGCATGAGACGGGAGAGACGAAATTCTGGATGGGGGTGACCCATCACGATTTGAGCCTCTTGGGTCTGCACCGGGTGTGCCGCAGCGATGCGGCCCACGCGGTCGGGACAGGTTCCTGTAGCGCTGTTTGAGCGCGCATTCTGGGGTGCCAGCCGCACTTCAGTTTCCCGCACTCGCGGGGAGGTCGACGAGGTCGTCGGAATGCGCGTCGAAAGCAGCAAGGTGCAACCCCGCGAGGGAATTTCCCTCGCGTAATCGGAGTGTAAGCCGAGTGGATAGAGCTGGAAAAAAAGAGCTCATCGATGAGCTTCATACCTCGTTGAAAGACACAGGTACGATCGTCGTCGCCCACTACGCCGGCATGACGGTTGCCCACATGACCGAGTTCCGCAAACGCGTCAAAGAAGCGGGCGGACAGGTCAAGGTGACCAAAAACCGGCTGGCGAAGCTGGCACTGAAGGATACGGACGCCGCAGGTATCATCGAACTCTTCAAGGGGCCGACTGTCGTCGCCTTCTCGAAGGATCCGGTGACGGCTGCACGCATTGCCGTCAATTACGCCAAGATCAACGACAAGCTCGTGATCGTCGGCGGAACGATGGGCAAGAACGTCCTCGATCCCGCAGCTGTCAAAGCTCTCGCCGAACTGCCGTCGCTCGACGAACTGCGTGCGAAATTGATCGGGCTGCTCAATGCACCCGCGACCAAGATCGTCCGTACCATCGCCGAGCCCGGTGCGCAGCTGGCACGTGTCATCCAGGCGAAAGCCGCGAAGACCGAAGAAGCCGCCGCATGACGGTGTGACGATCACAATCTCAATCATCAGGTTCGAATCTAAGGAAAAGCCCACATGTCAGATCTCGCAAAAATCGTCGACGACCTCTCCAAGCTGACCGTTCTCCAGGCCGCTGAACTCGCCAAGATGCTCGAAGAAAAGTGGGGCGTATCCGCTGCCGCTGCCGTTGCCGTCGCTGGCCCGGCTGCTGCCGCCGGCCCCGCCGCAGAAGCACAGACCGAGTTCACCGTCATCCTGAAGTCGGGCGGCGAGAAGAAGATCAACGTCATCAAGGAAGTCCGCGCCATCACCGGTCTCGGCCTGAAAGAAGCCAAGGACCTCGTCGAAGCCGGCGGCAAGGCTGTCAAGGAAGGCGTGTCGAAGGACGACGCAGCCAAGTTCAAGAAGCAGCTGGAAGATCAAGGCGCGACCGTCGAGATCAAATAAGCTGTTTTCTGCGCATGACGCTCGCCGGTTCGCCGGCGAGCGGAACTGCTCGAGAGATCGAGCAGTTCGTTCCCCCTGGTAATGAGGTTTTGTGCACCCTATATCGTACAAAACAATCCGCGCCGGAACCAACGGTTCTCCGGAAGGTCTGCCCAACAGTTCACGCTGTTGTGCCGGGGCCTTCCGGCGAGCCGTTTCAGGCTGTTCGATGCTGCGCTTGACCGCGAAGTATTGATGATTTTGGCGCTTCGGCTCGCCGATGAAGTTCGTATGGAAACCGTTGACCGCGCTGGCACCGGTGGATCGTTCGGGATGGCGACATCCCTCAAGCGCAACGTGACGGCCCCCGCGCGCGACGGCGGGCAAGGCACGCGACAGACACACGCGACATGAGGACCGACATGGGATCTCTCAAGGCTCAGACCTTCAACGGACGCAACCGCATCCGCAAACAATTCGGCCATATTGCCGAGATTGCGGAAATGCCGAACCTGATCGAGGTGCAGAAAGCATCATACGACGACTTCCTGATGGTCAAGGAGCCCGTTGGTGGACGTGCCGACACCGGGCTGCAGTCGGTTTTCAAGTCGGTGTTCCCGATCTCGGATTTCGCCGGCCGTTCGACGCTGGAATTCGTCCGTTATGATTTTGACGCTCCCAAGTATGACGTCGAGGAGTGTCAGCAACGTGACATGACCTACGCGGCACCGCTCAAGGTGAAGCTGCGTCTGATCGTGTTCGACGTGAACGAAGAGACCGGCTCGCGCTCGATCAAGGACGTCAAGGAACAGGACGTCTACATGGGCGACATGCCCTTCATGACGCTGAACGGCACGTTTGTCATCAATGGCACCGAACGCGTCATCGTCTCGCAGATGCACCGCTCACCGGGTGTGTTTTTCGACCACGATAAGGGCCGCACCCATTCGTCGGGCAAGCTGTTGTTCGCCGCTCGCATCATTCCCTATCGCGGTTCGTGGCTCGATTTCGAATTCGACGCCAAGGACATCGTGCATGTTCGCATTGATCGTCGCCGCAAGTTGCCGGTGACGTCGTTGCTCTACGCGCTCGGCCTCGACGAAGAAGAGATTCTGAACACGTTTTACAGCACCATCTCGGTCAAGGAGACCAAGAAGGGCTGGAAGATGCCGTACGTGGCCGACAAGGTCCGCGGTACGACCCCGACAATGGATCTCGTCGACGCCAAGACCGGCGAAGTCGTTGCCAAGAGCGGCGAAAAGATCACCGCCAAACGTGCCCGCGATCTCGCCACCGAAGGTCTCAAGGAAGTCCTCGTTTCGGCCGAAGAATTGGCCGGCAAGTACCTCGGCGAAGATCTCGTCAACATGGAGAACGGCCAGATCTGGGGCGAAGCCGGGGCCGAGATCGACGAAGCCTTGATGGAAGTGATCCACGAGGCCAAGATCAAGGAATTCAAGATCCTCGACATCGATCACGTGACGGTCGGTGCGTTCATCCGCAATACGCTCAACGTCGACAAAAACTCGAGCATGGATGAAGCCTTGATGGACATCTACCGGGTCATGCGCCCGGGTGAGCCGCCGACGCGTGAAGCGGCGACCGCGATGTTCAAGAGCTTGTTCTTCGACAGCGAGCGCTATGACCTCTCGGCCGTCGGCCGCGTCAAGATGAACATGCGCCTCGACCTCAAGGCCGAAGATACCGTGCGCACGCTGCGCAAAGAAGACATCCTGGCGGTGATCCAGACGTTGGTGGGCCTGCGCGATGGCAAGGGCCAGATCGACGACATCGATCACCTCGGCAACCGTCGCGTCCGCTCGGTCGGCGAATTGATGGAGAATCAGTATCGCGTCGGCCTGTTGCGCATGGAGCGCGCCATCAAGGAGCGCATGAGTTCGGTCGATATCGACACGGTCATGCCGCAGGACCTGATCAACGCCAAGCCGGCGGCGGCCGCCGTGCGCGAATTCTTCGGCTCGTCGCAGCTGTCGCAGTTCATGGACCAGACCAATCCGCTCTCGGAAATCACCCACAAGCGTCGTCTATCGGCGCTCGGGCCGGGCGGTTTGACGCGTGAACGCGCGGGCTTCGAAGTCCGCGACGTGCATCCGACGCACTACGGGCGTATCTGCCCGATCGAAACACCTGAAGGTCCAAACATCGGGTTGATCAACTCGCTGGCGACTTTCGCGCGCGTCAACAAGTATGGCTTCATCGAAAGCCCCTACCGTAAGGTCAAGGACAGCAAGCTCACCAACGAGGTGCAGTATCTTTCCGCCATGGAAGAAATGCGCCACACCGTTGCGCAGGCGAACGCGACCGTTGACGACAAGGGTCGCCTGACCGGTGATCTCGTGACCGTGCGTCACAACGGCGACGTGTTCCTGACCTCGCCCGACAAGGTCGACTACATCGACGTGTCACCCAAGCAGCTGGTGTCGGTCGCCGCAGCACTCATCCCGTTCCTCGTGAACGACGACGCCAAC
>JANYHG010000055.1 GCA_025359165.1 Hyphomicrobiaceae bacterium
CACATGGCCTCGAACCCCCGATGCGTTTGATCAACGCGGAAGGCTTTTTTCGAGCTGCTCCCCGGCGGCAAAACGGGACGTGGCGTCAAGCCACTTACCGATCACCCGACGTCACGTCCCGCCCCAGGTTTTGGGGCCAGAGTGAGCCGGAACTGGTTAAAACCACACGGCTGATGCCGGTGTGGACAAAGGTGTTTGTGGCGAAGCCGTAGGGTGCAATAGCGCAGCGTATTGCACCGCTGCAGCGTGACGTCGGTGTAATACGACTGCGCCTATTACACCCTACACGACGTGGCTGGGGTGGGGCGTCGTCACTCAGTTTCAGCGTAGGGGTGCGCGCCACTCTGTACCTTGTCGTGGGTCCCGGCCTGCGCCGGGATGACGAAATTTATGAACTTTGAGCGGGTTGCAAAGCGCGGCGAAGCTGAACTCATCATCATGCCGTTGGCGGCTTGTCGTGGATGCACGTCTTTGCGGCAATGACGATGGGGGCATGAGCGGTGAGCCATCTTGCAAGAGCGGGTGGTCTGGAGGGACGCGTCCCTCCTGTGGGGTTTGGGGCTAGCCCCAATCGCGCGGCAGCGCGAACAGTTCAATTTCCGGCCCGCGATTGCATGACCGGACGGGATCGTCGATAAGGGCTGGCAACGCTCGAGAAAGTCTCAAAGCCCGTGCCGCAGTCTTCGACCGACGCCAGCCGACCGATATCGACCGCCGCATCGGCACCGACGCTGGGGGCCACCGAATATGGACTGATCGTGTTGCAGTCGATGCTGTGGGGCAGCACATTTTTCTTCATCGCCATCGCACGCGCCGAGGTGCCGTCGCTGACGTTGAGTGCGGCGCGACTGGTGCCGGCGATGCTGCTGCTCGGCGCGGTGGTGCTGGCCATGGGGTTGCGATTGCCGGCGACGTGGAGCGACTGGCGGCGCATGCTGGTGTTCGCGACGCTCAACAATGTGGCTCCGTTCGTACTGATCATCCAGGCGCAGCGCGAAGTAACCGGCGGGATCGCCGCGATCTTCATGGCGACGACGCCGCTCTGCGGCCTGCTGATGGCACCCTGGTTCATCGCCGACGAACGCTTCACGTGGCGCCGGCTGTGCGGCATTCTGGTTGGTATCGCTGGCGTCGCCGTCATCACCGGGGCCAGTGGGGCGGCAGGCTCGTGGCGGGCGCAGGCGATGCTGCTGTCGGCGGCGTTCTGCTATAGCGCCGCCAATATTTTCGCCCGGCGTTACCTCAGCGGCCATCATCCGTTTGCGATCGCTTCGGCACAGACGATCGGATCGTTTGCGGTCGCCTTGCCGGTGGCGCTGGTGTTCGAGAAATCGTGGGCGTTGCCGATGCCGAGCAGCGGGGCATTGCTGTCGATCCTTGTCATGGGGCTGTTCGGGTCGGGGCTCGCGCCGCTCTGCCACTTCACCGTTTTGAGGCGCGGCGGGCCGGTCAACGCGATGCTCGCCTCGATCGTCGTGCCGGTCACGCCGATCGTGCTGGGCGTGGCGTTTCTCGGCGAACATATCGGTGTCCGCGACCTGCTCGGTGGCTGCATCATCGCAATGGGGCTGGTCATCATCGACGGGCGCGTGTTCGGCGCGTTGCGCCGTCGCTTCGGAGCTACGGATCTCACCTCATGACCACCAGCGGGACCGCCACCAGTCAGACCAGACCGAAACTTTCGTCGCTGACGCGTGCGGTGCTGTGGATGGGCGTCGCGCTGCTGTCGTTTTCGGCGACGGCCATTGCCGGCCGTGAAGGCGGGCGCGTGTTGCCGACCACCGAATTGATCTTCTGGCGTTCGCTGTTTGGCAGCCTGGTCCTCTGGGCCATCTATCGCTGGAACGGCGCGGCCGCCGACGGCCCGCAGACGACGATCCTGCCACTGCACACGCTGCGCGCGGGCGTACACTTCGGCGCGCAGTATGCCTGGCTCTATGCGCTGACGCTGATCCCGCTCGCCGAACTGTTCGCGTTGGAATTCACCAGCCCTCTGTGGGTCGCGCTGTTTGCGCCGCTGGTCCTTGGTGAGCGTCTGACCGGTTGGCGGATGACGGCCGCCGCCATCGGCTTCGTCGGCGCACTGTTCGTGATCGAGCCGGGCCTGTTCTCCGGCCGGCTGCAATTGACGGCATCGGCCGGCGCGCTCTACGCGATCGCCTCCGCCGTGGGCTTCGCCGCCTCGATCCTGCTCACCAAGAAGATGACTCGCATCGATCCGGCGCTGCGCATCCTGTTCTGGATGCAGGTGCTGCAGGGGCTCATTGCCACTGCGATCCTGATCGCGATGGCTGCGTATGACGGCCGCCCGCTGTTTGCGTTGGGCATCGCAACGCCGCTCGCCACCTGCGGCTGGATTGTGGTGCTCGGCATCGCCGGCCTGACCGCGCACTTCAGTCTGACGCGCGCCATCGGACTTGCCGATGCGATCATCGTGGCCCCGATGGACTTCCTCCGCCTGCCGCTGATTGCCACCGTAGGCGCAGTGTTCTATGCGGAGACATTGCGTCCGAGCGTGGCGATCGGCGCGGCCATCGTCGTGCTCGGCAACGCGATCAACATCTGGGCCGAGCGCCGCACCAAACTCGAAACCGGTCCCGCATGAGCACGCGCGCCACGACCATCGCCCTGATCGTCGCGGCAGGACGCGGCAGGCGGGCGAGCGCGCACGGTGTAGGTCCCAAGCAATACGTCAGGCTCGGCGAGCGCAGCGTACTTGCCCACGCGCTGCAGGCATTTCTGCAGCACGCCGGCATTGATCATGTCGTCGTTGCGATCCATGCTGACGACGCGGCGGCGTACCAGACAGCCGTCGCCGAGTACGCGGCGCATCCGAAATTGTCGCCGCCGGTCGTTGGCGGCGCGACGCGTCAGCAGTCGGTGCTGGCGGGTCTGGAGGCATGTGTGGCGCTGACGCCGGCACGCGTGCTGATCCATGACGCCGCACGTCCGTTCGTCGCCACGGCGGTGATCGACCGCGTGCTCGCGGCGTTGGGCGTCGAGACGGCAGCAATTGCAGCACTGCCGCTGGCAGACACGCTGAAGCGCGCCGACGCCGATGGCAGAACCATCGAGACGATTGCGCGCGACGGACTATGGCGGGCACAGACCCCGCAGGGCTTCCGCTTTGAGGCGATTCTGGCGGCGCATCGCGATGCCGCAGCGATCCGACGCTTCGACTTCACGGACGATGCGGCTGTGGCGGAGTGGCAGGGCATCCCCGTGGCGCTCGTGACCGGCAGTGCCACCAATGTCAAACTCACCACGCCGGAGGATCTCGCCATGGCTGAAGTATTGATGGCTGAAGTATCGATGGCTGCGCCGCTGCTCGATATCCGCACCGGACAAGGCTTCGACGTGCATCGCTTCACCGAGGGCGATCACGTCTGGCTGTGCGGCGTGCGCGTGCCGCATACGCACGGCGTCGAAGCGCACAGCGATGGCGATGTGGGATTGCATGCGCTGACGGACGCGCTGCTCGGCGCGATCGCCGACGGCGACATCGGACAGCATTTCAAGAACACCGATCCGCGCTGGCGGGGTGCCGCGTCCGATCAGTTCCTCGCCGACGCGGTTCGCCGGGTAACGGCGGCAGGTGGACGTATCACTAACGTCGACGTAACCGTGCTGTGCGAAGCACCGAAAATCTCGCCACACCGTGATGCGATGCGCGCGCGGATGGCCGAGATTTTAAAACTAGACGTCAGCCGCGTTGCGCTGAAGGCGACAACGACAGAGCAACTGGGCTTCGCGGGCCGCCGTGAAGGACTGGCCGCAATGGCGCTTGCGACTGTGGTGATGGCATAGGCGGGAGGCGGAGCGAAATGTCACTATGTAAGTTTTATGAAGCTCAGCGCGACCCAGTTTTCAGTCAGAACACACTTTATGGGTCGCGAAGGCTTGATCCAACCTACACTTGATCAACCTTCAAAAGAGGGCGCGCGGAATAGGGTGCGTTCAAACCGCCGCTCGCCGGTAGCACCGCTATTTCGGTTGGCTGAAGACGAGCACGGCATTGAGGCCGCCGAACGCGAACGAGTTCGACATGACGTGACGCAGTTTCTTTTCACGACCGACGTTGGGCACATAATCGAGATCGCACTCGGGATCGGGCTCGGTCAGGCCGACCGTCGGCGGCAGGAAGCCCTCCTTCAGCGCCATGATCGAAACGACGGCCTCGATGCCGCCCCCCGCGCCGAGGGCATGGCCGTGCATCGACTTGGTCGACGACACCGGCAATTTGTAGGCGTAGTCACCGAACAGTTCCTTGATCGCCTTGGTCTCGTTGCGATCATTGTCCGCCGTGGCGGTGCCGTGGGCATTGAGATAATCGATGTCGGTGGTCTGCAAGCCGGCATCGGCCAGCGCCATCTTCATGGCTTCGCGTGGCCCTTCTACCGACGGCTTGACCATGTCGCCGCTGTCGGAGGTCGTACCGTAACCGGTGAGTTCGGCGTAAATGGTTGCGCCGCGCGCCTTGGCGTGCTCGTAGCTTTCGAGCACCAGGACGCCCGCACCTTCGCCGAGCACGGTGCCGTTACGCGTCTTCGAGAACGGGAAGCAGCCTTCCGGCGACAGCACGTGCAGCGCCTGCCAAGCCTTCATCGTGCCGTAGGTGATCGCGGCTTCGGACGCGCCGGCGATGGCCACGTCGACGACGCCGTTCTCGATGTAATCCTTGGCCATGCCGATCGCGTGCGTCGCCGTCGAGCAGGCGCTGCAGGTCGCGAACGTCGGACCCTTGACGCCAAATTCGATGCCGACGTGTGCGGCACCCGACGAGCCGATGATACGCAGCAAAGTCAGCGGATGAGTGGCCTTCTTGTTGAGAATGAAAAGATCGCGATAGGCCGTCTCAAGCGTCGTCAATCCGCCGGCGCCCGACCCGATGATGCACGCGGTGCGATAGGGATCGACGAACGGCGTCTCGAGGCCACTCATCTTGACCGCCTCGTCGGCCGCCATAGCGGCGAACCAGGAATAGCGATCGCCCATGGTCACGAGCTTGTCGCGCTTCCAATGACGCAGGCGCGCCTTGTGGTCGACCTGTTTGATCTGGGCTGCGATCTGGATCTTCAGATCGGTCTCGGGAATGCCCGTCAGTTCAGTGACACCACAGGTTCCGGCGCGGATACTCGTCCAGAAATCCGGGACGGTGAGGCCAATCGGCGATACGACGCCCATACCCGTCACGACAACGCGCCGCTTTTCTCTGTTCTTCGACATCTGCTCTGATCCGCCACAATGACAGTTACGTGCGCCAGGCCGCCCCACGGACCGGTGAACTTTCCCCGAAAATCGATTTGGTGATTTTTATCTCGTCGCGGGGCGCGCACTGTCTGGAGCACGCCCACGCCCGTCGTAAAAAGCCTCAAAATGAGGCTCACGTTCGCCGCAGCCGCAGCGAAGCTTCACGCCTTGGCTTTGTCGGCCGACAGGCTGCGAACCTTCTCGACCACCGACCCGACCGTTTTGAAGTCGCCGGCTTCGCCTTCGTTGGCGTTGTACGGGATCTCGATGCCGAAGCTGTCTTCGATATCGAACACGATCATCGCCAGATCCAGCGACTCGATTTTGAGATCCGTCAAAGCGGTATCGAGGCCGATATCGTCGCGCGGCTCTTTCATGTGCTTCTTCAGGATGTCGACGATCTTGGTTGCGACTTCGTCCATTGCTCTCTCCAAACGGCATCACATGCAGTGAGGCCAAAGCGCCACTCCCAGCCTCGGCGTCGGTCCAGTTCAAAGCGCCCTACCGCTGAGACGTCAAAAGCCTATCGCTCTGACATGTCGCGCAAATAGTGCAGTTCGCCGGAATGAATGCGCGGTGGGCACGTGTCCATGCAAGTGCTACTGCAGGCGGAGACCCGCCGCAAGCATGGGCGTGCCATAAACGTAAACGGAACCTCTGTCCAGCCCGTGTGACGGGGTTTTGGCCGCTGTTCAGGGACGTGGGCGGAGGGATAGCCGCTGGCCTTGGCGACAAAAAAAGTGTTTAAAGGCATCATACAAAAGTTGTAAAAATTCAGGCAGTCAGGCTTGAACTCAAAAAAAAGCGCGTTCCGGGAGCGAAACATGACAGCCGCCGCATCAGCCGCCGTGACACCCGCACTTGCCCCCTGGCTGACGCGCTATCCACAACACGTTGACTGGAACGAGACGTTTACCCCGACCACGGTGCCGACCCTGCTCGACAACACGGTCGCCAAATACCCCACCAAAACGGCGACGAGCTTTCTCGGGGCCACACTGACTTATGGCGAAATCGGGCGCATGACCGACAAGGCCGCCAAAGGCTTGCAGGGGCTCGGCGTCACCAAAGGCACCAAGGTCGGCTTGTTCCTGCCGAACTGCCCGACGTTCATCGTCTACTATTTCGCCATTCTCAAGGCCGGCGGCACGGTCGTAAATTTCAACCCTCTTTATACCGTGGACGAACTTGCGCATCAGATCGCCGACAGCGACACAGAAATGATGATCACGCTGGATCTGAAAGTGCTGTTCGACAAGGTCGAGGCACTGTTGGCCAACGGCGCACTGAAAAAGGCCGTAGTCGGCTCGTTTCCCGCGCTGCTACCGGCCACCAAGTCGGTGTTGTTCAAGCTCTTCAAAGGTCGTGAACTGGCCCGCGTACAGGCCTCCGCGCATGCGAGCAAGGTCGTCGCCGAAAGCGCACTGATGGACAACGACGGGAAGTTCACGCCCACGGCCATCGACCCGCTGACCGATGTCGCAGTTCTGCAATATACGGGCGGTACGACGGGCGTACCGAAAGGGGCGATGCTGACGCATGCCAATCTGACCGTCAACGTCCAGCAATCGGTTGCCTGGACACGCAATCTCACCCGCACTGGAAGCGAGAAAATTCTCGGCATCCTGCCGTTCTTCCACGTCTTCGCCATGAGCGGGATCATGAACTTCGGCGTCGCCGAGGCCTACGAGATCATCATCATGCCGCGCTTCGTGCTCGATGATACCATGAAACTGATCGATAAATCGAAGCCCACCATCATGCCCGGCGTGCCCACCATTTTCAGCGCCATCATGAACCACAAGGATGCCAAGAAGCTCGATTTGCGCTCGCTCAAGATCTGCCTGTCAGGTGGCGCCCCGCTGCCAGCCGAAGTCAAGAAAGGCTTCGAAGCCTTGACCGGCGCGCAGGTCGTGGAAGCCTACGGCTTGTCGGAAACATCACCCGGCGCGACGGTCAACCCGCTCGACGGCAGCGCGCGCGCTGGCTCGATCGGCCAGCCGTTGCCCGGAACACAGATCTCCATCCGCGAAGTCGGCAGGCCCGAGCAGGAAGTGCCGCTCGGCCAACCTGGCGAAATCTGCATCAAGGGACCGCAGGTGATGAAGGGCTATTACAAGAAGCCCGCCGAAACCGCCGAGACGTTTGTCGGCGATTATTTCCGCACCGGCGACGTCGGCTACATGGACCCCGAAGGCTTCATTTACATCGTCGACCGTATCAAGGACATGATCATCTGCTCCGGCTTCAAAGTGTATCCGCGCCATCTGGAAGAGAAGATCTACGAACACCCGGCTGTCGAAGAAGTCACCGTGATCGGCATCAAAGACAAATATCGCGGCGAGGCACCGAAAGCTTTCATCAAACTCAAGGCCGGCCAGACGGCCTCGGTCGAAGACATCCGCAAACATCTGGAAACGCGACTGTCGAAAATCGAAATGCCATCGGAGATCGAATTTCGCACTGAACTTCCCAAGACCATGATCGGCAAGCTTTCCAAAAAAGAACTCAAGGCAGAAGCTGCGTCCCAGCCGTCGCAACCCTGACGTGACGGGCTGCTACCGATGAATGTCTTGATTTGACGGCTGGGGCGCGCGAGCGTAGGGCATCGCGGCAACCGTCGCTTGCGACAGTTGCTTTGGTCTATTGATTTAGTGGATACTTTTCCGATATTCCGGTCGCGGGCGGGAGTTAAGCTCGCTGGCGACGGGGGCAGCGGCAGAATTACTCGAGCTTCGGCGACCTTCGGCCGCGCGTCGCCGACCTCAAACGTGCGCAGGATCTATGACCGTCAGAGACATTCCCCGCACACCGAAGCGTAGCGTCGACACAGCGCTGCTCGATCCCGACAGTCCCGACCGGCAATTCACCATCGGCGAGCTTGCGGAAGCCTTCGGCGTCACCACCCGCGCCATTCGTTTCTATGAAGCCAAAGGCCTGATCGCGCCGCCGCGCAAGGGCAAGGCCCGCACCTATTCACGCCGCGAGCGCGCGCGCCTGAAACTCATTCAGCAAGGCAAGAATCTCGGCTTCAGCTTGGAGGAAATCCGTGATTGGCTGAAGCTCTACGATGCCGATCCGAACCATGTCACACAGGCCCAGGCGCTGATCGTGAAAGTCGACGTTGCGATCGACGAGCTCGCGCGGAAGCGCTCCGACATCGAGCGCGCGCTGAAGGATCTGCGCGACATCCGCCAGATTGCCGTCAATCACCTGAAGTCGCACAAGGTATAAGCGCGAGCGGATCATGCGTCTTGCCGTCATCGCCGACATTCACGGCAACCTGCTGGCGCTGCAAGCGGTGCTGGCCGACATCGCGCGCCGCGGCGCCGACGTGACGATCGACCTCGGTGACTGCGTCTCAGGCCCGCTATGGCCAGCGGAGACGTTTGAACTGCTGCAGCGCCTGGCATTGCCGACTGTGCGCGGTAATCACGATCGCGCGCTGGCCGAGCCCGCTGCAACGCTCGGCGCGTCGGATGCGTACGCCGTGTCGCAACTGAGCGACGAGGGGGTTCGCGCGTTGGCTACGCTGCCGCAAATCGTGACGCCTCTGCCCGGTGTGCTGGCTTGTCATGGCACCCCCATTTACGACAGCGTGTATCTGCTAGATCGCGTTGCCGACGGGGTCCTGGCGCTCGCCCCTGCGGCGGACATCGACAGGCTGCTGGGGCCGACGTCGGAACCGTTGATCCTGTGCGCCCACTCTCATCAACAGCGCGTCGTGCAGATCGGTGCGCGCTTGGTGGTCAATCCGGGCTCCGTCGGCTGCCCGGCCTACGTCGACGACGGCGCATCGCCGGGATCGTCGCTGATCGTCATCCCAGGATCGGTGGGATGCCCTGCCGCCTCGATTGAAACGACGCCCGCCCATGTCTCCGAAACCGGTACGCCGCACGCTCGCTACGCATTGCTGGACGACGTCGGCGGCACTTGGAGCGTCAGACTGATGGCGATTCCCTACGATTGGAACCGCGCGGCCGAACGCGCGCTGCAAAACTCCCGGCCCGACTGGGCTTATGCCCTCCGCACCGGACGGGCGCGATGATCGTCGCTGACGAGGCGCCGATCATAGGTCCGTTGAAACATGATCTTATCGTGAACCGCGAGATCGTGGTCTTAAATTCTACACGCATTTCGAGTGAGGTTGCGCCGCCAGCGGTGTTCGCATAGAACGTACACCGGTCGGGTACAACGACCAACGCTGACCGCTTAGCGGCCGGCGAACCAAGTTTCTGGTGAGGAACATATGAATAAGTGGATCGTAGGCGCTGCCGCCATGGCCGCGCTATGGACTGGTGCGGCGAACGCGCAGGACGTGAAGATCGGTGTGTCCGGTCCGTTCACGGGCGGCTCTGCCTCGATGGGCGTCAGCATGCGCGACGGCGTCAAACTGGCCGTCGACGAAATCAACAAGGCTGGCGGCGTTCTCGGCGGCAAGAAAATCGTCCTGATCGAGCGCGACGACGAAGCCAAGAACGAACTCGGCGTGCAGATCGCACAAGAGCTGATCAACAAAGAGCAGGTTTCTGCAACCGTCGGCTTCATCAATACCGGCGTCTCGCTGGCCTCACAGCGCTTCTACCAGGAAGCAGAAATACCCGTCATTAACAACGTCTCGACCGGCACGCTCATCGCCAAGCAGTTCCTGCCGCCGGATCACAAGGCCAACTACATCTTCCGCACCTCGGCCAACGACGCCATTCAGAGCGGCATGATCGCTCAAGAAGCCATCACACGTCAGGGCTTCAAAAAACCGGCGATCCTTGCCGACAGCACCAACTACGGCCAGCTCGGCCGCGAAGACCTGACCAAGGCGCTCGCCGCCATGGACGTCAAGCCGGTCGCCGTCGAGAAGTTCAACATCGGCGATACCGACATGACCGCGCAGGTGCTGAAGGCCAAGGAAGCCGGCGCCGACGTCATCCTGACCTACGCGATCGGGCCTGAGTTGGCACAGATCGCCAACGCCATGGCCAAACTCGGCTGGAAAGTTCCGATGATCGGTTCGTGGACGCTGTCCATGGCCACGTTTATCGACACCGCCGGTGCGAACGGCGATGGCGCAATGATGCCGCAGGTGTTCATCCAGCTGCCGACGACACCGAAGCGTAAGGCTTTCATCGAAGCCTACCAAGCTGCATACAAAGTCGACCGCATGCCGTCGCCGGTCTCCGCCGCGCAGGGCTACGACTCGATCTACCTACTTGCAGCCGCGATCAACCAGGCCAAATCGGCTGAAGGCAAGAAGATCCGCGAAGCGCTCGAGAACCTCCAAACCAAGGTTGAAGGCATCGTCACGACCTATGACAAGCCTTTCTCCGCCACCGACCACGAAGCCATCACCGCGAACATTCCGGTATTCGGTCTCGTCAAGGGCGGTCGCGTTGTGCCTGCCCATCCGGAAGACCTCGAAGGCGACACGGCCCTCCGTATCAAGCCGAAGAGCTGACGACTGTGATACTTATGTGGCAGCTTTGCCAATGAAGCTGCAGTAATGAGATCTGGCTCCGACGGCGAGACGACGGAGCCAGATTTGTCACGGCAGACTGTCGTAGCAGATTTTCTCACACGCAAATCGCTCGAGACTTTGCTCAGCTAAAATCACTGCCGTCGAAGATGACCTTGGGTCGCGTCGGGGAAGTTGCGTCATGGATATTCTTGCCCAGCTCGTCGTGAGCGGGATAACCGTCGGCATGATCTATGCGGTCATCGCGTTCGGCTATCAGCTGACTTTCGCCACCTCCGAGACGTTGAACTTCGGCCAGGGCGAGGCCCTGATGGTTGGCGCGCTCGTCGGTCTCACCACGATCAATTTTCTGATCGGCCTGAACCTCGGCACGTTGTCGGCCTATCTGTTGATGCTGCCTGTTATTATGGCCTTCGGTCTGCTGCAGGGTTCCATCGTCGAGTTCCTCGGCGTCCGCAAGGCCATCGCGATCAAGTCCGAGGCCGGCTGGATCATGGCCACCATCGCCATCGGCATCATCATCAAGAACCTCGCGGAAAACATCTGGGGCCGTGATGCGCTGAAGTTCCCGTCGCCGCTGGCGGAAGCGTCGCTGCAGATCGGGCCGGTGCGCATTCAGCCTATGGAGATCGCCATCGTCGTCGGTGCGCTGCTGCTCATGCTTGCGGTCGAGCTTTTCAATCGCCGCTCGATCTACGGCAAAGCCGTCGTCGCAACCGCCAACGATCGTGACGCCGCCGGACTGATGGGTATCAACACGAAGTCGGTGATCACGTTTTCGTACGCGTTGTCGTCGATGGCGGCTGCCTTTGCTGGCGTGCTGGTTGCGCCGATCACTCTGACCGGTGCCAGCATGGGTGCTGTGCTCGGCCTCAAGGCGTTCGCCGTCGCCATCATCGGCGGCCTGTCGAGTGGCATCGGGCTGATCGTCGGCGGACTGATCCTCGGCATCACCGAGAACTTGACGGGCTATTACATTTCGAGCGGCTACAAAGACGTGCCCGGTCTCGTCCTGTTGCTGTTGGTGCTGTCGCTGAAGCCTTCGGGGCTGTTCGGCAAAGCGACCATCAAAAAGGTTTGAGGACACGCGCGTGAAAAAACTATTCGCAATCCTCGGCCTCGCCCTGCTGGTGCTGCTGCCGTTCTTCATCACCAGCCCGTACTATCTGCACCTGCTGATCACCATCGCCATCTTCTCTATCGTCGTGCTGGGCCTCGACATCGTGTTCGGCTACACCGGCGAAGTGTCGATCGGCCACTCCGCGTTGTTCGGCATCGGTGCCTATACGGCAGGAACATTGTTGTTCCAGTTCGGCATCGGCTTCTGGCCGTCACTGATCGCAGGTCCGCTGGTCGCGGCGATGTTCGGCGCGCTGTTGGCGCTACCGGCGCTGCAGGTGACCGGCCCCTATCTCGCGATGGTGACCCTGGCCTTCGGCACCATCGTACAGATTCTCATCAATGAAATGGACTGGCTGACCAACGGCCCCCTCGGCATCAAGCTCAACACGCCCAACTTTTTCGACTGGCGGGACTATTCGAGTTTCCTGCCGTTCTTCGACATGTCCGCCAAGCGCATGAAGGAGATGCAGTACTACTACGTCGTCGCCTTTTTCCTGATCGCGACGATCGTGGTCATCAACCGCATTCTCGCCTCGCACCTCGGCCGCGCCTTCGAAGCACTACGTGACAGCCCCATCGCCTCGGATTGCATGGGCGTCAGCGTCTACAAGCACAAAGTGATCGCGTTCGTGACCAGTGCGGCCTTCGCCGGATTGGCCGGCGTGCTGTTCGCCTACTCTGAGCAATACATCGCGCCCAACAACTTCGCCTTCGATCTGTCGATCCAATTCCTGCTCGCAGTGACGATGGGCGGGCGCAAATCACGCCTTGGACCGATCCTCGGGGCTGCGATCGTGGTGTTCCTGCCGAACCTGTTGGCCGACATCAATCTGTTCCGCATTATCGCCGCGCTGATCGCCGCCGTTGCCGTCGTCGCCGGCATCTTCGTTGCGATCAAGCAACCAGAAAATCGCCGCTCGATCATCGTACCGGTGGCTCTGTGTCTGGCGTTTTTCGTGTTCTCGCTCTTCCTGCAGAAGATCACCGACTACAAGCTGACCGTGTTCGGCCTGATGATCCTGTTCGTGGTCTATTACCTGCCCGACGGTATCGTCGGGTTCCTCAAGCAGATCGTTACCCAGATCAATCCGGCGCTCGTCAAGGGGCATGCGGTCATCGACGCCAAGGGCGACGACGCGCACGCCTGGACCAAGGTTGCGCCGGCCACATTGACTGCCGACGGTTCCCTGCTCGACGGTCGCGGCATCCTCATGCAGTTCGGTGGCCTGAAGGCGCTCGACACTGTCGATCTGAAGATCAAGCCGGGCACCATCCACGGACTGATCGGTCCCAACGGGTCCGGCAAATCGACGATGATGAATGTGCTGACCGGCATCTACGTGCCGACCGGCGGCGAGGTCACCTTCGACGGTCGCGCCATGGCCGGTCTCAAGTCTCCAGAGATCGCAGCACGCGGCATCGCGCGCACCTTCCAGAACGTGCAGTTGTTCGACGAATTGACGCTGATCGAAAACGTGCTGGTGGGACTGCACCACACCTATCACGCCACGTTCTTCGATGTGGCCGCGTCCCTGCCGCGCGCCCGCCGCGAGGAGCAAGCCGCACGCATACGCGCTGCCAGCATCCTGTCGTTCGTGGGCCTCGACAAGCTCGCCAACGAGGAAGCGCGCAACCTGCCCTACGGCAAGATGCGCTTGCTCGAGATCGGTCGTGCGCTGGCGCTCGATCCGAAGCTGCTGCTTCTCGACGAACCGGCCGCCGGTCTCACCGCGCCCGATATCAAGGACCTCGTCGGCATCATTCGCAAGATCCGCGACCACGGCATCACCGTGATCCTCATCGAGCATCACATGGATGTGGTCATGTCGATCTGCGACACCGTCACCGTGCTCGACTTCGGCCACAAGATCGCCGAAGGCAAACCCGCCGAAGTCCAGGCCAACCCGCGCGTCATCGAGGCTTACCTCGGCGGCTCTGCGGTAGCGGCGTAAGGGGCTAAACCATCATGCTCGAAGTCACCAATCTGTCCGCCGGCTACGGCAAGGTCGAAGTGTTGCACGGCCTCTCGATCCGCATCAAACCGGGCCAACTCGTCACTTTGATCGGCTCCAACGGTGCCGGCAAAACAACCACCTTGCGGGCGCTGTCGGGCATGATCCAGCCGACGGCCGGCTCTATCAAATTGCGCGACACGGAAATTGCCGGTCTCAACACGCATCAAGTCACCAAGCTCGGGTTGGCGCATTCGCCCGAAGGTCGCCGCGTGTTTTCAACGCTATCGGTGCGCGACAACCTGGAACTCGGCGCATTTCCACGTTTGACCGGTGCGCGTCCGAAGGGCGATGTGCAGGCGGACATCAAACGCATGTTCGACATGTTTCCGCGACTGGGCGAACGGCGCGACCAGCTGGCCGGAACACTCTCCGGCGGTGAGCAACAGATGCTGGCGATGGGCCGCGCGCTGATGCTCAATCCCGACGTCTTGCTGCTCGACGAACCCTCGATGGGACTGGCGCCGAAACTGGTCGAGGACGTTTTCAAGACCATCCGCACGCTGAAGCAGGCCAAGACGACCATGCTGTTGGTCGAGCAGTTCGCCGCTGCGGCGCTTGATGTCGCCGACTACGGTTACGTGCTCGAAAACGGCAGACTGAGTACCGAGGGCGAAGCCTCGAAACTCCGCGACGACCCCGCCGTCAAAGCCGCCTATCTCGGCCAGGCGCATTAAGGCGTCGGTATTTCTCTTTATCCGAGGCGCAAATCAACGGCGCTAACTTAAACACCCGATGGCGTCGTGCGGGTGTCGCACCATGATCGATGCCGTCGCGAGCTAGTCGAGCTTCTTGCCTCGGTCGGTGACGATGTCGAGGAAGCCGGTCGTTTCGCGATTGAGGAACTCGACATCTGCTGGGAAGCCGCCACCTGCTGCGGCGTGGCCGGTGACCGTGCCGGGGCTGATCGTCACCACTTTCACATCCTTGATATGGCGTGCGGCATCAACCGGCTCCCATTCCGGGTTAAGCAGATCCTTGGTGCCGACCATGATCAGCGTCTTGGCTTTGATTGCGCCGAGCGCCTTGGCCAGGTCGCCGTTCATGCCCGGCGTTGTGCTGACGTCGTGCCGCTCGTAAGCCCAGGTCTGGTAGATCCAGTCATTGGCGTCGAACGCCTTTATCAGCGAAGCCTCCTGCGCTTCGAGCCAAGGCAGCACGTCCATCTGGTTGGGGAACTGGGTCCGATACATTTCCGGGCTGCGGGCAGCGAGAAAACCCAAGATGTCACGAAAAAGACGGATACCCTTCTCCGGCGGTGCTGTGTAGTTGCCGCCGTTCCAGGAGGGGTCGAGCATTATCGCCTTCCGCGTCGCTTCAAGCATCGTAACGGTCCAGGCTGGTGTCTTTGCCAACGGCACGATGGCGACGACCGAGTCCATCATGTCTGGATGGCTGACGCCCCACTGTAGCGCCTGCATGCCGCCCATCGAAGGTCCGATCACCGCCACGACGTGGTTGATGCCGAGATGCTCGACGAGTAGCCGGTGTTGCGACGTGATCATGTCGCGCATCTCAAACTTGGGAAATTGCATACGAGGCTGCGCGGTGCTGTTGCTCGGCGAGGTGGTGAAGCCATTGCTGATCGCATCGGTGGCGACGACGAAATATTTGTCGGTATCGAGCGCCTTGCCCGGTCCGATCATGAAGTCGAGACGATGATGGTTTCCGCCGACAGCAGTTACCATCAGGATCACATTCGATTTCTTGGCGTTCAACGTACCATGCGTGACGTAAGAGATCGCAAAATCCTTGATCGTCTCGCCGCTCTCAAGCTTCAAGTCGCCCATCTTGTAGAGTTGGTGCGGCGGCTGTTGCGGCGTATGCGCCAACACGGGCGAGACGAGCAAACTTGCGACAAGCGCCAGAGAAAAACGCATCATAGTTTCAGTCTCCCATATCAACCGCGAGTTCGATGCACGCTTGCTTCATGGTGTCACGGTGAGCCGGCTCCAACAAGGCCGACCGTACAGGCCGACCGTACGGGCCTGAATTACCATGTTGCCATATCTGTTTTTTCCGTTTGTGATTTGTCATTCGCGTGCGCAATTGCGCACCATCGAGGAACGCGACTGGGAGAGATTGAGATGCAGGTCATCGGATTCGTAGGGCTGGGGCGCATGGGAAGGCCGATGGCCTCGAACCTGAGCCGCAAGGGCTATCGCCTGGCCGTCTACGACGTGAACCCCGAGGGTGTGAAGGCCTTGGAAGACTTGCAAGCACATGGCTGCGCAAGCGTGGCCGAAGTTGCTGCGCAAGCCGATATCATCGTAACGATGCTGCCGGATTCGAATGTCGTGCGCGATGTCGTAGCCGGACCTGAAGGGATTCTGGCGAACGCGAAGGTCGGCGCTGTCATTCTCGACATGTCGACGATAGACCCGGTCACGACCGACGCCCTGGCCAAACTCGCGGTCGCGCGCGGCATGACGATGGTCGATGCCCCTGTCGGCAGGCTCGCGAGCCACGCCGATGCCGGACAGTCGCTATTCATGGTCGGCGCGAGCGATGCCGATTTTGCACGCGTGTTGCCGCTGCTCGAAGCGATGGGCAGCACAATCTATCATTGCGGACCGGTCGGGGCTGGCACACGGACGAAACTCGTGAACAATTACCTGGCGGTCGCTTCCTGCCAGTTCAATGCCGAAGCCTTGGCGTTGGCGCAAGGTCTGAACCTCGATCTCGAAAAGACACTGGACGTGATCTATGGCACCACCGCCTTTAACGGACAGCTGAAAATCGCGTGGCCGGCGAAGGTGCTCAGCGGCGATACCTCGCCGGGTTTCACGATCGATCTCGCACACAAGGATCTCTCGCTGGTACTGGCTGCAGCTCATGCGGCGAAGGTGCCGATGCCGATTGCGGCCGCGGCTCACGAGGCGTTCTCGACTGCACGCGCCCGCGGGTTCGGCGGCATCGACTTTTCGGGCATGCTGGATGCGCATTGCGATCTCGCGGGGTTGAAGCCGCCGCGTTTGAAGACATGATGCAGCTGGGGCAAACGACAGTGAGGGCGCGACATCATTCCCGCTGTGACGAGCCGGGTGTCGAAACTGGTGCCAGGGTCGCATTGCATCGTTTGCCGGGCTGCCCGGACCAAACTTCGCAGAAACGTTGGACGACCCGCACAAAATTTAATCCGCAGAGCTTCAATTTCGAGCAGCAGCATCAGGCTGCAGTTCGAAACTAATTTCAAGATGATGATATTGCCGCAAATAATTGGTCACCCTGTCTGGCACACCGTTTGCGTTAACCGCTGCATGCAAGCGATCGTCACCGCTTCCCTGCAAAAGAGGAGGCGGACGCATCGTGTGCGTGACAGGGGAGGAAAGTGTGAGCTTCAAAAATCCATTCGATGCCACGACACCGCTGCGTACTGGTGGCTGCAGATGCGGACACCACGCATCGCAAGCCGACCACGATTCGGAGATGCGCTCACGTGACGAGCGACTGACCCGCGTAGTCCAGTCTGCGGTCGTCCGCGCGATCTTCCCTCATGATGCGGCGCGGCGCGCGTTTCTTGCGACAGTCGGGACGTCGACCGCGATTGCTGCAATCGCCTCGGTGTTTCCGCTCGCAACCGCGACCGAGGTATTTGCCCAAAGCGCCGCTCCCGAAAAGAAGGATCTTAAGATCGGCTTCATCCCGATCACGTGCGCCACGCCGATCATCATGGCGAAACCGCTAGGGTTTTACGAGAAGCAGGGCTTGAACGTCGACGTGATCAAGACGGCCGGGTGGGCCGTCATTCGCGACAAGACCATCAACAAGGAATACGACGCCGCGCACATGCTTGCGCCCATGCCGCTCGCCATCTCCATGGGCATCGGCTCCAACCCGGTTCCCTACGCCATGCCGGCGGTCGAGAATATCAACGGGCAGGCGATCACGCTGTCGATGAAACACAAGGACAGGCGCGATCCCAAGGACTGGAAAGGCTTCAAACTCGCAGTTCCTTTCGACTATTCCATGCACAATTATCTTTTGCGATACTATCTGGCGGAAGCCGGGCTCGATCCCGACACCGACGTGCAGATCCGCTCGGTACCGCCGCCGGAAATGGTCGCCAATCTGCGTGCCGACAACATCGACGGGTTCCTGGGGCCGGACCCCTTCAACCAACGCGCGGTCTATGACGGCGTCGGCTTCATCCATATCCTGTCCAAGGAACTGTGGGATGGCCATCCCTGCTGTGCATTTGCGGCATCGAAGGAGTTCATCACCACTCTGCCCAATACCTATGCGGCCTTGCTCAGGGCGGTGATCGAAGCAACGGCGTTTGCGTCGAAGGCCGAGAACCGGAAGCAGATCGCGTCAGCGGTTGCCCCGGCGAACTATCTCAATCAACCGGAAATCGTGCTCGAGCAGATATTGACAGGGACATATGCCGACGGCCTCGGTCAAATAAAGAAAGACGCCAATCGCGTCGACTTTGATCCATTCCCCTGGCACAGCTTCGCCGTGTGGATTTTGACGCAGATGAAGCGTTGGGGCCAGATCAAGGGTGAGGTGGACTACAAGTCTATTGCCGAGCAGGTCTACCTTGCAACGGATACGGCCCGCCTGATGAAGGACGCCGGACTTGTGCCGCCGACGGCGACCACCAAAACCTTCAGCGTGATGGGCAAGGTCTTCGATCCCTCGACACCGGAAGAGTATATCTCCGGCTTCAAGATCAAGAGGACCTGACCCGATGGATCTTTCCCTGCGCTTCAAGGCTCACATCGTTACGTTGCTCGTGTTGGTCGCACTTTTACTGGCTTGGCAGCTCGCGGTCGGTGGCCGCGGTTCCGTCGTAAAAATGGATCCGGAATACGCCAAACTGATGGGGGCGAACGCGACCCAAGGCAAATCGGCCATGCCCGGCCCCTTGGAAGTCGGCACCAAGCTTTGGCAACTGCTTTCAGATCCATTCTACGACAGGGGGCCAAACGATAAAGGCATCGGCATCCAGCTCGCCTACTCGGTTGCGCGCGTGAGCTTGGGCTATCTGCTGGCGGCTTTGGTGGCTATTCCGCTGGGCTTTCTGATCGGCATGTCGCCGCTGATGAACCGTGCCCTCGACCCGTTCATTCAGGTCCTCAAGCCCATCTCGCCGCTCGCGTGGATGCCGCTGGCGCTCTACACCATCAAGGACTCGAGTCTTTCCGCGATCTTCGTCATTTTTATCTGCTCGCTGTGGCCGATGTTGATCAACACTGCATTCGGCGTCTCTACTGTGCGCAAAGACTGGATCAACGTTGCCAAGACACTCGAACTGTCGCCCGGCCGGACCGCGCGCAGCGTCATCTTGCCTGCGGCCGCGCCGACGATTCTTACAGGTATGCGCATCTCAATTGGCATCGCGTGGTTGGTCATCGTCGCCGCAGAGATGCTCGTCGGAGGCACCGGTATCGGCTATTTCGTATGGAACGAATGGAACAACCTGTCGATCACCAACGTCATCAACTCCATTCTTCTGATCGGGCTGGTGGGCATGATCCTCGACCAACTCATGGGCCGCATTCAGCGCGCCGTATCGTACGCTGAATGATCGGTCCAGCTATGCAGCAGAGCTTCATCTCGGTTCAAGGGTTGGCCAAGCGCTTCCCGGACCCCACCGGCAAGGGCGAAACCAATGTGTTTCGCGATGTCTGGTTCAATGTCGTCGAAGGCGAGTTCTTTTGCGTCATCGGGCATTCCGGCTGTGGCAAGTCGACGATCCTCAACATTCTCGCTGGCCTCGACACACCGAGCGACGGAGTGATCGTCGCCAACGGAAAGCACGTTGCGGGGCCGAGTCTCGATCGCGCCGTGATCTTCCAGGGGCATGCGTTGATGCCGTGGATGACCGCGCGCAGCAATGTGGAGCTTGCCGTCTCCTCCCGCCACCCCGATTGGACCAAGGCGCAGATCCGCGATCATGCCGCTAAGTATCTCGCTCTCGTACATCTCGATCAGGCTATGGACAAAAAGCCGGCGCAACTCTCGGGGGGCATGCGCCAGCGCGTTGGCATCGCGCGCGCGCTTGCCATCGAGCCCAAAATTCTGCTCATGGACGAACCGTTCAGCGCGCTCGATGCGCTGACACGCGGCAGCCTGCAGGATGAGGTGCTGGATATGCGTGCCAAAACCAGCCAAACCACATTCATGATCACGCACGACGTCGACGAAGCCATGTTGCTCGCCGATCGAATTCTGCTGATGACCAATGGTCCGGAAGCGCGCGTCGCCGAGATCGTTGAAAACACGTTGCCGAAGCAGCGGTCACGCGTCGACCTGCACAAGCATCCGAACTACTACCCTTTGCGCAATCATCTCATCGAATTTCTCGTAACGCGCTCACGGGAACTAGCGGGTGTCGGCGGCGCGCATCTCGACGTTCGCAATCCCATCATTGTCCGTCCCGCACTCGGAGAAACTACGCATGCGCTGGCGCCCGTTGGTCAGGAACCGTCCGGTCAAGAGCGTAAGACCGATCCGAGGCCAAGCCACACCGCGACAGCCTGAACTCCGTGGCCAGTTGCGCGTGCTCGCTGCCGAGACCGCGACGCCTGCGATACAACTGCCCGAGACGAAATCCCGATCAGCACCGGCAAAACCTCGCCCAACACCTGCAACCGGAGTAACAAACATGAGACGTGAGCAGCTGACGGAAAAGATTCTCGACATCAAGCGCGAGAAGGGGTGGACGTGGAAACACATCTGCACAGAGATAGGCGGGATGGCGCCGACGATGGTGGTTGGCGCACTGCTCGGTCAAATGAAACTCGTGAAGCCGCTGGCCAAGAAAGCTGCTGGTCTGTTCGGCCTCTCGGCCGCCGAAGAAGCGATGCTCAACGAGGTGCCCTATCGCGGTACCGGAACGCCGATGCCACCAACTGATCCGCTCCTTTATCGCTTCTACGAGATGGTGATGGTGAACGGGCCCGCGTGGAAAGCGCTGATCGAAGAAGAATTCGGCGACGGCATCATGTCGGCGATCGACTTCAACTTCGATTTCGAACGCGAAACCAACCCGAAGGGCGACCGTGTCAAAATCACCATGTCCGGGAAGTTCCTGCCCTACAAATACTACGGCAACGAGCAGGGCATCCCCGACTATGGCTTCAAGGAAACAAGCTGAAGCACACCAACGCTGTCGTCAGCGCGTCGGCGTGCCCTGTCTGCCGCTATTCGCAGACGTCCATGGGTGTCGGCGCACGATTGCATCGCAAAGGGATCAACTACCCTCGAGAAAGAAGGCAACCATTTCCGCCGATGCGTCAGGACCGCTTTGATCGGTGAATGACCCCGCGCGCTTTCCGCCGGACCAAGCGTGACCGAGGCCATCGATCAGCCAATAGTCGGCGGTTCGTACGCCTTTCGCGTCTGTAAGCGACGTCCGCGTAATCGAGCGCCCATTCACGCTAAGCTTTTGCACCGACGCGGGAGCGTTAGAATCTTGCGGCCGCGCACAGGCGAGAATGTGATCGGCGTTCGACGGATGCACGACGCGATCGGAGGCTCCGTGAAAAATTATAGTGCGCACGCGACGGCTGGACGCCCGCATCGCCGCGGCCGCATGACCACTCCCGCCACCTCTCATCGCCGTCATAGCTGTCATAACGTCCGTTGCCGATCCATAGGCCAAGCCGGAATGAATACCGATACCCGCGTAGAGATCAGGGTACGTTTCGCCCATGATCACAGCCATTGCGCCGCCCGCCGATAAGCCGGCAACGAACGTGCGATCGGCCGTAATGGAAAACTCCCGTACGAGTTCGCGTGTCATTCCTGCAATGATCGCAGGCTCTCCGCGATCGCGGTGTTGGTCGCCAGGGCTGAACCAATTCCAGCACGACGATGCATTTCCGGCGACGTTCTGGCCGGGGTAGGCGACGATCAGGCCATGCCTTTCCGCAACGTCATTCATGGAAGTTCCCAACGCAAAGTCGTCGGGGTTTTGTTTACAGCCATGCAACATCACGATCAGGCCGGAGGGCCGCGACGGTGCGGAAGCAGGAATGTAAAGCTTGTAGCTTCGGGTCCCAGCGACGCAAGAAAACGACCGCGAGATGAACTGTGCGCCTTCGGCGGGGATCGGCGATAATCCTACAGGCCGCTTTCGGAACGCTGCCGGAATCTCGTGAAAGGTTTCCTGGGCGTTTCGAAGCGGCTGCAGAGTTTGTCCGTTGCCGTCGATATCCTGCGCATCCGGCTTCCGAAGCGGTTCATGGCGATTTGCCAGTTCAGCGCGGGCATAAGGCGCTGGTTCTTGGGTGTTTCCGGCAAGTGCTCCCTGAATGATGCGGGTCGCCTCGCGGACGTCGAACGCACGCGTCGCAAGTGCCGCCCGGCGCATGGCCGCGGCAAAGTTCATGGTCATCGTCAGTGTCCTTGTGAGTTGCTTTTACTTGATCAGATGTGCGAGGGCAGCCTTCACGCCGTCACTTGCTTGCAGAGCGCCCAACACGGTGATCGAGCCGATCGTCGCCAAGGCCAGTTCCGGCGTTACGTCGGACGCGATACGCGCAAGGCCGACCACTTTGATGTGCAGTTTATGTTTGGCGCGACGCACCGCTTCCAAATCCTCACGGCTGAAGTCACGTAAACCGAGGTCCAACGTGTGACGCGCCATGGAACTGGTGACGACGTCAGCCTGACTGGTGAGCTGATTGCGGATTGCGGTTCGGATGAAGTCGCTGCGGCTGGAATAAAAGCCTTCCTGGACGATCAGGTCGATACGGCCAAGGTCGACATAGCCAAGGTTGACGGTAATCTTTTCGGTGTCGTTGAATTTTTCGCGCACTGAACGTGTCTCGGTTGCCATAATCGCTCTCCATCCATCTGGATGTCATATGGATGCTCGATGGTTCCAGACAAGTGCAGCCGTTCGAGTTTCAGGAGCGTCGCTGTTTTCGACGGATATCACCGCGGCAAAGTTCGTGCGACGCGAAAACCCTGCAACGCATTACGCCCGATAGCACCGAACCCGATACTGGCCGCCGATCTGGCTTGCGCCGCATAGTCGTTCCAGGATCCGCCTCGCGCGGTGCGCTGACCACAGTCAAGCGAACGTCGGCCGTTGGAATGTAGCGTTGCAGTCGGTCCATCTTCGAGCCAACAGTCGCGCGTCCATTCCCACACGTTGCCGTGAACGTTATAGAGCCCCCACGGGTTTGCTGCGAAACTGTCGACCGGGAGCGGTCGCTGGCGCGCTGCGGAACCGGTTGCCGGTTGGCCGTCGGGTGTGCGCACACTTTTGTCGTAAACGTCGTAGTTCGCCTGTGCGAGATCGATCGTCTCACCCCACCAGTATGCGGTTTGTGAGCCGGCGCGTGTCACATATTCACGCTCATCGCTGGCGAGAAGCCGGTACGGCCGACCGGTCTTGCGTGACAGCCACTGCGTGTAGGCGTTGGCGTCGAACCAGCTTACCCTCACAACCGGATTGCGCCCGCGACCAAAGCCGTCGTCTGGTGGCTGGTAGGCATTACAGCCCCCGTCGGCGGTGCACGCATCCCATTCATCGAAGGTTACAGCAAAGCGGCCAACCGCGAATGCCTTTGCCATGCTCATGCGTTTGCGGGTTTCCTGCGGTGATCGTCCCGGTTCGGTTTCAGGAGAGCCCCTGACGAATTCGCCGCGCGGAACGACAACCATCTCAGGACACGTGGGGCAGTCCTTGAACCAGTGCGTGCGCCCCGACGCGGGCACGATACAACGGACTCCGGGTCCGACCGCGACGTTGATACAGGGCACTGATCGCGGGCGCTCCTCGGCAAGGACCAACGGAGACCACAATGCGACGCTGATCATAAAGATCCGGGCAATCGCGTCAGGAAGATAGCCACGCATGTCCATCGCGTTTCAAACCCAGAGCTATCAATGAAATTTTAGAAAATCACGACCATTGGTTGCGGATCACAGACAGCCGCACTTTCCGTGGTTCCCGGCAATTTTGACGATATACACACCTGTCTGCCCCGAGCGCGTCTTTTCCAATCGACCCAAGACGTCGAATCAAACTTTTACTGGTCCGTCTTGCGTTTCCTTGCGTCGTTTTACGACTGTTTTCATGTCGTGCATTGTGACGAAATCGATCAGCGGAGACAGGACGCCGGTGCCGGTCACCTCGAATTCCACCGCATTGATCCCGCCCCCGGTGCTGGTGAAACGTACGCGGGCTGTGCGCGGGCCCGCCGCGTGGGGTGTGAACACGATGGTGAAATAGGTAGCCCCATAGGCGATGTAGGAATCCTGTGGCTGGCTGGCTGCAAAATCGCCCGCGTTCGGGCCGTCCACCGTGACGGCAAGATTCTGGAAGATGGTGTTTCCCGCATTGTACACCCCGATCGTGACTTGGCTGCCGCCGCCGGATGTCAGCGCATTGCCGAAGTCGTACGTTGCGCCCTGAA
>JANYHG010000130.1 GCA_025359165.1 Hyphomicrobiaceae bacterium
CCAAGGACTGATCGGCTTCATCTCCCCGTCCACACGGGAAGATCTTGGCCATTATATCTTAACTTACGCAATCTCGTCGGCCACTGTGTTGCGCAGCGTGCCGATTGCTGGGCACGTCACTTCGACGGTATCGCCCGGCACCAGCCACTTCGGCGGATCGAAGCGGCCACCGGCGCCCGGCGGGGTGCCCGTCGCGATCATGTCGCCGGGCTCAAGCCGGGTGAAAGTCGACACGTAGGCTAGAATGCGCGCGAACGAAAACATCAGCGTCCCAGTATTTCCGCGCTGCCGCAGTTCGCCATTGACGGTGGTCGTCACCTCCAGGTCATCCAGCCGGATCGTTGCGTCGAGCGGCACGATCCAGGGCCCGACCGCGCCCGAGCGGTCGAAGTTCTTGCCTTGCGTCACATTGAATTTGCCGTGCCGGATCCAGTCGCGCACGGAACCCTCGTTCATTAACGTCAGCCCGAAGATGTGGGCCGGTGCCTGCGCCTCGGTGATGCGGCGGCCCGGCATGCCGATCACGATGACGATCTCGCCTTCGTAATCGAGTTGCTTGGATTCCGGCGGTCGCATCAGTGCTGCGCCGTGCCCCACGAGCGACGATGGAAAGCGTACGAACAAGCTTGGAAACTTCGGCGCATCAGAGCCGTCCTTGTACTCCGCGTTGCGCTCGGGATAATTGACGCCGACGCAGATGATTTTGCCCGGCTGCGTGAGCGGTGGCAGCAGCGTCACGTCATCCACATGCCCGTCCGCCGGGCCAGTCGCCAGCTTCGCGACGGCGTCCACGGCATCCTTGCGGACGACATCGATGAGATCGGCAAAGGCCCCTTTCGAACGCCGACCGAGATCGAACAATCCGCCGTCGTCGGCGACGATGCCGAACGAAGTGGCCCCGTCGGTTGCATCAGCCGTCATCCAGGTCGCCAGCTTCATCGTATTCCCTCCATGCGCGATCAGCATCAATTATGCCCGCTGCCGCAGGCCGCAGCAACGTCCCACCCGACCGCCGTATCGATCACCCGAGAGCAAACACTACCCCGCAAGCGCTTGTCTTGACGCCATCGCCGCCCTTTGCGACAAGCAGCGGGACCGGACTTTGGTCGTCGTTCACGCTCCGCGCGCCAATGCGGGGCAGCCTTCGCCTCGCGATCTCGGTCGAAAGATCACGGGTTCCGAAGCAAGCGAGCGACACCGGGCCGGACCTCGCTCTCCAAAGGCGCTCAAATGCTTCTGCTCATCGATAACTACGATAGCTTCACCTACAATCTGGTCCACTATCTCGGCGAATTGGGCCACATCTCCGAAATCCACCGCAACGACAAGATCAGCGTCTCCGACGTCATGGCCAAAAAGCCCTCGGCGATCGTGCTCTCTCCGGGACCCTGTACCCCGTCGGAAGCCGGCATCTGTCTCGATCTCATCCACGCCGCGGCCCCGACTATACCCATCCTCGGTGTCTGCCTCGGCCATCAGGCGATCGGCCAGGCTTACGGCGGCGTCGTCACGCGCGCGCCCACACCGATGCATGGCAAGATGTCGACGCTGTCGACCACGGGCACGGGTGTGTTCAAAGGCGTACCCCAGCGCTTCGAGGTGACACGGTATCATTCCCTGATCGTCGAGCGCGCGACGCTGCCCGATTGCTTCGCCATAACGGCTGAAACCGAAGACGGTTTGATCATGGGACTACAGCACAAGACGTTGCCTTTGCACGGCGTGCAGTTCCACCCCGAAAGCATTGCCTCCGAATACGGCCACGCGCTGCTCGCCAACTTTCTCACGCTGGCAGGGCTCCCCGTGCAGCGCCGCAATGCCAAAGCCACGCGCGTAATGGCTTGAGGGTAGCGAATAGCGAGTAGCAAATTTCGAACAGCCGCACACGCCCCTGCCAAATTCACTACTCACTGCTCACTGCTCACTGCTCACTACTCACTGCTCACTGCTCACTGCTCACCGCTCACTGCTCACTACTCACTACTCACTACTCACTGCTCACCCGCTACTCGCCTTCTCCGAGACCCCAAATGCCCACTGCCGCACTGAAAAAATTTATCGCGAAGGTCGCGGAAGCCAAGCCGCTGGACGCCGAGGAAATGCGCGCCGCGCTCGATATCATGACCGAGGGGCACGCGACGCAGGCCCAGATGGGTGCATTCCTGATGGCACTGCGCGTGCGCGGTGAGACGGTCGAGGAGATCACCGGCGCCGCACAGATGATGCGGGCACGCATGCGCCGCGTCACCGCACCCGCCGGTGCCGTCGATATCGTCGGCACAGGTGGCGATGCCCACGGCACCTACAATGTCTCGACTTGTGCGAGCCTGGTCGCTGCCGGCGCGGGCTTGAAAATCGCCAAGCACGGCAGCCGGTCCGTATCGTCGCTAGCGGGAGCATCCGATGTGCTGTCGGCACTCGGCCTCAAACTGGACGTCGACAACGCCACCATCGAGCGCTCGATCGCCGAAGCCGGCGTCGGCTTCATGTTCGCGCCCAATCATCATCCCGCCATGAAGCATTGGGCCCCGGTACGCGCCGAACTCGGCGTGCGCACGATATTCAATCTGCTCGGCCCGATGTCGAACCCTGCCGGCGTCAAGCGGCAGGTGCTCGGCGTTTACTCGTGGCAGTGGGTGGAGCCGGTTGCTCACGTGCTTGCCAAGCTCGACGTCGAGCATGTCTGGGTCGTGCACGGCCACGATGGCCTCGACGAACTCACCACGACAGGACCAACCGACGTCGCCGAGGTCAAAGACGGCAAGGTGACGGTGTTTGAAGTCACGCCGCAGGATGCCGGCTTGCCGCTCGCGAAGTTGTCCGACCTCAAGGGCGGAGACGCCGCCACCAACGCATCAGCCATTCGCGCCGTCCTCGACGGCAAACCCGGTCCGTTCCGCGATATCGTGCTGCTCAACACGGCAGCCGCCATGATCGTCGGCGGCAAGGCGCATGACCTCATCGCAGGGGTGGCGCTTGCGCGGACATCGATCGACAGCGGTGCCGCCAAGGCCGCATTGGCCAAGCTGGTGGCCATCACCAACGGCAAAGCCTGAACATGAAATGATCCAACTGGATGTCGGTCAGGCTTTATGGGTAAAAACGCCGGCGTGGTCCACGAACTGGCCGCGCCCTCCCTCCGTAAGCTTGGCGCGCATCGCCTCCGGCACCGGAGACTTAGTCCAGCTTTTCGGATCCATGTGCACGTTCACGGTTTCCGCCGTCACGATCGTTTCGCTAGTCCCGGCACTTTTTACGTCGCGAGTCCCGACGGGTTTCTCGTCGCGAGTCCCGACATGTTTTTCGTCGCGAGTCCCGACATGCTTCTCGTCGCGAGTCCCGACTTTGCGCATTTCAAAACCGAGCACGAACGACGTCGTCCCGAGTGACTTCAACGCCACCGAGATCTCCAACGCATCGTCATACAGGGCGGGTGCCGTCCATTCGATCAACAGTTTGACGACTTGCATCTCGAAGACGCCGCCGCCGACAATCGAGCGCCCCAACGCCGTGTTGAGAAACTCAGTGCACGCGAGATCTACATAGTCCCCATATCGCGCATTGAACACGACACCTTGTTGATCGCACTCGCCGTAGCGAACGCGCAGATAATAGCGAAATGGCTGGGCTTCTTGCATGGTGCTCTCTACGTCGGGGATCATTTGATGCGGCGGCGGAAGACGTGACGCGTATCGGTACCGATGGCCGTGACGAAGACCGGAAACAGCCCGAACCCGCGCATGAAGGCCTCGACATCGCCGTGAGCGATGACAGGCAGACCATCCGCAGGCCCAGGAGCGGCGCTCTGATAGATCACGGCTTCGTCGACCACACCGGCCTCCAGGCAATGGGTCCAGGTGCGCGGCCCGCCTTCGATCAGCAGGCGCGTAATGCCTTTGACCGCGAGTGTATGCAGCACCGCAGGAATACCGCCAGCGCCCTGCAACGCTTCCGGCACATGCACGATCTGCACGCCACGCGCCGCAAGATCCATGTCGGCCCTACCTGACGGCGCGCCGGTCACCAGCCACACAGGCGTTGTGGCGCTGGTTGCGAGCAGCTTCGCGTCCAGCGGCAAGCCCAAGCGCGGCGACAGCACGATGCGGATCGGCGAGCGCGCGACCAACCCCGGCAGCCGGCACGTCAGATCGGGATCGTCGGCACGCACCGTCGCACCACCGACCAGGATCGCATCGGCTTCCGCACGCAACAAATGACCGTCGGCGCGCGCCTCGGCACTCGTCACCCATTGCGGCGCGCCGCCGCCGCCTTTCGCGATGCGGCCATCGGCACCAACAGCCATTTTGATCTGCACGAACGGCCGATGTTCGGTCTGTCTCAGAACGTGCCCAAGCGTCACCCAACGCGCCCGCGTGCCGAATAGGCCGACATCGATCTCGATACCCGCCTCGCGCAATTGTTCGAATCCATGCCCCGCCACGATGTGATTGGGATCAGGCAGCGCACATACCACCCGCGCGATGCCGGCAGCGACCACCGAATCCGAGCACGTCGGCACCCGCCCCGTGTGCGCGCACGGCTCTAGCGTCACGTACATCGTCTTGCCGCGCGCGCGCTCGCCAGCGCGGTGCAGCGCTTCTTTCTCGGCGTGCGGCCGCCCACCCGCCTGCGTCCAGCCGCGCGCGATCATTTCGCCCGTACTTTCGTCGGCGATGACGGCACCCACCGATGGATTGGGCGCGGTCGAGCCTAGCCCGCGCCGCGCCATGGCGAGAGCGATGGACATCATGTGGGCGTCGAAAAGGGCGGTGCTTACGACAGGCATATACGTGTGATTTCCACGTCAGAGTTTACGCGTCGGCCCCGCCTCGAGACCCGCCTCGAGACCGTGAGCAAGATCGCCCAGAACCTCCTGAAAGTCTGCCGCCTCACGAAAATCGCGGTAAACGGACGCGAACCGGATGTAGGCTACGGGATCAGCCCCTTTCAGAGCCTCCATCACCAGTTCACCGATGGCCGACGACGGCACTTCCGGCTCTCCGAGGTTTTCGAGCTGCCGCGCGATCCCCGACACCATGCGCTCTATTCGCTCCGGCTCGATCGGTCGCTTGCGCACAGCCGTTTCCACCGACCGCAACAGCTTTTCCCGGTCGAACGCCACGCGACGCCCCGAACGCTTGATCACCACGAGGTCGCGCAACTGCACCCGCTCGAACGTCGTGAAGCGTCCGCCGCAGTCCTCGCACACACGCCGACGACGGATGGCTTGCCCCTCCTCGCTCGGCCGACTGTCTTTGACCTGCGTCTTCTCCGACGCACAATAGGGGCAGCGCATGGCATCTCACTCGAGCATTTCTGCGACGCAGCTTCGCAGAGTTCGCCGCAGGTCTGCCCGTCACGCTCGGCGACGTCAAGTTTGGGTGTGGACTACCACGTCGCCGGAAGCTTTTTCAGTCCCCGCAGCACGAATGTCGGACGCCAGTCTGGCGTCTCGATGTTGTCCAGCGTCAGCGACGGCAATCTTCGCAGGAGCGTCGATATCGCCACCTCCGCCTCGATGCGCGCCAGTTGCGCCCCGAGGCAATGATGTATGCCGCCGCCGAACGAGAACGGTCGGATATTTTTGCGGGTGACATCGAGCTTGTCCGGCTCGGGATAGAGCGCCGGATCGCGATTGGCCGCCCCAAGCAAGCACAAAACCTGTTCGCCCTTAGCCACCCGCACGCCGCCCAACTCGATATCGTCCATCGCCACGCGCCCGGTTGCCTGCACCGAACTGTCGTAGCGCAACAGTTCTTCGACGGCATTGGCGGTGCGATCCGGCTCTCGCCGCAGCAGATCGAGCTGATCAGGATTGCGATGCAACGCCAGCAAGCCGTTGCCGATCAGATTGACCGTGGTCTCGTGCCCCGCGCCGAACAGCAGAATGATATTCGCCGTCAACTCCTCTGTCGTGAGTTTGCCGCCGTCGTCCTCGGCCTGCACGAGATGCGAAATCAGATCGTCGGCAGGCTTGCGTCGCCGCTGCTCGAATAGGTGTTTGAAATAGGCGGCGCTCGCCAGGTTTCCCGCGTTGGCATGCGCGATTTCTTCGGCCGACAGTGGCACCGGATCGAGCAGACGTCCGCCATCGCGTGCGCTCGAAAAGAACATCGCGTGATCTTCTTCGGGAATACCCAGCATCTCGCAGATCACGATGACGGGAAGCCTGAACGCGAAATCTGCGATCAGATCGGCGCGACCTTGCGGCACCATGCGATCGAGTGTTGCGTCCACGATCGCCTGGATACGTGGCCGCATATCCTCGACCCGCCGCGCCGTGAACGCCCGCACTACCAGCCCGCGCAGCCGCGCATGATCGGGCGGGTCCTGCTGCAGCATCCAATGCTGCATGCTGCGATAGACGGGTTCCTCGAGGATTTTTGCGCCGTACCGCCGCGTCATGCGACCGACGTAGTCTTTACCGAAGCGCGGATCTCGCATCACCAACGCGCAATCGGCGTGCCGCGTCGCCAGCACCAGCCCCAGCGGCGACCGGTGCACCGGATCTAGCTCACGCAGCCGATGATAGGTCGGATAGGGATCGCTGATGAACTCCGGTGACAGCGGATTGAACAGCGGCTGTGTCGCCGACGTCTGCACGTGCTGTGTCATGTGTCCTCGCCAGTTGCTGCGTCGCCGATCACGCGCAACAAGCAGATTGCCGCAAGTAATGCCCGCTTTGCAATCGCGTCCCCAGCGCATCCCCAGCGAGCTGAGCGACTTAACGCCCGAGTTCTTCCTTGACCTTGGCGGCCAACTGGCTGAGCGTGAAGGGCTTGGGCAGGAACGCGAACGTGTCGTTCTCCCCAAGTCCGTTCTTGAACGCGTCGTCGGGGTAGCCCGACACGAAGATGATCTTCAGATCGGGATGCGTCTTGCGCAACTCCTTGAACATCGTCGGGCCGTCCATCTCCGGCATGATCACGTCCGACACGATGATATCGACCTTGCCGCCGATACTCTCCATCACTTCAAGCGCATCCGCCCCTGACACCGCTTCGAACACTTCGTAGCCCTGGCGCTGTAACGCGCGCATGGCGAACGAGCGGACACCGTCCTCGTCCTCGACAAGCAGCACGCGACCGCTGCCGGAGAGATCGGTCGACAATCCGGCCTTGGCCTGCGGCTCGACTGGTGCTGCCGTTTCCGTCGGCACGAAACGTGGCAGGTAGATGCGGAACGTCGTGCCGCGACCGATCGCGCTGTCACAAAAGATGTAACCGCCGGTCTGTTTGACGATGCCATACACCGTCGATAATCCGAGGCCCGTCCCTTTCCCGACTTCTTTCGTGGTGAAATACGGCTCGAAAATCTTGGCCACGATATCGGCAGGCATGCCGGTGCCGCTGTCCTCGACCTCGATCGCGACGTACTCACCGGAGACCACGTTCTGGCTGGCGAGTTTTAGACTGTCCCGCACGGAGATATTGCGTGTCCGTATCGTCAGCCGGCCACCGCTGGTCATCGCGTCGCGTGCGTTTACAGCGAGGTTGATGAGGATCTGATCGAACTGCACCTTGTCGGCTTTGACGTACCAGAGATCGCGGCCGGGCGTATGCTTCAAGTCGATCTTCTCGCCCAACAGACGGTTCAGCGAATAACCGAAATCCTGGATGACGTCGTTGAGCACGAGCACTTCCGGCTTCAGCGTCTGCTTGCGCGAGAACGCGAGCAACTGCTGCACCATGCCCGCAGCGCGATTGGCGTTCGAGCGGATCTGCATGATGTCGGTATAGCCGCTGTCGGTCGGCCGCCGGCTCTGCAGCAACAGATCTGACATGCCGATGATCACTGTCAGCACGTTGTTGAAGTCGTGTGCGATACCGCCCGCCAGCTTGCCGACCGCTTCGAGCTTCTGGCTCTGAGCAAACTTCAGTTCCAGCGCCTTCAGTTCCGACGTGTCGAGCATATAGACGATCGCCGCTTCGCGCGGATCGGCACCGACACTGAGTGGGCTCATGTAGATCCGGCGCGTCGTCTGCTGTTCGGGTCCATACGACACCTCGAATGGCGCCGCCGTCGCACGGCCGCCGGTGACGCGCGCAAGTCCGGCCTCGACCGCTTGCCGATCCTCCGGTGTCGCGTCCGCTAATACCAGTTGCGATAGTTTGGCCGACCCCGCACCGACTTGTTTACCGTCGGAGGTACACATACGCTGGAACGCGGCGTTGGAACTGACGACGCCACCTTGCTTGTCGAGTGTGGCGATGGCGAACGGGGCCGCATGGAACAGCCGGGCGAAGCGTTCTTCTAGGGCACGCGCGCTGCTGTCGCCGGTCAGGTCAGAGGCACGATCGAACACCAGCACCGTCATCGGATCGCCGCGTTCGGGACGTTCACCGGGACGGCACACCAGGCGCACCGGCACCACACGGCCATCTTCGCGCACCAGATCGACGTCGAAGCGTTCCGCCATGCTCGCGTTGCGCCGTTGTGCCCCCTGCACCAGCGCTGCGGCCTCCGGCGGGCAAATGTCGTTCAGTGTCCAGTTGACGCTACGGCGTTCCCCGGTGCGCAGCCCGAGCGCCGTCGTCAGCGTGTAGTTGAGGTGTACGATCTGGCCATCGGTGTTCACCGCGAACAATCCGAGCGGCATCGTATCGTAGAACGCCAACTGCTGCTCGAGCGTGCCGATCGCGTCGAGTTCCCGCGCGCGGTCGTCGGTGATGTCGGTCACATCCCACAGTGTCATGCGACGGCTGTCCGAAACGGCGGACGATGGGATGAACGGCTTGACGGAGATGCGCAGCCAACGGAGGCGCAGCGGTGCCGTCGCATAACGCGCATCGCTCAGGCGTTGCCGCGGATCGCGCACTGCGATTTCTTCCGTGCGTGGTTCCAGCCGTTCCGCAGCGCGCGCCAGCCGATAGACTGCTTCACCGGCGCGCGGATCGACGGCCAGAATCTCTTCGACCGATTTGTGGCTGGAGCCGAACAGCGCCGCATAGGCCGGGTTTGCGAACACAATACTGCCGTCATCGGCAAGCACTTGCATGCCGTGCTCGCCGGCTTCGGCGACCCCACGGGCGATCTCGCTCGCCTGCGCTCTTTCATGGAATCTGACGTAGCCCGACAACAGGCCAAAAACGAAGAACAAGCCCGTCACCGCCAGCAAAGCCAGCGCCGCCAACCCTGCGGGCTGCGCCATCCGCGTCGACGCCATGACGATGACCGCAGCCGCCATGGCCGTGAGCACGCCGAACACGACCAGAGCCACTTTCACAACCGCCAGCGGCGACCATGACTTGGCAGGCTGCAAGAGTTCACGATGTGTCTCGATCGCCGTCATAAGGCGATAGATACTCTGATTCTGCGCAAGTCGATCCAGCAGGAGCTGCCAAGGTGCCGATGAAGCTGAGAAAACTGGGGACGAGGAACGCATGTACACTGCTACTCACTGGAAGATTGTTGCTCGAGCGCTGCGGGCGCTGCCGGTTTTCCCCAACTGCGCGGTGCTAGAAAGCAATCATTAGGGTTAAAGCCTGACTAAAAATCTGCTAGCAGGAGCTGGCTTTCCTCAGACAGCGGCGCGTCACCAGTGCAGTTCGTCGCCTAAACGAACACAGGACAAGACATGCTCACGTGGTTCTTTCTGCTACTTTTTCTGGCGATTGCCATTGCCGCGGGCGGGCTCGCGGCACGCAGCTACATGACCGGCGAACCGCTCGCAGGATTTTTTTCTCGGCCCCGCTCCGAACCGCGGCTGAGTGTCGTCGAGCAGACATCTGTTGATAACCGGCGCAAGCTTCTGCTGGTCCGTCGCGATGGTGTCGAACATCTCATCATGACCGGCGGCCCCGTCGACGTCGTCATCGAAACCGGCATCGGCGCGCCTGCGTCGAGCATGTCTTCGACTGCAAACGCAAGCACAACGCTGCGCAGCAAGATCGATGGCGAAAGCAGCGTCACGTCGACGCCCGTGTTCGGACGGCAGGCGCGCACTCTGGGACAGGTCGTCAACGAGTAGGCGAACCACGTCGCAGATGCGAGGTGTATGAGATTAGAGGGACGGATCGCCAGTTGACGATCCGGCGACGATCCAAAACGACGTTCGATCAGGAACGCCGTTCGATCAGGGGTGTGTTCGAGTATGACTGTATTGTCGCGCGTGCTGCAGAGCGTTTTGAAGCAAACAAGTCGGCGACAGCCGACGCGTGAACGTCGTCGGACACGCGCAATCGGAATGCTTCTCGCGATGGTATACGTGGTGGCTTTCGCAGGCGCTCCCGACGTCTCCGCGCAGACGCCCCCCGCTGCAGCCACCCCTCCCGCAACATCGACAACGCCGGCACCGGTGACGGCGCCGCCGACGCCAGCGGCACAAGCGGCCCCGGCTCCAGCCCTTCCCGCAGGCCCGCTACTGCCGCCCGAAATTACCGACCCGGTCAGCCGGCTTGCCACGAGCATCGAAGGCGCCGAAAAATCCATCCAGCAGCTCAAGGAACTGGAAGGCGAATTGTCCCGCCTTCGCGGCGACGTAGAGCGCATCATCTACGACAGCACATCCACTGCCGAAACGCTGCGTCCTCAATTGGCCGAACTCAAAAGCCAGATCGAAAAGCTCGGCCCCGTGCCGGCGGCCGGTCAGCCCGAGGAAAGCCCGACCGTCGCCTCCGAACGCAAACGCCTCAACGCCATGGCCGGCGCACTCGACAGTGCCGTCAAAACCACCGAACTCGCTTGGGTTCGCGCCAAACAGTTGATCGATCGCATCACCGTCATGCGCTACCAGCTGTTCACTCGCAATCTGTTCGAGCGGCGCGACAGCCCTGTCCTGCCGGGCGTCTGGCGTGACGTCAATGAGCGCATGGACGGTGTCGTGGGACGTATCCGATATTACGGCGGGGATTGGCTCGGCTGGGCGAGCATCCGCTCGCGGCAGCTCTCACTCCTCTGTTTGGCCGTCGTCACATTGTTTTTTGGTCTCACCCTCGTCGCCCGGCGGCTGATCACGCCACGTCTAGCCCGACCGCCGATGCCACCCGGATTCTTCGACCGCGTCACGCAGGCCGCCTGGATGGCACCGGTGCGCGCGATCCCCGGCATCGCTGCGGCACTGCTACTCTACTTCGGTCTCGACAATCTCGATCTGCTTTACAATCACTGGGCCGGCCCCGGCACCACGATCTTGCAGGGCCTCCTAGTCTACGTGGCGGCCTCGTCGATGTTGACCGTCGCCTTCGCGCCCAGGCATCCGTCATGGCGGCTGATCCCGGTCTCCGACTGGACGGCCGGTCGCGTCCTATGGCTGCTCAAGGCGTTCGTCGCCGTCTACGTGCTTGACACGATCCTGATCGAATTCGGCCGTCTCATCTACGTCCCGCTGACGGTCACCATCGCTCAGTCGTTCCTCACCAGCGTGCTCTTCGCCGGCCTGCTGGCGGTCATGATGCTGATCCCCTTCGAGCCACAGATCGGTGCTGACCGGCCCGTCAACGGTCACGTCTATGTCGCCGGTCCAGTCGCCCGACACACGCCGCTGTGGATCAAACTGCCGCTGTGGCTGGTGGCCATCACGATCATCGGCGCGTCCATGTTGGGCTACATTGCCCTTGGTCGGTTCGTCGCCCACCAACTGGTTCTGAGCGGCATGGTCATCGCCGCTGCCGGCATCGGCTATCTGTCGATTCGTGCCGCAGCCCGCGGTCGCGCCGACGGCCGCCACGTCATCGGCGACATGCTGCAGGCGCGCTTCGGACTCGACGTCCCGCGTCAGCGCCAACTCGCACGGCTGAGCGAGGTCGTGCTGACTTCCGCATTGCTGCTCGCAGCCATTCCAGTGTTGCTGCTACAGTGGGGCTTCGCCAGCGCCGACATCCGCGACTATTTCAAAAGCGCCGTATTCGGCTTCGAGATCGGCCATCTCAGAATTTCGATCGCCCGCATTCTGCTCGGTATCGTACTCTTCATGGCTCTGCTGTTCTTCACCCGCGTGCTGCAGAAATGGCTCCGCGAGGGTGTCCTCGATGCCTCACGCATGGACGCCGGCATCTCCAATTCCATTGATCAGGCGGTGGGCTATGCCGGTATCGCACTCGCCGCCCTCTTGGCCGTCTCGTATGCCGGCTTCGACATCACCAGCCTCGCCATCGTCGCCGGCGCTCTTTCGGTCGGCATCGGCTTCGGCTTGCAGTCGATCGTCAACAACTTCGTGTCGGGTTTGATCCTGCTTGTCGAACGGCCGATCAAGGTCGGCGACTGGGTCGTCGTCGGCGATCAGCAGGGCAACGTACGCCGCATCTCCGTCCGCTCGACCGAGATCGAAACCTTTGACAAAGCCAGCCTCATCCTGCCCAACTCGGAGTTGATTTCGGGCCGCGTCATGAACTGGACGCATCGCAACCTGCTCGGGCGCATCGTCATCAAATTCACCCTCGACGGCAACGCCAACCCCGAAGACGTCATCCGCATTCTGCAAAAATGCGCGGCCGCCAACGCAAAGGTTCTACAGTCGCCGGAGCCGCTCGCGACCCTCGATCAGTTCTCGCCGACGGCGCTGGAGTTCTCTCTGCGCGCGACATTGTCGGACAACACCCATCGCACGCCGGTGCTGAACGATCTTCGCATCGCGATCCACAAGGAGTTGCGGCGCTCAGGTCAGATCGTCGTCACTCCGCCAGCAGTCGCCGCAACATCTGTCTCGGCGGCAGCGTCTTAAGTCAACGACACCGATCGTATCGAACGTCAGCGCGCCCCGACCACACCGTTCGGGGTCAGTGCTGAATGCTCCCAATCGCCAAACGCAGCCGCGTCGAGCGCTCGAATATCTAGTGGCTGCACGAAAACGACAGTAGTCGCTTTGCCGCTTTTCAACTCGTTGGCGGTCGTCGCGATGAAGGCGATCGTATTGTCGATCACGACGGGCGGCGAGTAATCGGTCGTGGCCAAAATCGTCTCGGCGGCATTGCTCGGCAGCAGCGAAACCATGCATGCTCCCGCACTCAGAGCCGCAGCCGCGAGAATGCTTCTCAAGCCAACGGCGCTGTTATCGGCACGCGCGTATTTTGCAATCACGATCGTCGTCCGTCACACAATTTACCGCTAAGCCGGCCCCTCATCGTCGCGCGACAAGATTGCGGAAAGATTAAAAGTTGGTCCCGTTCGCTCCAAAACAATGCCAGCCTGTCGATCGACCTGAGCCCGTTTACTCCACACAAAGATCCGATCGAATTAACTCTACTCGCCGAAAGCACAGACTGCTCAAAACACAATCTTGAATTGCATCTCCGTGTGGGCTATAGTTGTCCAATCCAGGAGGGTGAAACCTGGATGGCACCATGCCCATACGTGATTTTCTGCTCCGACTCGTCGGCATTACGCGCACTCTACAGGCGTGGCATGCCGCACTGCTCGTGCTCGACCAATCTCGCCGAGAGAAACTCGCCGGCTACGCCGACGA
>JANYHG010000183.1 GCA_025359165.1 Hyphomicrobiaceae bacterium
CGGATTTGGACGGTTTTCGTAGCTCAAAGTCGCCACAAGTAACTCCGCCACTTCCAGCAGCCCTTGCTACGCTTGAGACGTTTGATCAATCGTCCCGGTAAAAGCAAGTTGAAAATTAATGTGCCACAACCTGAAGCAGAAATCACGCAGAAGCTGCAAGAGTGGTAAATTGCAGCAGAGTACGCAAACTGCGGTGCCCGTGCCCTACCGCGCGGACTGGACCAGCGTACCGTTGGTCCATGTGTGCAGTACATACGCGGGAAGGTCTGCCGCACCCGTCGCGTCGAAGCGGACTGGCCCGAGCACGGTCTGGAAAGTGTTGGTTTGCAGTTCGTTCGTGATCGCCGGGGCTGTGCGGCCGTCGGCGGCGGCGGCGAAAACTTCGACGGCAGCGTAAGTAGCGATCGCACTGCGGTTCCAGGCGGCGGTCGATGCGCCGAGCCGTCGCACTAGATCTGCGGTGCGGGGCGAGGACGTGTAGTCGGGTGCCATTACGACACGCACACCTTCAGACGTCAGCGGATTTGCGAAGTCTTGGCCGGCCAACTGATCGGTCGCGATGATCTCGAGGGTCGGGTTGACCGCGCGCAGTTGCGGCACCAGCAGCACAGCTTCGCTCGCAAATGCGGCGAGGGCCACATGGCTTATCGCAGCATTTTTCAGCCGTTGCGCCAGTGGACCGAAGTCTTTGTCGCCGCCGGTGAACGTTTCGGTCAGCACGGAGGATCTTCCGGCGCTGAGCAGCGCGGCGGCGACCGACTGCAGTGCATCGGTTGCGAAGCGGGTCCGGTCACGTACCAGCGCCACGCGGGCGAGCGGCCCCGCATTTATCAACGCGTCGGCGATAGTGCGGCCTTGTGAACTCTGCCCGGGCAAGCGGAAGTGGGTGTGACCTTGGCGAAGCGAAGGCTCGCGATGCGCAGGCAATGCACCCGCCTGGAGGAAAGCAATACCTGCGGCGCTGTAGATCGGCGCTGCCGTTTGCGCTGCCGACGGGCAGGCATGACCGATGACACCCACAACTACGGTCGAAGTCATGCCGGCGACTTGCCTTGCGACAGCCGCGCCGCCTGCGCCGGAGCAGGCATCGTCGAGCCAGATGACGTCGACACTCGGCGCGTCGTCCCGCAGTGCCGCTGCCCGATCGGTCAAAGCCGCAGTGACCGCAGACTTGATGGCCTGTCCGAGACGCTCTTGTGCACCGCTCAACGGCAATGCAACAGCGATGTGGATCGTCTCGGCAGCCATCACCAGACGTGGCGCGCAGCATAAGACCAAGGTCGGAGCCGACATCATCAGGAGGGCGGCAAACTTCGCGGGCAACGAAAAGAGGGGCGGCCGCGTGGCCACCCCTCCCATTCCGGCGCTTCGTGATGTCAGCGGCATCGAGCGACTTAGTTCTGGACGTAGCTGATCTTGCCGTCAGCGCCCTTTTTCCAGGTGTACATGACATAGTCGGGACGCGTGATATCGCCCTTCTTGTCGTACTTCAATTCGCCGATGACGGTCTTGAAGGCACCACCTTTCCTCAGTTCTTCGGCAACCTTTTTCGGATCGTTGGTCTTGGCGGCGTTGGCCGCGTCGACGACGACTTGGAGAGCTGCGTAGGAATAGAGCGTGTAGGCTTCAGGATCGTATTTGATGGCCGCGAACTGCTTCACGGCTTCGGCTGCTTCCGGCAGCTTGCGAGGATCGGGCGGGAAGGTCATCAGCGTGCCGATCACGGCGTCGCCACCGATGGCCGCGAATTCGTTCGAGGTGATGCCGTCGCCGGACATCATCACGGCATTGACGCCACCGTCCTTGAGCTGGCGAGCAATAAGCGCGCCTTCGGTGTGCAGGCCGCCCCAATAAATGATCTCAGCGCCGGACTGCTTGATCTTGCCGACCAGGGCTGCGAAATCTTTTTCACCCGTGTTGACGCCTTCATACAGCACTTCTGTCACGCCCTTGGCGTTAGCGGCTTTCTTGGTTTCGTCGGCCAGCCCTTTGCCGTAGGTCGTCTTGTCGTGGACGACAGCCAACTTCTTGCCCTTGAGCTGGTTGACGATGTAGTCGGCAGCAACTGCGCCCTGCTGATCGTCGCGACCGCAGGTGCGGAAGATGTTCCACAGGCCGCGTTCAGTGATCTGCGGATTGGTGGCCGAAGGCGTAATTTGCAGAATGCCGTTTTCTGCATAGACTTCAGACGACGGCATGGTCACGCCGGAGTTGAACGGGCCGACGACGAACTTCACGCCTTCACCCGCATACTTGTTGGCGATGGAAACGCCCTGCTTGGGGTCCGAAACGTCGTCGGTCATGACGAGTTCGATCTTCTGACCATTCATGCCGCCCTTGGCATTGATGGCGGCGGCGGCCTGTTCGGCACCGTTCTTGAGCTGCAGGCCGAATGCGGCATTCGGGCCGGTCATCGGGCCGGTAAGTCCGACCTTGATCTGGGCGTTAGCTGCACCCGAGAACGCGAGCAGTGCCGTGACGGCTATGCCCGACAACAGTGTTTTCTTCATAAGTCCACTCCCTGACTTCGATCACTTCGATCACTTCGATGGGCTGACCGGCGCAGCTCCGACTGTTGCACCGGCATGGGCAGTTCACTCCGCCTGCGGGCATGATTCCGCGAAAACATGGCGAAGTCACGTTGATTTGTGGCTCTTTGGGGGGACGCGACCCCTTATCCCGCCTCTTTCCGGGCAGTACCGGCAGTTTCAGCCGTCAGCGGACCATATTGCTCGATCATCTGTACCTTGCGGGTCGCGACATAACCCCAGATCGCGGCCAGCAGTAATATGATGCAATCGGTCAAATAGGTGCGGACGGAGACCAACGGCGCGTCGAACAGGGCAAACTGAATGAACCGCACCGCGAAGCCGATGACCAGGGCATAGACCAGCGCGTGCCAGAACGGTCGCCATGTGGCCGCGATCGCGCGGCCCGAGACGAATGCGGTGCTGCCGCCCATCGCCACGGTTACCAAAAGGAAGATCCAAAAGCGGTTAGGCCCGCCAGAATAGGTCAGATCGAAAAGCTGCATCGGTTGGCCTTTACGCTGAGCAATGCATCACACGCAGCAATAGAAATTTATACTCGTAGAGAAAACACCCTCATCCGGCCTGTCGGCCACCTTCTCCCTAAAGGGAAAAGGCAACAAACGCGAACGATTGAGAAACTGCCTTCTCCCCTTGGGGAGAAGGAGCCCGCACGGCGCGGAGCGCCAAAAGATTGAGGGCGGACGAGGGGGCTTTTGGTAAAGTCGAACGTTTGGTTGTCCGGCATCAGTGAGCGCCGCCTTCGAGATAGGCCGCTCGGATCTCGGGGCGGGCAAGCAATTCGCGGCCGGTGCCGCTCATGGTGATCTGGCCGTTAACCATCACATAGCCCCGGTGCGCCAGCCGCAGCGCATGGAACGCATTCTGCTCGACCAGAAACACGGTCATCCCGTCGCGGGCATTGA
>JANYHG010000192.1 GCA_025359165.1 Hyphomicrobiaceae bacterium
CAGTATCTTTCCGCCATGGAAGAAATGCGCCACACCGTTGCGCAGGCGAACGCGACCGTTGACGACCAGGGTCGCCTGACCGGTGATCTCGTGACCGTGCGTCACAACGGCGACGTGTTCCTGACCTCGCCCGACAAGGTCGACTACATCGACGTGTCACCCAAGCAGCTGGTGTCGGTCGCCGCAGCACTCATCCCGTTCCTCGAGAACGACGACGCCAACCGCGCGTTGATGGGTTCCAACATGCAGCGGCAAGCCGTGCCGCTGATCCGTGCCGACGCGCCGCTGGTCGGCACCGGCATGGAAGAAGTCGTCGCGCGTGACTCTGGTGCGGCCATTGCTGCACGCCGCACTGGTATCATCGATCAGGTCGACGCCACGCGTATCGTTATCCGCGCGACGGAAGAAACCGATCCGTCGAAGCCGGGTGTCGACATCTATCGCCTGCGCAAGTTCCAGCGGTCGAACCAGAACACCTGCATAAACCAGCGGCCGCTCGTGTCGGTGGGTGAGCATGTGAAGGTCGGCGACATCATTGCCGACGGCCCCTCGACCGATCTCGGCGATCTCGCGCTCGGTAAGAACGTGCTCGTCGCGTTCATGCCCTGGATGGGCTACAACTTCGAAGATTCGATCTTGATGAGCGAGCGGGTGGTGTCCGACGACATCTTCACCTCCATCCATATCGAAGAATTCGAAGTGATGGCCCGTGACACCAAGCTGGGTCCAGAGGAAATCACACGCGATATTCCGAACGTCTCGGAAGAGGCGCTGAAGAATCTCGACGAAGCTGGCATCGTCTACATCGGTGCCGAAGTGAACCCGGGCGACATCCTCGTCGGCAAGATCACGCCGAAGGGCGAAAGCCCGATGACGCCTGAAGAAAAACTGCTGCGCGCCATTTTCGGTGAGAAGGCGTCCGACGTTCGCGATACCTCGCTGCGCCTGCCTCCGGGTGTGTCCGGTACGATCGTGGAAGTGCGCGTGTTCAACCGTCACGGCGTCGATAAAGACGAGCGTGCCATGGCGATCGAGCGCGAAGAGATCGAGCGTCTCGCCAAGGACCGCGACGACGAACTGCAGATCCTCGACCGGAACGTCTATGCACGTCTGAAAGCGGCATTGATGGGCAAGTCCGTCGCGAAGGGTCCGAAAGGCGCACGCAAGGGCACGGACATCAACGAGGAGATCCTGGCCGACATTCCGCGCAGCCAATGGTGGGAAATCGGCCTCTCCGACGAGAAGGCGATGGCCGAAGTCGAAGCCTTCAACAAGCAGTATGATGAGGCCAAGAAGGGTCTCGAGCGCCGCTTCGTCGACAAGGTCGACAAGCTGCAGCGCGGCGACGAGCTGTTGCCGGGCGTGATGAAGATGGTCAAGGTCTTCGTCGCCGTGAAGCGCAAAATCCAGCCGGGCGACAAGATGGCCGGCCGGCACGGCAACAAGGGTGTCGTGTCGATGATCGTACCGTGCGAGGACATGCCGTTCCTCGAGGACGGCACGCACGTCGACGTGGTGCTCAATCCGTTGGGCGTGCCAAGCCGCATGAACGTCGGGCAGATCCTGGAGACGCATTTGGGTTGGGCGTGCCGTGGTCTTGGCCGCGCGATCGATCAGGCGCTCGAAAAGTGGCATGCGACGCACGACGCGAAGGCGTTGCGCGAGAAAATGTCCCAGATCTACGGTGCCGACAACAACGTCATGAAGCTGAAGGACGATCAGCTGATTGCGTTGGGCGAAAAGATGAAGGGCGGCGTGCCGATCGCGACGCCTGTGTTCGATGGCGCGCGTGAAGCCGATATCGTCGAAATGCTGAAGTTGGCGGGCTTCGACAGCTCCGGTCAATCGCAGTTGTACGACGGGCGTACGGGTGAGCCGTTCGATCGCAAGGTGACGGTCGGCTACAAGTATATCCTGAAGCTGCACCATCTCGTCGACGACAAGATCCACGCCCGTTCGATCGGTCCCTACAGCCTCGTCACCCAGCAGCCGCTGGGCGGCAAGGCCCAATTCGGCGGCCAGCGCTTCGGGGAAATGGAGGTCTGGGCGCTGGAAGCTTACGGTGCCGCCTACACGCTGCAGGAAATGCTCACGGTCAAGTCGGACGACGTCGCCGGCCGGACCAAGGTCTACGAAAGCATCGTCAGAGGCGACGACGCATTCGAAGCAGGCATTCCCGAAAGCTTCAACGTGCTCGTCAAGGAAATGCGCGCGCTCGGCCTCAATGTCGATCTCGTCAATTCCGAAGCCAAGGAAGCGCCGCCTATCATCGAGCGTCCCGCGCTGCCGCCCGTCTCGGCTGCAGAATAACCGACGCTGCAAATCATCCCTTCCCGCTGTGTTGCGGGGAGGGTCATCCATTCGCCGCCCACTACGCCTGAAATAATGCGCAGGGACCATCCGACGCCAAGCGTGCCTGCGGTTCGCCACCGCCGCCCGCAAAGTGTCCCGCCAGGAGAGAGCCGATGAACGAGATCACCAACCTGTTCAAGCAGACGGTCGTCGCCCCCACGTTCGATCGCATTCGCATCACCATCGGCAGCCCAGAGGACATCATGTCCTGGTCGTTTGGTGAGATCAAAAAGCCGGAGACGATCAACTACCGCACGTTCAAGCCCGAGCGCGACGGACTGTTCTGCGCCCGCATCTTCGGGCCGATCAAGGATTACGAATGCTTGTGCGGCAAGTACAAGCGGATGAAATACAAGGGCCTGATCTGCGAAAAGTGCGGCGTCGAAGTCACGCTGGCGAAGGTGCGCCGCGAGCGCATGGGCCATATCGAACTGGCGGCGCCGGTTGCCCACATCTGGTTCCTGAAGTCGCTGCCGAGCCGCATCGGCCTGTTGCTCGATATGACGCTCAAGGATCTCGAGCGCGTGCTGTATTTCGAGAGCTATATCGTCACCGAACCCGGCATGACGACGTTCAAAGAAAAGCAGCTGCTCAATGAAGAGCAGTACAATCAGGCCATCGAAGAGTTCGGCGCTGATACCTTCACGGCCGGCATCGGCGCAGAAGCCATCCGCGACCTGATGAAGTCGATGGATCTGCCAAAGATCGCCGCCGACCTGCGCGTCGAAATCTCCGAAGCCACGACCGAGCTGAAGCCGAAGAAGCTCGGCAAACGCTTGAAGGTCATCGAAGCGTTCATCGAGAGCGGCAATCGTCCCGAGTGGATGATCCTGACCGTCGTGCCGGTGATCCCGCCCGAATTGCGCCCGCTGGTGCCGTTGGATGGCGGGCGCTTCGCCACGTCCGATTTGAACGACCTTTATCGCCGCGTCATCAACCGCAACAATCGTCTGAAGCGGTTGATGGAGCTGCGCGCGCCCGACATCATCATTCGCAATGAAAAGCGCATGCTGCAGGAATCGGTCGACGCGCTGTTCGACAACGGCCGTCGTGGCCGCGTCATCACCGGTGCCAACAAGCGTCCGCTGAAGTCGCTCGCTGACATGCTCAAGGGCAAGCAGGGGCGCTTCCGTCAGAACCTGCTCGGCAAGCGCGTCGATTATTCGGGCCGCTCGGTGATTGTCGTCGGTCCCGAACTGAAGCTGCATCAGTGCGGCTTGCCGAAGAAGATGGCGCTCGAGCTGTTCAAGCCGTTCATCTATGCGCGCCTGCAGCTGCTCGGGCAGGCAGCCACCGTCAAGCAGGCCAAGAAGCTGGTCGAAAAGGAGAAGGGCGAAGTCTGGGATGTGCTGGATGAAGTCATCCGCGAACACCCGGTCATGCTCAACCGCGCGCCGACCCTGCATCGCCTCGGCATCCAGGCCTTCGAGCCGGTACTGATCGAGGGCAAGGCGATCCAGCTGCATCCGTTGGTCTGCTCGGCCTTCAATGCCGACTTCGACGGCGACCAGATGGCCGTGCACATTCCGCTGTCGCTCGAAGCGCAGTTGGAAGCGCGCGTGTTGATGATGTCGACCAACAACATCCTGCATCCCGCGAGCGGCCAGCCCGTCATCGTGCCGTCGCAGGATATCGTGCTCGGCCTCTATTATCTCTCGATCCAGCGCGACAAGGAGCCGGGCGAAGGCATGGCGTTCGGCTCGATCGCCGAGATGGAGCAAGCGCTGGCCGGCGGCCACGTTTCGCTGCACGCCAAGATTAAGGGCCGCTTTACCCATCTCGACGAGAACGGGAAGGAAGTCACCGAGGTTCACGAGACGACGCCGGGCCGGATGTTCCTCGGCCAGAACCTGCCGAAAGTCCCGGGCGTCAAGTTCGCGCTCGTCAACCAACTGCTGACCAAGAAAAACATCTCCGGTCTGATCGATGCCGTCTATCGCGGCTGCGGCCAGAAAGAGACGGTGATCTTCTGCGACCGCATGATGGCGCTCGGTTTCTATCACGCCTTCAAGGCAGGCATTTCGTTCGGCAAGGACGACATGCTCATCCCGGAAAGCAAGCCGAAGCTGATCGCGGAGACCAACGAGTTCGTTCGCGAATTCGAACAGCAATACAATGACGGCTTGATCACGCAACTCGAGAAATACAACAAGGTCGTCGACGCCTGGTCGCGCTGCACCGATCGCATCGCCAAGGACATGATGGATCGCATCTCGGCGACCGTCATCGACAAGGCGACGGGCCGCACCAAGCCGATCAACTCGGTGTACATGATGGCGCATTCCGGTGCGCGTGGTTCTGAAAAGCAGATGCGTCAGTTGGGCGCCATGCGCGGCCTGATGACCAAGCCGTCGGGCGAGATCATCGAGACGCCGATCCTGTCGAACTTCAAGGAAGGCCTGTCGGTTCTCGAATACTTCAACTCCACCCACGGTGCCCGCAAGGGTCTGGCCGATACGGCGTTGAAGACGGCGAACTCCGGCTATCTGACACGTCGCCTCGTCGACGTGGCGCAGGACTGCATCATCAACGAAACCGATTGCGGCACCGATGCCGGCATCAACGTGCAGGCCGTCGTCGACGCCGGTACGGTGATCGTCAAGCTCGGCGACCGCGTGCTGGGCCGCACGACGCAAGAAGACGTCATAGATCCCGCGACCAAGAAGATCATCATTCCGATTGGTCATCTGATCGAAGAAAAAGACTCGGTTCTGCTCGAAGCAGCGCAGGTACAGGAAGTGCGTATCCGCTCGGTCCTGACGTGCGAAAGCACCAACGGCGTGTGCGCCAAATGCTACGGGCGCGATCTCGCTCGCGGCACGCCCGTCAACATGGGCGAAGCGGTCGGCGTCATCGCGGCGCAGTCGATCGGCGAGCCCGGCACGCAGCTGACGATGCGTACCTTCCACATCGGCGGCATCGCGCAGCACGTCGATCAGTCGTTCATCGAAAGCAACTTCAACGGCGCGGTTAAAGTCCGCAATCGTAACATTGCCAAGAACAGCCAGGGGCACATGATCGCCATGGCCCGCAACATGGCCGTCGTGATCGTCGATCAGGCGGGCAAAGAGCTCGCCGTCCAGAAGGTCGTCTACGGTGCTCGTCTGCACGTCGATGAGGGCGATCAGGTCAAGCGCGGTACACGCTTGGCACAATGGGACCCCTTCACACGGCCGATTCTGTCGGAAACTGATGGTGTCGCCGACGTCGAAGACTTCGTCGAAGGTCTGTCGATGAAGGAGGTCACCGACGAGGTGAAGGGCACCACCAGCCGCATCATCATGGACTGGCGCGCTAGCCCGCGCGGCTCGGATCTCAAGCCTGCGCTGGTCGTCAAAGACAGCAAGGGTGGCAAGATCATCAAGGTCGCGCGCGGCGTCGATGCGCGGTATTTGCTATCGGTCGACAGCGTGCTCTCGGTCGAGCCGGGTGCCAAGGTCAAGGCCGGTGACGTGCTGGCTCGTGTACCGTTAGCATCCGCCAAGACCGGCGACATCACGGGCGGCTTGCCGCGCGTGGCGGAACTGTTCGAAGCGCGGCGGCCGAAGGATCACGCGATCATCGCGGAGATTTCCGGCACCGTGGAATTCGGCAAGGACTACAAGAACAAGCAGCGCGTCACCATCAAACCGGATGACGAGTCGCATGCCCCGATCGAGTATCTCATTCCGCGCGGCAAGGGCCTTGCTGTGCAGCATGGCGATCGTATCGAAAAGGGCGACTTCGTGCTCGACGGTCATCCCGCGCCGCACGACATTCTCGCCATCAAGGGCGTGGAGGAGTTGGCCAACTACCTGATCAACGAAATCCAGGACGTCTATCGTCTGCAGGGTGTGACGATCAACGACAAGCACATCGAAGTGATCGTGCGCCAGATGCTGCAGAAGATGGAAGTTGAGGATATCGGCGATACCGATTACCTGAAGGGCGAGCATATCGATCGCCTGGAGTTCGCCGAGCACAACGCGTCGATCGAAAAGAGCGGCAAGCGCCCGGCGACGGGCAAGCCGGTTCTGCTCGGCATCACCAAGGCGTCGCTGCAGACCAAGTCGTTCATCTCGGCGGCTTCGTTCCAGGAGACCACGCGCGTGCTTACCGACGCTGCCGTCAACGGCAAGTCGGATATGCTGGAAGGCCTGAAAGAGAACGTCATCGTCGGTCGTCTGATCCCCGCCGGTACGGGTGGTATGCTGCGTCGTCTGCGCAAGGTGGCCGCACACCGCGACGAACTGATCGCCAAGGAGAAGACCAAGTCCGACGCCGAGCGTGTGCTGGCGTCGCCCGTCGAAGGGGACGCAGCGCCTGTGCGCCGCCGTCGCCGGTCGGATGCCGAGGAAGCCGCGGAGTAACGCGGTTTCCACCTGCCAAATATCAAGCCAGCGACGGCAACGTCGCTGGCTTTTTTGTATGTGTGAAGGCGTGCGTCTGCGGCGTTGCTTTTGAGCCTGTGGGATGAGAGTTTGCGGGCAGTCCGACCCGCACGACATCACAATCAGAGTGCCGCCATGACCATCCCCAACGAGTATCCCTCGCTCAACTTCCACCTCGGCGAAACAGCAGATCAACTGCGTCAAAGCGTGCGCACATTCACGGCACGCGAGATCGCACCGATCGCTGCCGAGATCGATCGCACGAACGAATTTCCGCGTCACTTGTGGCCCAAGCTGGGCGCGCTCGGGCTGCACGGGATTACTGCCGAGGACGAGTACGGAGGTTCTGGTCTGGGCTACCTGGAACACTGCGTTGCGATGGAAGAAATCAGCCGTGGCTCGGCGTCGGTAGGCCTGAGCTATGGGGCTCATTCCAATTTGTGCGTCAATCAGATCAGCCGCAACGGCAGCAAGACCCAAAAGGCGAAGTACCTGCCCAAGCTGATTTCCGGCGAGCATGTCGGCGCGCTCGCGATGAGCGAGCCGGGTGCCGGCTCGGACGTGGTTTCGATGCAATTGCGAGCCGACAAGAAGGGCGATCGCTACGTTCTGAACGGGACCAAGTTCTGGATCACCAACGGCCCGTGCGCCGACACCATGGTAATCTATGGCAAGACCGACGCGAGCGCCGGCGCGCGCGGTATCACGGCATTCCTCGTCGAGAAAACATTCAAGGGCTTTTCGGTCGCGCAGAAGCTCGACAAGTTGGGCATGCGCGGTTCGGACACCGGCGAACTGGTATTCGAGGACTGCGAGGTGCCGGAAGACAATGTGCTTGGTCAGGTCGGCAAAGGCGTCAACGTGCTGATGAGCGGGCTGGACTATGAGCGCGCCGTACTGGCAGCAGGTCCGATCGGCATCATGCAGGCCTGCCTCGATCTGGTTGTGCCCTACATCCACGAGCGCAAGCAATTCGGCCAGCCCATCGGCACGTTTCAGCTGATCCAAGGCAAAGTGGCCGACATGTACACGGAACTGAATGCGACCAGGGCCTACGTCTACGCCGTCGCCAAATCCTGCGATCGCGGCGAGACCACCAGAAAGGACGCAGCCGGCGCAATTTTATACGCGGCCGAACGCGCGACCAAGCATGCGCTCGACGCGATCCAGATCCTTGGCGGCAACGGCTACATCAATGACTACGCGACAGGCCGTCTGTTGCGGGACGCGAAGCTGTACGAAATCGGCGCCGGAACGAGTGAGATCCGCAGAATGCTCATTGGGCGAGAATTGTTCGAAGAGACGAAATAGCCATGGCCCGACACTATGACGCAATCGTCGTCGGGCTGGGCGGCGTGGGCACCGCTGCCGCCTATCAGCTCAGCCGACGCGGCCAGCGCGTGCTCGGTATCGAGCGTTTCGAAATCGGCCACCAGCAAGGCTCGAGCCACGGCGAAACTCGCATCATCCGCTTGGCCTATTTCGAAGGCACGACGTATGTGCCCATCGTGCGCCGCGCCTACCGACTTTGGCAGGAGCTTGGTCGGGCGGCCGGCTCGCCGATCCTCTATCGCACGGGGTCGCTCGAGATGTCGGAACCCGGTTACGACTTCGTCGATCGCTCACGTGCGTCGTGCCTCGATCACGGTTTGGCGCACGAAATGCTCGATGTCGACGCCGTGAAACAGCGGTTTCCGGCATTCGAACTCAGCGCCGGGACGCGAGCCATCTACCAGCCTGACGGCGGCTACGTCCTCTGCGAAGCGGCCATTGACGCCCATGCGCGTTTGGCGCGGTCGGCCGGCGCTGATTTACACACCGGCGAAATCGTCCTGGATTTTCGGGCGACTGCGGACGGCGGCGTCGAAGTGCGCACCGATCGCGGTCGTTACAGCGCCGGCCATCTCGTCCTGACGGCGGGGCCGTGGATGCGCCAGTTGGTTCCAGCGCTGCACGATCATCTGGCGACCTTCAAGCAGACGATCGCTTGGTTCGCACCGTTTCGCGCCGAACTGTTTCAGCCCCCGACATTCCCAGTTTTCATCCACTTCGGCGACGACGGCGAATTCTACGGCCTGCCGATGCACAGCGGGCGCGGGATGAAAGTCGGCGGCCCGCATTTCGCGCGCGAGCCCATCGACCCCGATGTTACCGATCGCACGCCGTCTTCGAGCCAACTCGCGGCGCTGCAGGCGTTCATGGCTCGGCACCTGCCCGCGGCTGCCTCGCCGCCGCAGCAGCCGACCGGCTGCATCTATACCAAGACGCCGGACGAACATTTCATCATTGATCGCCTGCCGGGAACGCCGCAGGTCTTGATGATTTCTGCATGTTCGGGCCATGGCTACAAGTTCGCCCCTGCGCTGGGTGAGATCGCCGCCGAACTCGTGGTCGATGGTGCGACGACGCAAGCCATCGAACAGTTCTCGCTGGCGCGATTTGGCCTCGTTTGAGCACCTCCGCTCCATAATCTCTCGTCGCCGCAGGCCGTCCTTTCCTGTTGCCGGTCGGAGGCAGTGCACCTATTTTAGATGCGCAATCTCAGAGGTTCTTTGGCATGCGTCACATCCGGCTCGGCGTGAACATCGACCATGTCGCCACCGTGCGGAATGCGCGTGGCGGCAGCTATCCCGACCCCGTGCGTGCCGCCGAAATTGCCATCGCGGCGGGGGCCGACGGCATCACGGCGCATCTGCGTGAGGACCGGCGGCATATTCGCGATGCCGACATGGCAGAGCTGAAAGCGCGCTTGACCAAGCCGCTCAACTTCGAGATGGCGGCGACCGACGAGATGCTGGCGATTGCACTGGCGATCAAGCCGCATGCCGTTTGCTTGGTGCCGGAGAAACGCACCGAAGTCACCACCGAGGGCGGGCTCGATGTGATCGGCGGGCAGGCTCATCTGAAGCCGTATATCGCCAAACTGCGCGATGCCGGCATCCGCGTGTCGTTGTTTATCGATCCCGACGTGAAGCAACTCGACATGGCCAAAGCGCTTGGCGCGCCGGTAGTTGAATTGCACACGGGAAGCTATGCGCACCACACTGGCGACAGCCACGAACTGAAGCGCCTTGTGTCGGCCGCCGTGCATACGGGACGGCTGGGCCTCGAATGCCACGCGGGGCACGGATTGACGACCGACAACGTTGGTCCGATCGCCGCCATAAAAGACATCGTCGAACTCAACATCGGCCACTTTCTCATCGGCGAAGCCATCATGGTCGGCCTGCCGCAGGCCATCCGGGACATGCGCGCCGCGATCGATAGAGCCGCAAATTAAGCCATCGATGCAAGGTGCCGGATAGCCAGCATGTAGCGGGTGCCGCTCAAACCTCCGTGCCGCTCCATCGACGGCGCAGACCGCCGAAGAAGCCGAGCAGTGAAAGCAGACCCCCGACGCCAGTCAGCGTCTGCGCAATGGGCGTCATCCGGCGCGCATGATCGATGACGAAGTCGAGCATCTTCACGTCGACGTTGATGCGGCTCTCGAAGGTCTTGACGCTGACCGGGGGGAGAGTGTCGCCGACGCGCGCAAACAGTTCGAGCACCAACAGCTTACTGGCCCCCGGCTCACGCGGCTCGACGTACCACGTCCAGACGGTCGGCCCGTTGCTGCCGAGCAGTACGATGCGTTCCTGCCGGCCAGACGGATCGATAACGAAATCCTTGCCGCGCAAGACTGCTGACATCACAGGCGCAAACTTCGTCTTGCCGCTTTGAGTGCTGCCATCGACGTCCTTGTCGAACTGCTGCTTGAGTTTCTCGACGGCTGCAACTTCGTCGGCGGCGAGCGTCAGTGTCACCTGCGAGCGGCGACCAACGAACATGACGTCGGGGCGATTGTAGCCGTAGCTGGCGGTGCGCAATTTCGCGGCGAAATCAGCGTAGAATTTCTGATCCCTGTCGACTGTAGATGCAGGCGCGGAAGTTAGTGGAGGCGGAGACGGAGACGGAGGCGGAGACGGAGACGGAGGTTCCACTGCGGAGCGCGCTGAGGTACCAGCAGCTCGGGAACTTGTGAAAACTCGGTCGGCGGCGGCTCTAGCTCTGGCAATGTCTGCTTCGGCCTTGTCTGCACGGGCGACTGCTTCGTCGCTGCTTCGCCTCGCGGGCGCGGTCGTTGGCACACTGGCACGTACTGTCGTTCCGCTCTCAATTCCGGCGAGGTCGGCCGACCACCACTGATAGGTCAGCCCGGCGGCAATGAGGAAAAGTCCAATCGAGAATATCGACCACGGAGATTTCGGCATACAGCGAACTCCAATGACAAAGTCGGAGGTACCGGAGCATTAGTCCTGAAAGTACGCTGACGCTATCAGCCGCGC
>JANYHG010000212.1 GCA_025359165.1 Hyphomicrobiaceae bacterium
ACCACTCTTCATGGTCTACCGTCGGTCGAGCCGTGGGTCCGAGGGGTTTACGTCTCACCCAGAGCTATCCACAGGTTTCGCAGTATCCACCGCTTAGATCTCGACGGTTCTAGACCCGCCCCGATCGGTGGAGTGATCCAAGACTGCCCGACAAGGATGCAAATATCAATCTGAAGTTGCTTGCTCGGTTAATTGCGCGCACTTTGCATCCGTGTGAGCAGGCATCGCACACCGCAAGTCCGCTCTGCAAAGCACCTTCAACGTCGATTGCAATTAGAACAGCCCGTTCGGCCGCCCGCTTCCGAGACGGTTTTGCTGCTTCTGCTGCTCGGGCGATACGAATTCCGCTCCGCCATCGGAAGTCAGGCCGATCACCGAATAGGCATCGTCAGGCTCTTCGAACGGTTTGAAGAATTCCCACATCGTATCCTTCTCGTCGCCGTTAGCGCGCACGCCGGTCTTGGTATTGATGCGCACCGACTTCAATCCCGGCGGTTGCCGGAACGGCACTGGCTTCTTATCGACCAAGGCGTACTTCAAGAAATTGCCGACGATGGGCGCAGCGAACGCGCCACCGGTCTTGCCCTTACCCATCGGCTTGGGCGTGTCGTAGCCGATGAACACGCCGACCACGAGATCAGGCGTGAAACCGATAAACCAGGCATCTTTTTCGTCGTTCGAGGTGCCGGTTTTTCCAGCAACGGGAACGTTCGGCAGAATCTCGCGCACCTTGGACCCTGTGCCGCTGACGACCACGCCCTCCATGATCGACGTCATCTGATAGGCGGTGTGCGGATCGATGATCTGCTTGCGGTCGTCGCTGAGTTCGGGCTCTTCACCGGGCTTGTCGGTCCGGCACTTGGCGCAATCACGATCGTCGTGACGCCAGATGGTCTTGCCGTAGCGGTCCTGGATACGGTCGATCAGCGTCGCTTTCACGAGCTTGCCGCCATTCGGGAATGTCGAGTACGCCGTCACCATCCGCAACAGCGTCGTCTCACCTGCACCGAGCGCCATCGACAACACCGGCAACAGGTCGTCGTAGACGCCGAAGCGTTTGGAATATTCCACGATCAGCGGCATGCCCATGTCATCGGCCAGACGCACCGTCATTTGGTTGTGCGACTTGACGATTCCATAGCGCAGGGTCTGCGGACCGAACGACTGTTTGTCCTCGTAGTTCTTCGGACACCACTCTTCACCGTTGAGCTGCGTTTTGCAGTAGGGCGCATCCAGCACGATCGACGTCGGCTTGTAGCCGTTGTCGATTGCGGCAGCATAGACGATCGGCTTGAACGACGACCCGGGCTGACGGCGCGCCTGCAAGGCGCGATCGAATTGGCTTGCCGCATACGAGAACCCGCCGACGACGGCCTGCACGCGGCCGGTATGCGGATCCATGGCGATCAGCCCACCGGCGACTTCCGGCACCTGCATCAGCGACCAGACGCCTTCGGGTTTGGCGGGATCTTTCGGGGCCACCCAAATGACGTCGCCCACAGCCAGCACATCGGCTGGACCTGCCGTTTTTGCACCCTTCTTGGTGTTCGCCCACTTCATCTCGTCGTACGGTATGTCGACGCCGACGCGCTCCACGACCAGCTTGCCGTCCGGCTGCTTGGTCGGTTTCAGCCCGACAAGCGCCTTGGCTTTGTCCATATTGATCACCACACCGAGTTGCCACGGTGCCATGTCTGCGGGACCGTCGACGGTAGCTAGTGGAACGCCCCAATCGCCGGATGCGTCGATTTTCTGGACCGGCCCGCGCCAACCCTTGTCGCGATCGAAGGAGACGAGTCCGTCGATCAGCACGCGACGGGCGATACGCTGCATCTTCGGATCGAGTGTCGTGCGCACGGACAACCCGCCGTTGACCTTGCCGTCACCGACATTGATGCGCTCGGTTTTGCCGTACAGACCGTCTTCCTGATACAGCGTGACGAGCGTGCGTCGCACTTCCTCGGCGAAGTAATCGGCCGCATAGATCTGCGTTCCGAGACCACGAATATTGACCACCAGATCCTTGGCCTTCGCCACGTCCGCCTGCGCGCGCGTGATGTAGCCGTTCGACGCCATCTCGCCGAGTATCCAGTTGCGGCGCTCGATCGCTTTTTCTTTGTACTTGAACGGATGATAATTGTTCGGTGCCTTCGGCAGCGCCGCGAGATACGCCGCTTCCTCGGGTTCGAGCTGATCCAGCTCTTTGCCGAAGTACGTCAGGGCGGCACCCGCGACACCATAGGCACCAAGCCCGAGATAGATCTCGTTCAGATAAAGTTCGAGAATGCGGTCTTTTTTGTAGGCTTTCTCGATACGCAGCGCGAGGATCGCCTCCTTCAGCTTGCGTTCGAGCGTGCGATCGTTGGTGAGCAGAAAATTCTTGGCGACCTGCTGGGTGATCGTCGAGGCGCCTTCGTTGCGCTTCTTGCCGCCCTTCAACGCGTTCTCGATGGCTTTCACCGCCGCACGCCCGATGCCGTGCACGTCGAGGCCGAAGTGCTCGTAGAAGCGTTTGTCTTCGGCGGACAGATAGGCACCCCAGACCATCTTTGGAATGGTGTTCATGGGCACGAAGATGCGGCGTTCCTTGGAATATTCCGCCATCAGGCTGCCGTCGTGCGCGTGAATGCGCGTCATGACCGGCGGCTCGTACTTGGCGAGGCTGTCGTAGTCGGGCAGGTCGCGCGAGGCCTTCCACAGCAGGAAGCCCCCGACACCCGAACCAGCCAGGCCGACGATCACGGTCGTCGCGAACAGGAAGCCCAGCACACGCAGCAGCGTACTCTTGCGCTTCTTGCGCTTCTTGGGAGCGGCAGGCGGTGGCAGAATCGGCGCGCGCATCAATACGAAAACCCGGTTATCCGAGGCAGTTGCCGAACGCAGAGAACCCCGCGCGCAACACAACCGCGTGTCTAGTCTACAGCAAACATCGCGACAAGCGCACGACAGGACATATCTGCAGTTGATTTAACCTGCAGTCCATTTGCCGCGAAGGCCGACGACCAGCGACGACAAGCGCTCGGTCGTTACACACTCCCACCACGATCGTCAGCCCGAATTGCGGCACAGTGAGGCCAAGCGCATCGGATTACAGCAGAAAAGAGCACTCTCGAACCTCTTCACCACGCGTCTGCTTTACTGGCTCGCGGAGGCGCCTTGCGGATCGAAGGGCACCCGCACCCTGCTCGATCCCGATGGGCAACATAACTGTTTTCTCGCAGCCGAAGATATGACGCGCCGTGCCGCCTGCCTCAGGGACCACCGCCGCTCGCCGACCGTTGAGTTGCATAACTGTCTATGGCTCCAGCAATCGTCGCCGCCACGCTTTTCTGCCACTCGGCCAGGCGCATCTGGTCGGCGTCGGTCTGGTTCGATATGAACCCGAGTTCGATCAGCACCGTCGGCGTCTGCACCTGCCGCAACACGCGGAAGGCGGCCGCCCGCGCCGGGTCCCGCGCCAACAGGTTGGCCGGCCGCAGGCGGTCCAGCAGAACCTGCTGAAACTTTACCGAAAAACTTTGCGTCTCGCGCTTGATGAGGTCGGCGAGAATGCTGTTGACCTGCTCATGATCATCGCCATGTCGTGCCGTCAGCCCACCCATCGCGTCCGCGTTATTCTCTTTTTCCGCCAGAGCGCGGGCGGCATCGTTCGACGCCTTATCCGAGAGGGTATAGACTGTCGCGCCGCGTGCACTGCGCGCCAAGACCGACCCGTCCACCGAGTCGGCATGGATCGAGATGAACAGCTTGGCCTGCGCCGCCTCCGACATTGCAGCACGCTGGTCGAGGCCGACGAACGTGTCGCCGGTGCGCGTCATACGCACATCGTAGCGGCCTTTGCTGTCCAGCACATCTTTAAGATAGCGTGATACGGCCAGCACGACATCCTTTTCGAGCAGCTGCGGCCCCACCGCACCGGCGTCGACGCCGCCGTGCCCCGGATCAATCATCACCACGAACTTGCCCGCCGCGGCAATGCTGCCCTCACGCAACGCGAACGACGGCTTGAGCGCCACCGGGCTCGCTTTCGCCGGCGCGCCGACGGTAGCGCCGAACGCTTCGGCAGTCGTCGCCTCGATTTCCAACTGCTGCTCGACGCCTCCGCCAGCGAGCGCAACAGCCGCCACCCGGGTCAGCCGCACAGGGCCGCTGGTGTCGATCACCACACGCGAACTGCCGTTGCCGAACAGCCCGAAGCGATAGCCGCTGATCAGACCGGCTCCTGTCTGGCCGGCCTCTTGCGGCAAATCGAACGTCACTTCCGGCAGGTCCAGGACGATGCGATAGGGGTTGGCCAGCGTGAAAACATGGATCGGCATCGAAGACGTGAGGGATAGTCCGAACGTCGTTCGCTCGCTATCCGTGACGATACGCGCGGCCGACACGCGCAGGGGTTGCCCAGTCTGAGTGGCACTCGCATTCGGGACCACTTGCGCCGCCGAACTCGTCTTGGCGATCACAGTCTGCGACAGCGCTGCCGGAGGCAATGGTAACAGCGCCAGAGCGCCGACGACAGCCGTCGCCCAAGGCACCACGGCACGCCTTTGTCTCGACCGGCAACACCAATTAACCGGATTTTTTCGATATGATGCGAGGCTATCCAAATCGGCACCACATACGTTGAAACGTGAAAACCGAGGAACGTGAAAACCGAGAGTAAGCGCGAAATTCTACCGGATCTGCCTTTGCGCAACCGGTAAAAGTGTCGAACTGCTTGCAACCCCGGCGACAAAGCCGTATTGTCTCACGTGTATGCAGTAGAAATTGATGCCAACCGACTGTTGTAAACCAAGTTTGTTCATGAACCCCCGTGTGTGGTCAATGGCGAACGGAGTGTACGAGCTTGAAAAGCTGGGATAACGCGCAACTGCGTCCCGGCCTCCACAGTACGAGAACTGGCAGAATTTTTTACCGCCTACTGACATCAACCTGCTAAAACCTGCTAACCAAATTTCCGGTAACGAATTCGGTGACGCGAGTTTCAGCGCTTTTGATCAAGTACAGCGTATCGACCACCGCACGGATTGACGCCGACCGGCTCGAGTTGGGCCTGTTTGCCGAAACTAGGCCGATTGGCTGCAGTAGTTTGGCTGCAGTATGAGCCATCGGTTGAAATGAACATGCGGTTCCCCAGCGGATTTCCCCAGGCATCGACCGCCCCTGAAGATGGTGCACAGATGTCTTGGAGCAGGAGTGCGAGCCTCCGAGGCATGCTCGCAAAGTTTGCCGCGAACCAGACCTTCGGTTCCGGCGCTGCGTCGGCTGAAACGGGATTATCCCTTTTAATCGTCGCCACTGAACTGGAACCGATCGAGGACGGCCTGACCTGATGCTCTACCAGCCACTCCGAAACGCAATACTCGACGCGCCCTTGCTGCGCGTCGGCGTTGTCGTTCCGGAATGCGCGCCGCACGATCGCGGTTTGGAGGGCAGACGCCACGGCTTTTGCGATGCATGGCGTATCGGCCGTGACCGCACCGTTTTCGGGACCAATCCCAACCCCAAGAATCCCAACCCCAAGCATGGCACGCGGATCACTTTCGCGGTCTGCCCGGCACAACCTGATCCAATTTCAGATCACAACACGCCGATTGCAGGATCGCGGGCGCGACTTTCGCTGCCCAGGACCGACTTACAATGGACAACAAAACGAATAAAATGCTCATCGATGCCACCCACCCGGAAGAGACCCGGGTCGTGGTGCTCAAGAATGGCCGCGTAGAAGAGTTCGACTATGAATCCGCCGCCCGCAAGCTGTTGCGCGGCAATATCTATCTCGCGAAAGTCACGCGCGTCGAACCGTCGTTGCAGGCGGCATTCGTCGAGTACGGTGGCAATCGTCATGGCTTTCTCGCCTTCAGCGAAATCCACCCCGATTACTACCAGATCCCGGTTTCGGACCGGCAGGCCCTGATCGACGACGAGGCCGCTGCCGAAGCCGAGGCCGACGCCGAGGCCGATGCCCGAGCCGAGCGCAAGTTCTCCGGCGGCAACGGCGGGAATGGTGGCGGCGGTCGTCGTGAAGGCGGCAGGGATGGTGGCCGCGACGGCGGTCGAGAAGGCAACCGTGACGGTGGTCGTGGCCGTGGCCGCAATCGCCAGCGGAATGAGCGTTTCGACGCCACCGCAGCAGGCACCGGCCCGCAGCCCGGAGCTACCGTCGAGCAGAACACGCCTGAAGATCACCCGCATGATCACGCCGTGGCCGCGCTGGAGCAGCCCACGAACGGCCATACAGATGCACACCAGCATACCGACGGGCATCCGTCGGAAACCTCCGTTAATTACGCGTCCGACAATCCCGGCCAGTCTCCGGCCCCGGATTTTCACGACGCCCATCAGCACACCGAGGCGCATGTGCAGCCGCCGGCCCATTCCGGCGGCGACGCGGCAGTTCACGCCGCCGATCAGCCCCCCGCAAGCTTGGCCGAAGCCAGCGGTCACGGCGCCGAAAGCGTATCCGAAGCCTACGCGCCTCACGAGCATGACCAACGCGATGCCAGCCACGACCACTCTGATCACGAGCAGGCCGGCCATGACCACCATGACCACCACGACCACGCCGCCGATCCACACGACGACGTCGGCGAGAGTTTGAGCGCTCGCGTCCCCGGCGCGGATCACATCGAGGAAGTCGTCGACATCGGTGATGTGCCCGAAACGATCGGTGCCGGTGCCGATGCGGGCATGGAGGACGACGGCGTCGAAGATGTGCAGGAGCGTCCGCGCCGTCAGCGCCGCCGCGTCTACAAAATCCAGGAAGTCATCAAGCGCCGCCAGGTTATTCTGGTCCAGGTCGTAAAAGAAGAGCGCGGCAACAAAGGTGCTGCACTCACCACCTATCTGTCGCTCGCAGGTCGCTACACTGTGCTGATGCCAAACACCGGTCGCGGTGGCGGCATCTCCCGGAAAATTGTCAATCCTGGCGACCGCAAGCGTCTCAAGGCGATAGCGCAAGAGCTCGACGTGCCCGAGGGCATGGGCCTGATCATCCGCACGGCAGGTGCCGCCCGCACCAGCCAGGAGATCAAACGCGACTACGAATACCTGCTTCGGCTGTGGGAGAGCGTCCGCGAAATGACGCTCCAATCCACCGCGCCGAGCCTCGTCTACGAAGAAGGCAATCTCATCAAGCGCTCGATCCGCGATCTCTACACCAAGGAGATCGACGAGGTCGTCGTCGCCGGCGATCAGGCCTACACCGACGCGCACGACTTCATGCGCATGCTGATGCCGAGCCATACCAAGAACGTGATCCGTTACACGCAGCCGGAAGCGTTGTTCACGCGCTACCCGATCGAGAAGCAGCTGAACGCCATGTTCAGCCCCTACGTCACGCTGAAATCGGGCGGCTATCTGGTCATCAACCAGACCGAAGCGCTGGTTTCGATCGACGTCAACTCCGGCAAATCCACACGCGAATATTCGATCGAGGAGACGGCGCTCGCCACCAACCTCGAAGCTTCCGACGAGATCGCTCGCCAGCTTAAACTGCGCGATCTCGCCGGCTTGATCGTCATCGACTTCATCGACATGGAGGAGAAGCGTAACAACCGCAAGGTCGAGCACCGGCTGACCGACGCGCTGCGTTTTGATCGCGCGCGCATCCAGGTCGGGCGCATCTCGCACTTCGGTCTGATGGAAATGAGCCGCCAGCGGATGCGCACGGGCGTGCTCGAGGGTTCGACCTCGCAGTGCCCGCATTGCCAGGGCACCGGCATGATCCGCTCGACCGAAAGCGTCGCGCTCGCCGTGCTGCGCGGCCTCGAAGATCACCTGGTCAAAGATCCGCGCTCTT
>JANYHG010000242.1 GCA_025359165.1 Hyphomicrobiaceae bacterium
TCAGGTAGAGCAGGCAGGAAACCGACCCAATGACCCAAGCCCTCAAAGGCGTTCGTATTCTCGACTTCACGCATGTGCAGTCCGGTCCGACCTGTACACAGCTGCTCGCCTGGTTCGGCGCGGACGTGATCAAGGTCGAGCGGCCCGGCGTCGGTGACATCACGCGCGGCCAGTTGATGGATGTGCCGGACGCCGATGCGCTGTATTTCACGATGCTCAATCACAACAAGCGCTCGATCACGCTCGACACCAAGAACAAGACCGGCAAGGAAGTACTCGAGCGCCTGATCCTGTCGTGCGACGTGCTGGTCGAGAATTTCGGCCCTGGTGTACTCGATCGCATGGGCTTCACCTGGGAGAAGATCCACGCCCTTAACCCACTCATGATCGTCGCATCGATCAAGGGTTTCGGCCCCGGCCCCTACGAAGACTGCAAAGTCTATGAGAACGTCGCGCAGTGCACCGGCGGAGCGGCGTCCACGACGGGCTTCCGCGATGGCTTGCCACTGGTGACGGGTGCGCAGATCGGCGACAGCGGCACGGGTTTGCATCTCGCGCTGGGCATCGTCACGGCGTTGTTTCAGCGCACGACGACCGGCAAAGGGCAGAAGGTCACCTGCGCCATGCAGGACGGTGTGCTCAATCTCTGCCGCGTCAAGTTGCGCGATCAGCAGCGCCTCGCACATGGTCCGCTCAAGGAATACAGCCAGTTCGGCGAAGGCATTCCGTTCGGAGAAGCGGTGCCGCGCGCAGGCAACGATTCGGGTGGTGGCCAGCCGGGCCGCATCCTGAAGTGCAAAGGCTGGGAGAAAGATCCCGATAGCTACATCTATTTCATTACGCAGGCGCCGGTCTGGGAGAAGGTCTGCGACGTCATCGGCGAACCCACCTGGAAGACCGATCCGAACTACGCCAAGCCCGCAGCCCGATTGCCGCGCCTGAACGAGATTTTTGGTCGCATCGAACAGTGGACGATGACCAAGACCAAGTTCGAGGCGATGGACATCCTCAACGAGTTCGACATTCCCTGCGGACCCATTCTGTCGATGAAGGAATTGGCCGAAGACAAGTCTTTGCGTGAAACCGGTACGGTCGTCGAAGTCGATCACCCCAAGCGCGGCAAGTATCTGACCGTCGGCAATCCGATCAAGTTGTCGGCAAGTCCCACCGAAGTGGTGCGCTCGCCGCTGCTGGGCGAACACACCGATCAGATTCTCGTAGACGTGCTCGGGTATTCAGCAGCCGACGTGTCGCGGATCAAAGCCTCGGGCGCGACCGAGCCGCCAAAGAAGCCGGCTTAATCTGCGAGGGAAGCGAGGAATTGGCATTCTCTCTTCCCATCGCGCCAACATCATATTCGCCTGCAGCAAGCGCTGGACTGGCGCGACAGGGAGAGGGATCGATCATGCGTATCGTAGTTCACGGACAGGACGCTTTTGGTAAAGCGGTGCTGGAGAGGTTGCTGGCGAGAGGCGAGAATGTCGTCGCCGTATGCTGCGCGCCCGACAAGGCCGGCAAACCCGAAGACCCGCTTAAGGTTTTCGCGCGCGAAAAGGGCCTGACCGTACATCAGCCGAAAAGCTGGAAGACACCCGAAGCGCTGGAGCTGATGAAGTCCTTCAATTCCGACGTCTGCATGATGGCCTACGTGCTGTTGTTCGTGCCGGAAGCCGTGCGCGATGCACCCAAGTTCGGAACGTTCCAGTATCATCCCTCGCTGCTGCCAGCCCATCGCGGGCCGTCTTCGATCAACTGGCCGATCGCTCAAGGCAAGACACACACCGGGCTCACTATCTTCTGGCCCGATGACGGCCTCGATGAAGGTCCGATCTTGCTGCAGAAATCGGTCGAGATCGGCCCCGATGAAACGCTCGGCGACGTCTATTTCAAGAAACTTTTTCCGATGGGCGTCGACGCCATGTTGGAAAGCCTCGATCTGGTCAAGGCCGGCGTGAAGCTGAAGCACAAGCAGAACCTCGCTGAGGGCACCTACGAGAGCTGGTTCAAGAAGGACTTGGCCGAACTCGATTGGTCGAAGCCTGTTGCGGATGTCTACAACACCATCCGCGCCGCCAATCCCGCGCCCGGCGCGTGGAGCACGATCAAGGGCGTGAAGCTCGAGATCTACGATGCCGCTCGCGTCGGCCTGACAGGAACGCCGGGCACGATTTTGGCGCTGACGTCCGAAGGCTTTACGGTGGCTGCAAATGGCGGTGCCGTTCACGTCAAGCGCGTCAAGGCACCCGAGGGCAAGAAGATCGCAGCATCTGAATTTGCCACCGCAGTCGGCCTGGGTGTCGGCGACACCTTTGATCCGCCGAAACCCAAACCGGCGGCATGATCCATGGCCAACCCGTTTTCACGCCTGTTCGGTGGCTCCAAGCCGGACACGAAAGCTGCTGCCGCTACCCAACCGAACACACCAACTCCGCCGCCTGCAACGGCCGCATCTGTACCAACCCAAAGGACCGCACCCATGGCCGTACGTTCAGATATCGAAATCGCGCGCGACGCCAAGAAGCGCCCCATCCAGGAAATCGGCGCCAAGCTCGGTATCGAGAACCAGCATTTGCTGCCCTATGGGCATGACAAGGCTAAGATTTCGGCCGAGTTCATCGCCTCGCTCGCCAACCGCAAGGACGGAAAGCTCATCCTTGTCACCGCGATCAACCCGACACCTGCCGGCGAAGGCAAGACCACCACCACGGTCGGCCTCGGCGATGGTCTGAACTTCATCGGCAAGAAAGCGGCGATCTGCCTGCGCGAGCCGTCTCTCGGGCCCTGCTTCGGCGTCAAGGGCGGCGCTGCCGGCGGTGGTTACAGCCAGGTGGTGCCGATGGAAGACATCAACCTCCACTTCACCGGTGACTTCCACGCCATCACCGCAGCGCACAACCTGCTCTCGGCGATGATCGACAATCACATCTACTGGGGCAACAGCCTGAACATCGACACGCGCCGTGTCGTCTGGCGTCGAGTGATGGACATGAACGATCGCGCGCTGCGCGAAATCGTCTGCTCGCTCGGCGGCGTCGCTAATGGCTACCCTCGCGAAGCCGGCTTCGACATCACTGTCGCCTCCGAAGTCATGGCCATTCTGTGCCTCGCCAAGGATCTGAAGGATCTCGAGAAGCGTCTTGGCGACATCATCGTTGCCTACCGCCGCGACAAGACTGCGGTCTACGCGCGCGACATCAAGGCCGATGGTGCCATGGCCGTTCTGCTGGCGCAGGCGATGCAGCCCAACCTCGTGCAGACACTCGAGAACAACCCAGCCTTCATCCATGGTGGGCCGTTCGCCAACATCGCGCACGGCTGTAACTCTGTCGTTGCCACGCAGACGGCGCTGAAGCTTGCCGATTATGTCGTGACCGAAGCCGGTTTCGGTGCCGACCTTGGTGCCGAGAAGTTCTTCGACATCAAGTGCCGCAAGGCCGGCTTGAAACCCGCCGCCGCCGTTATCGTCGCGACCGTCCGCGCGCTTAAAATGAATGGCGGCATCAAGAAGGAAGAACTCGGCAAGGAAAACGTCGAAGCCGTCAAGAAAGGTTGCGGCAACCTCGGCCGTCATATCGAGAACGTGAAGAGCTTCGGCGTTCCCGCAGTTGTGGGCATCAACCACTTCATCACCGATACCGACGCCGAGATCGCCGCTGTAATGGACTACGTCAAATCGCAGGGTTCGGAAGCTTTCCTCTGTAGACATTGGGCTGACGGCTCGAAGGGCATCGCCGAGATGGCCAAACGCGTCGCCGAAATTGCCGACAGCAACGTGTCGGCGTACGCACCGCTGTACCCCGACGAAATGGGCCTGTTCCAGAAAACGGAAACCATCGCCAAGAAGATTTACAGGGCCTCCGAGGTGATCGCCGACAAGAGCGTCCGCGACCAGCTCAAGACCTGGGAAGAGATGGGTTACGGCCACCTGCCGATCTGCATCGCCAAGACGCAGTACTCGTTCACGACAGATCCTAACATGCGCGGCGCGCCGACCAACCACGTCGTGCCAATCCGCGAAGTGCGCTTGTCGGCCGGTGCGGGCTTCATCGTCGTCATCTGCGGCGAGGTCATGACCATGCCCGGCCTGCCGAAGGTGCCGTCGTCTGAACACATCAAGTTCAACGCCGCAGGCCAGATCGAGGGTCTGTTCTGATCTCGGCCGAGTCAGGTGATTTGAAAATGGTAGGGCTGGCTGCAAGGCTGGCCCTATTTGTTGTGCGACTGTGCTCTCGAGAGCACCAGTCGTGAAGGGGCTTAGCAAGCGCGCGGCGATCCGAGCCACGGATGGGGTGTTGATTTCTCGCCTTGTCGCAGCGGCTTACGCGCCGCAACTTTTACGGATCGTCCGACATAAGATGTTCCGTAGACGTTCAAGTGATTGATTTGGCGGTGGAAAACTGAATTTCTAAGATTGTGTTACGCGGCTGGCGGGTGCAAGTTCACTGTCAACGAACAAACTGATTGGCGGTAGCGAGACGAGGGGAAATATCGTCGCTGCCGCCTTCAGCGGGGGAAAACTGCCGGCCCGGCAACGGGTCGGCAGTTTGTTTTTGTGCGATCGGATCGCGCCGGTCGACGGCCTACAATTCTTCAGCCAGCCTTTGTGCCGCGCTGGTTTTGGACGCACTCCACTTGAACTTTGCCCGTCGTCTCGCGTATTTGCTCCCGAGGTGAGTTTATCGGCGCGCAAGCGCAATGGGGTGGGTGCGTGTCGATCATTTTTCGAGCCATGCAGCGTGGCACGCTGATGGGTGCTGTTGCTTTTTCAAGTCTGCTCGGCATCGGCTTGGCGCTCGATGCGTCCGCGCAGTCCGCTCCTCCGGCATCCTGCAGTACGGCCTATCATGCGGCCCTCGGTGAGCTGAGAAAGTCGAAGGGCGACGATGTCGCCAGCGCTATGACCGCGCTGCGGGCGGCCGATCCGACGCTACCAGGACGATGGATATACGCGCGCTCCGTGTTTCCAAAAGCCGGGCGCGCTGCGGCGTTGCCTGTCGCAGCGGAACGCGTCTGCATCGACAAGATCAAAGTGGCCGGTCGCGTGCGCTGTGCGAAATACGCCGAACCGCAGGCCGAGCGCGAGCCGGAGTTGCCGTCCGAGTTGACGATCTCGCCTGCACCGACCAACGACGAAATGCGCATTCTCAAAGCCGTCGCCGATCTGGCCGACGGTCGCGGTGCCATCCCCGACGTCGGCAACAATGGCCGGTATATGTGGGTGACACAGCGCGCGACCAACGATCTCAGGCTCTACATGACGCAACCGGCGCATCCGGCGCTCTGCGCAGGCGGGCGCGAGATCACGGACTTCTACGCCAATGCCCTGAAGCCGCTGCAAAAGCGCATCGACGATGTCGGCGACCTCGTCAAACGTGCGCGTTTGCTGGCCGCGGTGCGCGTAGCGGCGGTACTGCCGGCACCCGTCGAGGGCGCAACGCTGCCGCCTGCCCCGACGATCGCCGGATTGCCCCTGGTGGAAATGACTGCTGATGCGGTGCGCGGTGTAGTGTCGGCCGAAGATGCGACAGCGGTATTGGGCGAGCACTCGCCGCTGGCCGCGTTGATGCGTGCGAAGCCCGCGTTGATCGCGGCTCAGGTGGCGGCCGACAAAGCCGGCGATCAAACAATGCGCGAGCGGGTCTTGGCCTCGGGACGCGCGGTGCGCATGATCGAAGCCGCAGCCTATGCGGAGATCTACGCGTCGCGCTACGCCAAGTTTTCATCGACTATAATGGTCCTGCCACGCGAAATTCAGGCTGCGCACGCCAAGACCTGCACCTGCGAGAATTGATCAGGTGTGACGCGACCTTAAAGCGTTCAACGCCGCGCGGGCAGGCTCGCGACTGCGGCTCCCGCAGTCACAAAAAGTGCCGCCAGCGCAAGTGCCGGGGTGAGGCGACCCAATCCAAGCAGCGCCAATGCCAACGTCGACAAGAGGGGTGTAGCGTATGAGGCAAGGCCGAGACGCAGCAGATCACCGTGTTTCATTCCGGCATCCCACCAGTAGAAAGCAAGGCCGAGCGGACCGAGGCCAAGGGCGACGATAGCCAGCCACTCGCTCGCCGACGCCGGCCACACCCAGGTTTCCAGCCACACATGGAAAAGCGCGGCACCGATGGCCGTTCCGGCGCAACTCCCGATGACCGATAGGCTGGAGACATCGCGAAACAGGCGCGACGCCACGGAGTAGCTCGACCAGATCAGGCCCGCCGCAATGGCGCAGGCATAGCCAGAGATCGCGCCGCTGAAATCGGGTCGATCGCGGCCCTGCACGAGGATGAGGGCGGTTCCGGCGAAGCCCAACGCCGCACCAAGCAGATGCTGCCAGCGCAGCCGCTGGCCGCCGACGCGGGCTGGCAGCGCTCCAGCCATCACCACGATCAGCAGCGGCCACAGGTAGTTGATAAGCGAAGCTTCGAGTGGCGGGGCCAGCCGCAGCGCCATGAAGTAGCAGACGTGATAGCCGAGCAGGCCATAGATACCGAGAGCGTAGGCTTGCCACGGGATCTCACGCATCACGGCCAGCGGTTGCCGGGTGAAGCGAGCATAAAGGATGCCGACGAGCGTGCCACCGGTGAACGACAGCGCCGTCAGCTGGAACGGTGGGATTTTGCCGGACAGCACCGTCAGCGCCGCCAGCCAAGCCCACAGCGCCACCGCGCCCAAGCCCGCCAGCGTGGCCCGCGCCGATGCAGTCACTCCGTCATGACCCACTTTCAATAGCTCACACGCCAAGCCATGTCGTTCTCGACAAAACCTCCCTCCTCATATCGTGTTTCCTTCTCCCCTTGGGGAGAAGGTGCCTGAAATGCGGATGAGGGGGTGTCATGCCGCGAAGGTGATGTTTGCGACGGAGAACAACACCACGTCTTACTTGATCCGTTCGACGCACATGGCGACGCCCATGCCGCCGCCGATGCACAACGTGGCGAGGCCTTTCTTGGCGTCGCGGCGCTGCATTTCATAAAGCAGCGTGGTCAGCACGCGCGCGCCCGACGCCCCGATCGGGTGGCCGATGGCGATAGCGCCGCCATTGACGTTCACTTTGCTGGTGTCGAAGCCCATGTCCTTGTTGACGGCGCAGGCCTGCGCGGCGAACGCCTCGTTGGCCTCGATCAGATCGAGATCCTTGACCGTCCAGCCGGCTTTCTCCAATGCCATGCGCGATGCTGGAATCGGACCGGTACCCATGATGGCAGGATCAACGCCGGCGCTGGCCCACGACACGATTTTGGCGAGCGGTTTGATACCGCGCTTCTTGGCTTCGGCCAGCGTCATGAGCACCAGCGCGGCAGCTCCGTCGTTGATGCCGGACGCATTCGCCGCCGTCACAGTGCCCGCTTTGTCGAATGCCGGCTTCAGTTTGGCGATGCCCTCCATCGTGACGCCGTCCTTGATATACTCGTCTTCGGAGACGACCACGTCGCCCTTGCGGGTCTTGACGGTAACGGCGCAGATCTCGTCCTTGAATTTACCGGCCTTCTTGGCGGCTTCGGCTTTGTTCTGCGAGGCGACCGCGAACGTGTCCTGCTGCTCGCGCGTGATCTGGTACTGCTTGGCGACATTCTCCGCCGTCGTGCCCATATGGTAGCCGTTGAAGGCGTCCCACAGGCCATCCTTGATCATCGTGTCGATCATCTTGAAGTCACCCATTTTGGTGCCTTCGCGCAGATGTGCGCAATGCTGCGCCTGGCTCATGCTCTCCTGGCCACCGGCAACGACGATCTTGGCAGAGCCGTCGAGCACCTGCTGGGCACCGAGGGCGATCGCGCGCAGACCTGACCCGCACAGTTGGTTCATGCCCCAGGCTGGCGCGCCGACAGGAATGCCCGCGTTGATCGACGCCTGGCGGGCCGGGTTCTGCCCCATGCCGGCGGTCAGCACCTGCCCCATGATCACTTCGGACACGTCATTCGCCGAGACTTTGGCCCGGCCGAGGGCTGCCTGGATTGCGACCTTGCCGAGGTCGTGCGCGGGCATCGACGAGAGCGACCCATTGAATGCACCGACGGGTGTGCGAGCGGCTGAGGCAATGACGACGGTTGTGGCATCGGTAGACATGAGGTGATCCTTTCGCGCGGAGTGCGCCAGATGCTGCTCGGAAAACGATTTGGGTGCAAGACGAAATGGGCGATGCAGTGGGCGCGGTCGAACCCACCGAATTCCTGGGAACCATATCAGCATATAAGCGCCGGATGCGCACGCGTCTATATCAGGCGGATTTGCAAGCACCGTACGTACGCGGATATGCAACTCGGTGGTATCTCGATTTTGTTGTAATTATTATCATTTACTGACGTTCAGATATTTTGATGCTCTGCAAGATAACGCCTAGTGCAGTGCATCAGAGGTGTGATATCCATAGGCTTGTTTTTGATGAGTTTCATAAGTCTATCGGCCTGTTTGGGCAGAACCCATGCCGCGCGTAAATGCGGATCAAAAAAGGTGATGCGTCATGCTCGAGAAGACCACCGATCAAACGGCGAAACCTGCAGAAAAAAAAGAGCCGGTCGTCGTCAAAAAATACGCCAACCGACGACTTTATAACACTGAAACGAGCACCTATGTCACGCTTGATGACTTGTCCTCCATGGTCAAATCTGAGCGCGATTTCGTTGTGTTCGACGCGAAAAGCGGCGACGATCTCACCCACTCTGTTCTGACGCAGATCATTGTCGAACAGGAAGGACGCATGGGGAGCGGGCAGACGATGCTGCCAATTCCGTTTCTGCGGCAACTCATCCGGTTTTATGGCGACAGCGTCGGCAAGCTCGTGCCGAGTTACTTGCAGGTGTCACTCGATACACTGACGCGTGAGCAGGTCCGGGTGCGGGAGCAACTGACGTCGGCGTTCACGCCACACGGGGCGCTCGAAGCGTATCACGAGCAAGCGCGCAAGAACCTCGCCATGTTCGAACAGACCATGAAGATGTTTTCGCCGTTCGCGCATCCTCCGGGCAACCAGATGGTCGCTCAAATGCAGGCGGCGCGACCCTCGCAGGACGGCACGGTCGATAAGCCGGCTGCATCCGTCGAGGGCGGTGGCGCGGCGTCACATCTTTCTGTCGTCAAATCGCAGCAGCCACAGTCGGCACCAACAGCTTCGCAGGACGAATTGGCCGAGATGAAAGCGCAGTTGGCATCGATGCAGTCGATGATCGAAAAACTCGCCAAGGATCGCAGCCAAGGATCGTAGCTAAACATCGGCGACGCAGTCGCGATACTGCGACCCGCCGCACCGCCGATTGCGCCGTGCAGAAGCGTCGGCATTCCACCTTAGCTCAGCACCGCGAAAACGTGATTGCGCCGGATGTGCTGACGTGACGCTTGGCCCGCTTTGTCGCCACGAGATGATGCGCATGCGCGAGTGTCTCGGCCAACGCCATCACAGTCTGACCTTCAGCGGCCATGGCCCGTGGAAACAGGCCATGCGCCATGGCGACACCGTTCATAGGTTCGGTCATCAAGTTCTCCAGCGCCGCCAACCGTTCCGCGTGATGGGTGACGAGTTGGTCGATTCGCTCGTGCAGACCACGGAACGGCAGCCCGTGCGACGGCAGAACGAGGAGGTCGGGCGGCAGCGTGCGCAGTCGCTTCAGCGACAGCAGGTAGTCCGACAAGGGTTCTGACTGCGGTTGGGTCGGGAAAACGCCAACGACCGGTGAGATCCGCGAAAGGATTTGGTCGCCGGCAATCAGGATGCCATCGGCCTTGCAATAAAACGACGCGTGTTCGTCAGCATGGCCGCCATTGACCAATATCTTCCAGCTGCGTCCGCCGAATTTGACGCTGTCACCGTCGCGCATACGAACGAAGCTCGACGGCAGCGGGTAATTGCGGAACGGCGCTGTTTCCCGAGATTTATCCATTTTGGCGATGGCCAGATCGTCGAGGCCATGGCTGTTGAAGAAAGCGCGCGCCGCAGCCGAGATCGGCTTCTTGCCCTCTTCCATGAAGACCTGCGGTGCCAGATACTCGACCAGCGTCATATGCAGGTCGACACCAAGCTTATCCACCAGCCAGCCTGCGAGACCAACGTGGTCGGGGTGGCCATGCGTGCAGATGAGCCGGCTGATCTTCCGGCCGCCGAGGGTGTGCTCGAGCACACGATCCCAGAGTTCACGGGTCTTTGAATTGTCGGCCCCGGTATCGATCAGCGTGACCGCGTTGCCGGCTCCACCATCGTCGAGCAGCCAGCAGTTGACGTGATCGAGTACGAACGGCAACGGCACGCGCAGCCATGTCAGACCCGGCACCACCACCTGTGTTGCACCCGGCTGCGGCGGGGTGTCGAACAGATATTTTATCTCACCGTCGACTTTGGCGTGCATGAAGTGGGGCTTTCGGCTGATTTTACGGTCCTGACAACTCATACCGCACTGCAAAACGATGTCCAACGAACGAACGCAGGGCTGGCTGCTTGCGCACGCATGGCACCTGCCGGCGGGCGTCCAGGAAACGACCAGCAACGACTGATATCCGCGCCGTTGCAGCGACTGCCGCAGCATGATAGCGCATGCCATTCGCCACAGTTAACCAGCGCATTGCCGCACACACGGAAACGATCTCATGTCTAATGCCTCGCAAAACGGCACAGGTAGCGATGCTGCCGCTGCTCAACCGGCGCAAGTGCGCGTGATGGGTCAGTTCATCAAGGACCTTTCCTTCGAAAACCCCAGCGTCGGCCGCGTTGCGATCGAGCAGAACGAGCAGCCCAACATCCGCATTGAAGTGAATGTCAACGCGCAGAACGTCGGTCCGAACGTGTTCGAAAGCGTCATTGAATTGAAGGCGAACTGCTCGGCCAAGGCCGGCATGCTGTATGATCTCGAAATCCAGTACGGCGCGCTGTTGCAGCTGGAAAATGTGCCGGAGGCCTCGTTGGAGCCGTTCCTGCTCATCAACTGTCCGGCCTTGACGTTCCCCTTCGTCCGCCGCCTCGTCGCCGATATCACCCGTGAAGGCGGCTTCCCGCCGTTGTTGCTGGACCCGATCGACTTCGGCAACCTTTACATTCAGCGCCGCCAACAGGCCGGCCAGGGACCAGCGCCAGTCGCCTGATGGTGCGGCCGATACCAGCGACGAGCGGGGTCGTTTCATAATCCAAGTAGAACCGGAACGACCCTAGGGACGACATACACCATTCGTGTCGGCTCTCGGCGGGAACGCAGAACCGAGTGCCATAAGCGGCATGGTGCCACAATTTCTCGCTATGGCTCATCGGGTGTCGGTGCATCGTCGCACGGCACCCATGTGAGCCCATTCGAGGACGTTGTTATGCCCGCCAGATCGATCGTCAACGCGTGCGCGTTCGCCGTCGTGTTGCCCTTACTCATACCGCTGCCTCGAGCTCAGGCGGGCTCCTGGACCCCAGTCGAGATCCACCGCAGCGCCGAGCAGAGCAGCCCGAGCGTGCTGCCGGTCGCTGATCGACAGAACTGCGTTTGGACGCGATTTCGCGGCTGGCATCGATCGGGTTGGCTCGGGACCTGGCATTCGTGCCGCCCCGGCCCCGAATGGCGCTACGATCGCCGCTGCTGGATCGGACCCGGCAACGTGCGGCACTGCCGCTTCTACGGCTGAATGAAACCTGCGGCCGCCTGAGCTTGGATCAGGCCGGAAATACCAGGCCGAGCCATTCAGCGACGACGGCCGGTTTGTCGAAAATCTTGCCGTCTGCGCCCTGTACCTCGACGATGCAGTTGCGCGTCAGCAGCTTGCCGCCGTTCTTGTCCTCGATCTTTGTGACCGTAGTCCGCATGCGCACTTTGCTACCGGCCGGCACGACGCCCGTAAAGCGTACTTTGTCGAAGCCGTAGTTGATCCCGCGGCTGATGCCCTTGATCTGCAGCGTGTCTTGCGACATCGCGCTCATCAACGACAGCGTCAGAAAACCGTGCGCGATAGTTCCGCCGATTTCTTTTTTGGCGCGGTCGACTTCGACGTGAATCCACTGGTGGTCGCCGGTGGCGTCGGCGAAGGCGTCGATCAGCGCTTGATCGACGGTCAACCACTTCGTCGGCGGCAAGTCCAGATTGATCAGCGTGGTCAAATCTTTATAGTCGACGGCGTGGGCCACGGGCAAAACCTTCTCGCATTTGGATGGAGATTGAGACGGAGATTAAAAAGGAAAGCCCTGCCGAAGCAGGGCTGGTTTGAGTGTGTATGTGACGAGCAATTCAGGAGATCAAGCCTCCGCGGACATGCCCGTCGTACAAGTTGGCGTGACGTACTCGCGCAGGTGGCTTCGGCGCAACCTGCTTATGCAGGTGTCAGCGTCGACGGCGCGGGAACCACCGGGCCGGCCTTCAGCGCGTTCGCGGCATCTTCGGGTGCAGTGGGCTCGGTGAAGCCACCTTCCGCGACCAGCCGCGCGAACAAGCCGCCTTGGGCGACCAGTTGGCGGAACGTACCGCGCTCGACAATCCTGCCTTCTTCCAGCACCAAGATGGTATCGGCGTCGGCAACCGTTGAAAGCCGATGCGCGATGATGAAGGTCGTGCGGCCCTGGCGCAGCACGTCGAGCGCGCGCTTGATCTTGCCTTCGGTTTCGGCGTCGAGCGCGCTGGTCGCTTCGTCGAGAATGAGGATGGGTGCTTCCTTTAGAATCGCACGCGCGATCGCCAAACGTTGGCGCTCGCCGCCCGACAACGACAAACCGCGCTCGCCGATGAGGAAGTTGAAGCCGCCCGGCTTGCGCATGATGAAATCGTGCGCCTCGGCCAGACGCGCCGCTCGCTGGACTTCCTCGTCGGTCGCGTCCGGTTTACCCACGCGAATGTTTTCGGCGATCGTGCGATTGAACAGCCCCGCATCTTGGAACACGACACCAATCGCATGGCGTACCGAGGCCATCGTCGCCTCGGCGATGTCGACCCCATCGATGTAGATCTTGCCGCCGTCGGGTTCGCGAAAGCGCTGCAGCAGCGACAGTGTCGTCGTTTTGCCCGATCCGGTCGGACCGACGAGTGCAATCGTTTTACCCTGCTGAACTTCGAAATTGAGGTCGAACACGCCTTGGCTGCCCGGACCATAGCGATACGACACGTTTTCGAAGACGACTCGTCCAGCCACGTTTTCGATCGCGCGGGCATTCGGTTTCTCGATGACGTTGGCCTGCGCATCCAGCAGTTCGAAGTAAGAACGTAGCGTCGGAGCCGCCTGATAGGTTCGCACGACGAACCCCGAGAGTTGGTCGAGTTTGCCGATCAACAAGGACGCGAACCCGACGAACGACACGATGGCACCGACCGTGATCTCGCCCTGGCTCGCGAGCACGGCACCGACAGCGAAGACAGCAACCATGGTGATGGTGGCGGCGGCGCGGGTCAGCACGGTGAGCAGGCCCCACCACGTCAGCACCGGATATTGCGCGGCGAGCAGATCCTTCATGACGGACCGCATGGCGTCCATTTCGACGCCAAGGCGTGAGTAACTCTGCACGACGGTAACGTTGCCCAGCACATCGCCGACGCGACCGAAAACATTGGCGTGATACTGCTCGACGGCGGCCTGCCCGTCGCTTGTCTTGCGCACCACGACGATGTTAATCGCCAGATAGACCACGGCGAGCACGGCCAGGATCGAAGCCATCCTCGCGTCCATGCTCAATGCCGTGGGGATCAGCAGCAGGATCGACACGATCGCGGAGAGCTGTTCGCGCAGGAACGACAGCCACAGCCAGAACAGCTGATCGGTGCCCGACAGGATGGCGCGCACCACCGACCCCGATCCCTTTTCGGCATGGTAACTGATCGGCAAAGTGATCGCTCGTTCGAAGGCCAGGCCCATGGCGTTGAGGCGATGACGATGGGCCAACCGATCGGAGGCGATCGAGACGATGACGCTGGCGACGATGCCGAACAGTCCAAGACCGGCCCACATCCCGATGATCGGGAATGCACCGTTGCCTTTGGAGAGCGCGTCGACCACCCAGCCGAACAGCACCTGTTCGTAAACCTGCACGCCGGCGATCGCCATGCCGGCGAGCACCAGAACAGCCGTCAATGCCTTTTCGGAGGCGAGCAGCATCAGCGAGCGTTTGTAAACTTCGGTCGTCGACAGTTTTGGCGTGATCACGGGCGGACTCTAGGTGTTCGGATGCAGGGCATTCGGTGAGTGACGTCAGCTATTACGATCTCAATCTGAACCGCCGATGAGCGGTGCCAGCGTCCTTCTCCAAGGCGCAATTCGTCCCGTAGCAAATTATATCACCAGAATAATTTTCCCGATGTGTGCGCTGGTTTCCATCCGGCGATGCGCGTCAGCGGCATTGGCGAGCGGATAGGTGCCGTCGACGACGACCTTGATTTTGCCTGCGGCGATCAGCGGCCAGACTTTGGCTTCGATGGCACGGGCGAAAGCGGTTTTAACCTCGCGGCTGCGCGGTCGCAGCGTCGATCCGGTTAGTGTCACGCGTTTGACCATCAGGCGCGCGACGTTCAGCTTGACTTCGGCTCCGCCGAGCGAGGCGATCTGGACGATGCGGCCGTCTTCGGCTGCCGCGACGATGTTGCGATCCGTATAGTCGCCGCCGATCATGTCGAGCGTCACGTCGACGCCTTTACCGCCGGTGACTTCCCGTGCAATCGCCACGAAGTCTTCGGTTTTGTAATTGATCGCGCGGTCGGCACCGAGGTCGACGCAGGCTTTACATTTGTCGGCCGAGCCAGCGGTCGCGATGACTTTGGCACCTAAGGCTTTGGCGAGTTGGATCGCCGTCGTCCCGATGCCGCTGCTGCCGCCGTGCACCATGAACCATTCGCCGGCCTTCAAGCCGCCGCGTTCGAAGACGTTGTTCCATACGGTAAAAACAGTCTCGGGCAAGGCTGCGGCATGGATCATGTCGACGCCTGCGGGGATCGGAAGCGCAACGGAGTCTTCGGCAACCGTGTATTGGGCATAGCCGCCGCCATTGACGAGGGCGCAGACGGGATCGCCGACTTTCCAGCGTGTGACATCCGCGCCGATTTCCGCGACGGTGCCGGAGACCTCCAGGCCCGGTAACTTGGAATGTCCTGCCGGTGGCGGATAGGCGCCGATCCGCTGCTGGATGTCGGGCCGGTTGACGCCGGCCGCCGCGACTTTGATCAAGATCTGGCCGGGGCCTGCGCGCGGCGTCTCGACAGTGCCGGCGACCAGGACTTCGGGGCCGCCTTTGCCGTGAATTTCGATCCCCGTCATCGCTGCAGGATGTGTTGCAGGTGTGTTTTGGTTCATGAGCGGCGTCCTCTGGAGTGCTTCCGGCAAGTTCTTCCTGCATGAAGCGCGACGAACAAAGAGCTAGGGTCGTTCCATAATTTGCAAATCGGAACGTTCAGAAGCGGATCTGGCGGGTACTGATGCCTTACTGGTCTGCCGACGACAAGTCCGTTACCTTGACAACGCGGAGACATGACCATGAGCTGGGATGACGAACTGCCGAAGCCGAAGCGCGCGATCGTGCTGAGCGAGGACCTTGAACGTTTCGCCATTGCGGAACTGGAAGAACGCATTTCTGCGCTGGAAACCGAAATTGCACGAACGCGGTCGGAGATCGCGGCCAAGCAGAAACACAAGGCGGCGGCAGAAAAATTGTTCGGACAATGAGATCAGGTTTTTCTCGGACGTTCTCGGGCGTTTGACGGCCCGTAGACCGCACCCCATACTTTCACTGGACTGTAATTTCGGCCCAGTGTGATGGGGAAATCGATGCGTAAAATTTGTGGAATTGCTGGTGTCGCACTCGTGTCGGCAGCGGTGGGTTGGAGTTTCGGAGGGGCTGGGGTGAGTACGGCGAAAGCAAAAGACGTGCGGTTTCCGCAACTGACGATTGACCAACTGACGCCGGAGCAGCGACCGTTGGGCGATCAGATCATGAAGGTGTCGAGCGTCGGCCTCGGCGGCCCCTACAATCCGCTGCTTCGGAGCCCCGTGCTAGGGCAGAACATGTTCGATCTGCTCAAGTATCTGCGCTGGAATTCGACCCTGTCGGCACGCCAGAGTGAATTTGTCATTCTGATAATCGGGCGGCAGTGGACATCGCAGGTGGAATGGTTCGCACATGCGCCGTTGGCTCTGAAGGCCGGGCTATCGGCAGCGGTCATCGCGGATCTGAGGGCGAGGAAGCGACCGGCCGGCCTGCAGCCGGACGAAGCCGCTATCTATGATTTCGTCACCGAATTGACCACGAAGCACGAAGTATCCGACACAACCTTCGACGCGGCGCGCAAACTGCTCACACCGCAACAGATCGTCGATATGACGACATTGGCAGGAACATACATAACCGTGGCGATGGTGCTTTCCATGGCCGAGGAGTCCGTTCCTGCTGGTAAGGAACCGCCTTTCACCGCGCAGGACAAGTAGTTGGTCGAGACCGCGTTGAAGTTAACGCGTCACCCGCCAGCGGCACCCCGGCATTTACGATTTAGTAACCATGCCGCGTTACGCTTTCCTTGTTTCTGGCTCGCCGGATCCTCGAACGGCTTCCCCTGCCGTTTTGTTTGACGCCTCCTGTCAACTCTGGAGCCGCCAGTGGCGGCTCTTTTTTTGACCGGCGTTCGCTGAGCTTTGCATGGATGATGAGCTTTGCATGGATATTGCACCATTGGGTGGAGTGCGGTTGCAGGCACAGCGTTATATCGGCGAACATCTGCAGAACGTGCCACGAAAGAATCTCATTTTGAAGCGATACATTAAAGTCGCCTGCCTGAAAAAGTTACGCTAGTCTCGAAAGTACGCAGTTGCGTCGAACGTGAGTGTGAGTGTGAGTGATGAGTGACAGCAGTCTGATGGCGGGCCGTTCGGCCGCCGACCGGTCTTCGGCCGAGATGATCTCGTTCGGTGCGCGCTTTGCCGCCTCCGACCAATTCGATGCCATCTACAAGGAAGGCATGGCGCTCGTAGAGCGCACCGCAAGCTACCTCGATGGTCCCGGTCGCAAAGAGGCTAAAGGCCTGCAAGCACCCCTGACCCTCACCTACGCCACCGAAAGCATGCGCTTGACGACGCGCCTGCTCGAGATTGCGTCCTGGTTGATGCTGCATCGCGCCCTCAAGGATGGAGAAATCGACCAGCAACAGGCGGGAGTGCGCCGGCAGCGCGTCAAGCTCGGACCTATCGGCCGGCCAAGTCACACCAAAGGCTTTGATGCCCTGCCACAAGGCTTGCGCGACATCGTCAATCTGAGCTTCTCGTTGAACGATCGCATTTGCCGGCTCGACCACGCCATGATGACGGGCACCGAACCTCTCGCGGTTGCCGACAACATGGTCGTAGCCCAGATGGCTCAGCTGGAAGCAGCCTTCGGAAATTTCCGCAGACAGTGATGACCAGAATGTGCCTCGCACGACGTGAAGCTATCGGCCTCTGGCGCGCGTGTACTAGTCTCTACTGACGAGCTCGGTCTCGATCTGGATCTCGACCTCGTCGGACACGAGCGGTGTGCCGCGCGACATGCCCCAAGCGCTACGCGATATCTGGGTTCGCGCGGAGAACGCTGCGACTTTCTTCCCCGCGTACGCCGGATTGGCGTCCGCCGAGGGGTGGGCACCGAACACGTTCAGCGTGACGTGTAGGGTCGCCGGTTTCGACTGGCCGAGCACGTTCAACTCGCCCTCGACATCTGCCGTCTTTTCGCCCGTGCGCGTAACCGTGTTGCTTTTGAAGGTGATCGTGGGATAGGTTGTCGCGTTGAAATAATCCGGCCCTCGCAGAATGCGATCGAACGTATCGACGCCCGATTGCACTGAATTGCTGCGGATCGTGACGTCGACCTTGCTGTTTTCGGGCTGCTCGGGATCGATCTCGACACTGCCGTCGACACCGTTGAATCGCGCGGTTTGCCGCGTCAGGCCCAGGTGCGACCACGAAAACGTCACCGCCGTGAATCCTTTGTCGAACGCGAATGCTTCGGCCGCCGCCGCAGCCGGGACGGCCTGCGCAAAAGCGAGGAGCGCCGCTGAAACTAAAAGTGTGCGTCTCATGCCGATCCGTTCGTTTGCCGAGCATTGCTGAAGCTGTTGCTATCAGCGCAGGAACCCTAGAGATGTCCAATCACACGATGCCGCAGGTTGAGCACGCAATCCGGAGATCGAACAAAAATGGCTATCCCCACCCGTTTGACGCAGCGGTTAGGCATCCAGCATCCGATCATTTCAGCACCGATGGCGTTTGCGGCCGGAGGCAAACTGGCGGCAGCGGTGTCCAATGCGGGCGGGCTTGGGCTCATCGGCGGTGGCTACGGCGATGGTGACTGGATCGAAGCGCAGTTTCGTGCGGCGGGGAATGCCCGCATCGGGTGCGGTTTCATCACCTGGTCGATGGCGAAGCACCTGCACCTTCTCGATCAGGCGCTTGCGCACAAGCCGAAGTCACTGTTCCTGTCGTTTGGTGATCCTTCGCCGTATATCGCCAAAATCAAGGCTGCCGGCGCAATTGCAATTCAGCAAGTGCAGACGTTGCGTGACGCTCAGATCGCGATCGATGCCGGGTGTGACATCATTGTCGCGCAAGGTGCGGAAGCCGGCGGCCATGGCGAAAAGCGCGCGACGATGACGTTGGTGCCTGAAGTCGCCGATTTGATCGCCGTGCGTTCACCGCAAACGTTGCTTTGCGCGGCTGGCGGAATTGCAGATGGGCGGGGCTTGGCGGCAGCGCTGATGTTGGGTGCGGATGGCGCGGTTGTCGGCTCGCGATTTTGGGCGAGTTCAGAAGCATTGGTGCATCCGCACCTGCATCAGGCCGCATTGGTGGCCAGCGGTGACGATACGGTCCGGCAGTCGGTGACTGATATCGCGCGCGGGTACGATTGGCCGGAACGCTACAACATCCGCGTGGTGCGAAACGTCTATGTCGAACGGTGGCTGGGGCGCGAGGCGGAGATGCGTGCCGCCGGAGAGGCGGAGCGCCAAAGCTATGGAGCCGCTGTGGCGGCAGGGGACACAAGCATCGCGGCAGCAATCGCCGGTGAAGTCACAGGTTTGATCCACACAATCGAACCCGCCAGCGTCATCGTGCAGCGCATGGCTGAGGAAGCTGAAACACTCCTGGGCGGCGGCTGGCGACGGTGACGTTGTGACCCATTTGTAAGCCAGCCCGGCTCATTTGGTTGCGATGAAAGCCAGATGTGACAATCGAAGCGCGGCATGCTCAAGAGTGATAGCGCTTCGCTGGAGCTGTCAAAATGGGTCAAATTCTCTTGGCTTGCGGCGGCAACGACGCGCCGGAATTATCGATGCGGCAACGGTAAGCGATGCCGTCGTTGGATTGACAAACATGTTTTCGGAGTTGCTCACAACCGAGACGCTGGTCGTCGAAGCGCTCCGGCTTTCACAGGATTTGAACCATTCGGTCTACGATTGCCTTTTTCTGGCGGCTGGCCGATTGCGCGGTGCGCCGCTTGTCACCGCCGACGTAGCATTCGCCGCGAAACTCTCAGGCACGCCCTATGCGTCCAGCGGAGTGTTGCTGTCCGATTGGAAAGCATAGCCAGCCTCCACGAATCTCGAACTTCAATGCAGGTCTCCATGCAATTTTCTCTCACTGAAGAACAATCAGCGATCCAGGAAACAGCTCTGGCATTTGCCAAAGAGCGCCTCGCGCCGCACACTTTGGAGTGGGACGAAAAGGCACATTTCCCCGTCGACGTCATTCGCGAAACGGCAGCACTCGGCATGGCCGCGATCTACGTGCCCGATACCATCGGCGGTTCGGGCCTGTCTCGTCTCGACGGCGCTTTGATCATGGAAGCGTTGTCATATGGGTGTCCTGCGGTATCGGCCTACATCTCGATCCACAACATGGTGGCGTGGATGGTCGGCAAATACGGCACCCCCGAGCAGGTGAAGGCTTGGATGCCGAAGCTCGCATCGATGGAGTGGCTGTCGTCCTATGGCCTGACCGAACCCGGCGCCGGCTCCGATGCCGTGGCGCTGAAAACGACGGCGCGAAAACAGGGCGATCACTACGTCCTCGATGGCACCAAGCAATTCATTTCCGGCGCGGGTGCGACCGATTTTTATTTCATTTTCGCGCGCACGGGCGGTGAGGGTGCCGACGGCATTTCAGCATTTGCCGTTATGAAAGATACGCCGGGGCTCAGTTTTGGTCCCAACGAAAAGAAAATGGGCTGGAATGCGCAGCCGACGCGCCAAGTGATCATGGACAACTGCCGCGTGCCCGTGAATGCGTTGATCGGTGGCTTCGAGGGGCGCGGCTTCCGCTTCGCGATGAGCGGGCTCGACGGCGGACGTATCAACATCGGCGCATGTTCGCTCGGCCCGGCGGCGTTCGCCATCGACAAGGCACGCGACTACATGTTCGAACGCAAGGCCTTCGGCAAAAATCTCGCCGAGTTTCAGGTGCTGCAGTTCAAGCTCGCCGACATGGCGACAAATCTCGAAGCCGGCCGCATGATGATCTATCGCGCCGCCGATGCGATGGATCGCGCCGATCCGCAGGCGTCGATGTATTCCGCGATGGGCAAGCGTTTTGCCACCGACGTCGGCTTCGAGATCGTCAACGAGGCCCTGCAGATCCACGGCGGCTACGGCTATCTGAAGGACTACGGTATGGAGAAGCTGGTGCGCGATCTCCGCGTCCACCAGATCCTCGAAGGCACCAACGAAATCATGCGCGTCGTCATCAGCCGCAAACTCCTCTCCGGCAATCGCGGCTGAAGGTGGCGCGCGTCTCGCGTGACTTCCGCAATCGGCCACAGAACGACCGCGAGAAGATTTGTAACGAGGGGTTCACAATTCGGCTGGCTGCTACAGGGAGGTGAGCAGACACAACGGTCAGTCCTTGACCGCGCAACGCGTGCCAAAAACCCACGCCGAGAAGACAGCACCTCACTTGTGTCGCTCGTCGCCAGATATTGAATGCAGAACCCGGCAAGGCCTGAAGGCATCGATTGCAGAATTGAGCCTATTCTCGCGCGCATGCGATGCATCCAAGAACGTAACGACCCGGTTCACTAGCGCGTATGCGCCTCTGACTTCATCAATTGCACCCTCTCTTCGAGCATCCGCAGCCTGCTCGTCCGTAAAATTATTCACGTAGAATATATACGGAATGGATACACCCCTATCTTTAAGTTGGCGGAGCACGCCGTATCCAGTAAGTGAATCACTCTCGCGTAAAAAATTTGATATTATCATGCTATATCTGTTCGGGTGTTTTTCGATTAGTTTAAGTGCATCAATCCCGTTTTCCGCGCTATCAAAACATATGCCGAAACGATGCAGCGCCTGCCGTTCAAAAGGATTATTGCCGACATGACTATCCAACCAAAGAGCGTAGGT